>NZ_CP159289.1:2400000-2746250 GCF_040448675.1 Dyadobacter sp. 676 | reverse complement strand
GTACGATCACCATCCCCGATTCCGGTGCGCCGTTGAACGCCTTGTAACGTTCGAGCAGGTAGGCCGTCAGTTTACCGGGGAAGGAGACGGGCGGGCTGGCAAATAGGTCGTCGTCGGTAAGTTGTATACCGACCTCTGTCGTGTTGGAAACAACAATATTCAACTCCGAATTGTGGGCGCATTCCAGAATATCGGCCCAGTCGCTGGCTGCGGCCAATGTGCGGCTGATGCTGGTATTGATCACCGCCTCGTCGATCTGCCTGCCGTTCTCGATGCCGCGGATGCTATGGGAGAAAATGTTGCTTTGTTCTGAAAACGCGTCGGTTCCCCCGGTACTGGTCGATTTTACAACCACGATCCGACCATTGAAAATGCCCTGCATATTGGCCTTGTTTACAAAATAATCCGGCAGGCCGCGTAGAAGCACGCCCGTGCCAAACTGGATGATTTTTTCAGGCAATGCGAGGAGCCGGCGGTGATCGGGAAGAAGTTCGGGTTGCTGATCGAGCAATTGAGGGGAAAGCTGCGGTAACGACATTTTCTTTTTCATAAAGGTTCGATACTAATGACGCCGTTTGGAATACATAACCCTTAAACAAAAAGAGGCGCCCGGGAGCACCTCTTTTGTATATTTTTTCGGTTTGATCTAAACGGTCATCGTAACAAATCCGCTTTCCTCTTTTTCCTTTTTTTCTTCGGGAAAAACAAAAGTCATCGGATTTTTTACCTTTTCTGGAAGCAATGCTATGCCAAGTACTTCGTCGATCTGGTCCACATAGTGGAAGGTCAGGTCTTTGATATAATTGGCCGGTACCTCTTCCACATCCTTGCGGTTTTTCACGCAAAGAATGATCTCTTTTACGCCCGCACGCCGTGCCGCGAGGATTTTCTCTTTTACGCCGCCCACCGGAAGCACTTTTCCGCGCAGGGTGATTTCACCCGTCATGGCGATGAATGGCTTCACGCGGCGTTGCGTAAAGATGGACGCCATCGAAGTTACCATTGTCACGCCCGCGCTGGGCCCGTCTTTGGGCACGGCGCCGGCAGGCACGTGCACGTGCAGGTCGTAGTGGTTGAAAATCCGGTAATCGATGCCCAGCCTTTCGGCATTGGCTTTGAGATACGACAATGCGGCTACGGCCGATTCCTTCATTACGTCGCCGAGCTGGCCCGACAACGTAAGCCCGCCTTTACCACGGCTCAGGCTTGTTTCGATAAACAGGATTTCACCGCCTACCGACGTCCAGGCCAGGCCCGTCACCACGCCGGCGAAGTCGTTGTCCTGATAAAGGTCCTTATCGAAAATTTCCGCTCCGAGGTATTTTTCGATCTGATCGGCTTTGATGGTTTTGGGATATTCCTGCTCCATGGCTACCGATTTCGCAATCTTGCGGATAACCGTGCCCACTTTCTGTTCGAGATTACGGACGCCCGATTCGCGGGTGTAGCCTTCGATGAGTTTCAGCAATGCAGCGTCGTCCACTTTTACGTCGGTCGCTTTCAGGCCGTGGTCCTTGCGCTGTTTCGGCACGAGGTATCGCTTGGCGATCTGCAATTTTTCCTCGATCGTGTAGCCGGTCATTTCGATGATCTCCATCCGGTCGCGCAATGCGGGGTGAATCGTATCGAGCGAATTGGCGGTGGCTACGAAAAGTACTTTCGACAGATCGTACTCCACTTCGAGGTAGTTGTCGGTGAACGACGAGTTCTGCTCAGGGTCGAGTACTTCCAGCAATGCCGAAGAGGGATCGCCCCGGTAATCGGAACTTACCTTATCGATCTCATCGAGGATGAACACCGGATTCGCAGAACCTGCCTTTTTAATATTCTGGATGATCTTACCCGGCATCGCACCGATGTAAGTTTTGCGGTGCCCGCGGATTTCGGCTTCGTCATGAACGCCGCCCAGCGCCATCCGGATGTATTCCCGGTTTAAGGCCTTGGCAATTGACTTCCCAAGCGAGGTTTTACCTACGCCCGGAGGGCCGTAAAGGCAGAGGATCGGAGCTTTGAGATTACCTTTCAGTTTAAGCACCGCCAGGTATTCGATAATGCGTTCCTTTACTTTTTCCAGGCCGAAATGGTCGGTATCCAGTATCTTTTGAGCCCTCGTCAGGTCGAAATTGTCCTTGGTATATTGTCCCCAGGGTAAATCCACCAGCGTTTCCAGGTAATTCATCGTCACCGGGTATTCGGGGGCCATCGGGTTGATCCGCTGCAATTTGCTCAGCTCTTTTTCGAAATGCGCCTTGACAGGCTCCGACCATTTTTTCTGGCTGGCTTTCAGGCGGATTTCGTCGAGGTCGCGCTCGGGGCTGTCCATACCGAGCTCGTCATGCAGAACTTTGATCTGCTGGCGCAGAAAATAGTCGCGCTGCTGCTGGTCGATATCCGAGCTGGCTTTGGTCTGGATTTCCCGTTTCAATTCCAGCATTTCGATCTCCCGCATCATATATTGCAGCAAAAGCGTGGCCTGCTTATGGCCGTTGCGCTCTTCGAGCAATTTTTGCTTGTCGGCTATCTCCACATTGATATTCGACGAAAGGAAGTGGATTAGAAAGATCGGACTTTCGATATTATCGAGCGCGATGCGGGCTTCCTGCGGGATTTCCGGGTTGAGCCGCATGATTTTGTGCGCGCCATCGCGTAGCGATTGCAGCAGTGCTTTCGCTTCTTTTTTGGTCGGACCAACGAACGAATCCTCGATCGGCCGGACTTCGGCCGTCAGGTATGGCTCTTCGTTAACGATAGCTTTGATTTCGAAACGCTGGCGCCCCTGTACGATGATCGTGACATTGCCATCCGGCAAGGTGATCATTTTAAGGATTTGCGCAACGGTACCAATGTTGTAAAGATCCTCCGCCGTAGGGTCCTCCTTATTTGGAATGGCCTGTGTTACGGCGCCGAGGATACGCTGATTGATATCGGAATTACGGTATATCTTTTTAACAAGCCGGATGGCTTTCTGGCGCACGACCGTCACAGGAATGACCATCCCCGGAAAGAGCACCGTTTGCCTGATCGGAAGTATCGCTAATTCATTGGGAAGTTCAAAAGGCTCGTCAGAGCCATCGGGGCCGCCAAGAGGAACGATTTCGAGGCTATCCATGTCCGAATCGGACATCAGCAGCCGGCTATATAGATCAGAAGGTTCAAATTTCATAGGCATTCTGTCAAATTGACAGATAATCTTTTCCCAATATATAAATAATGACTTTCAAAAGAAAGGCATTATAAAAACAAAATAGCCGTGCCACCGCACATTATGTCATACATTTTTTAAGCGGTCACAAACTAATTATAGCTGGTGAGAGGTCTGTCCCTTTTTAAATAAAAACGTCTTTTTCTCCGACTGGAATTTAATGTTGGTCATATTGACCTGATCGTCAAAAACTTCCATAAGCGTAACATTCGAAAGCCTGGAACCGTTCAGGGGACGCTGGAAAGGGATTTCGAAATAAACCCAGGTTGCGTCCGCTTCCTGTTCCTTGCCGATATATTTGATAGCGGCAATGTTTTTCTGACTATCTGTCAACACAAAGGATTTACGAATGTATTCCTCGACGAAGCGGTCGTTTTGATCATTGTCTTTGATCACGAAACGTTGATTGGAATGGCTTTGGGACAATGCTTTTTCCAGGTCGTCGGTAAAAATCCGGACGCTTACCTCAAACGACCGCGACGCTGGATTGTACTGCATTTGCGTAACCGAAACGTGGTAGTCGTGGTTCGGTATGAATGAGGTGAGGAGCAGGGAGGAAAGGAGGAAAGGAAGGAGGGCGGAAGGGGAGAATTTCCTTTCTTTTCTCTTTTCTCCCTTTCCGCCTTCCTCCCTTTCTTCCCTGATCCCTTTATTTAAAAAACAGCTTTCCATACGTCGTTGAAGATCGCGAAAGCCATGAGGCCCAAAAGCAGCACCATGCCCACTTTCTGCGCGTTTTCAAGGAATCTATCGGAAGGCTTGCGGCCGGAGACGATTTCATAGGAAAGGATTACCGCGTGCCCGCCATCGAGCGCCGGAATAGGCAATGCATTCATGAATGCGAGCACCATGGAAAGCAGACCGGTAAGTTGCCAGAACCGGCCCCAATCCCAAACCCCGCCGAACATCCGCGCAATTCCGATCGGGCCGCTCAACGCCTTCGACGCCGAAACTTCGCCACGGAATATCTTGCCGAAACCTTTGATATTGTTGTACACCACAGCAAAGGCGTTCTCCGTGCCGATGGTCACCGCTTCGCCGAACGTGTATCGAACGGATGTAAAATGAAGCAGCGACTCGGGATAGAAGCCGAGGGTGCCCTCCTCCGTAACCGTGACGTTCAATGTTTTTTGCTCCGTGCCGCGCTGTACCACCAGTGTGGTGGTTTTACCGGCCAGTTTTTCCAGTTCGGCCTGTAACTCGTGGAAAAAGCGGATCGGTTTGCCGTTGATCGAAACCACTTTGTCGTTTACCTGCAATCCCGCTTTTTCAGCCGGCATTCCGGGGATCAGCTCCCCGATTTTGAACGGTTCCAGGGGCAGTATAAAGTTGCGTTTTTCATCCGGATCCGAAAGTTTCTCGATAAAGTTGTTGGGAATATCTATTTCGACTTCCTGGCCATTGCGGTTCACCGTATAGGAACTGTTGCTGCCCAGAAATACGTCGGAACTTACCACGTCGTTGAAATCGGAGAATGGTTTGCCATTGACGCGGACTATTTTGTCGCCTGTTTTAAGGCCAAGCTCCTGGGCCAGTTCGCCGGCTACGATACCGTATTTGTTGACCTCTTCTGCCGAAAGGAATTTCCTGCCGTCGTGATAGGCAATCGCAATAAATATGATGATACCCACGATCACATTCACGATGATCCCACCCAACATGACGATCAGGCGCTGCCAGGCTGGCTTGGAACGGAATTCCCAGGGCTGCGGTTCCTGGTTCATCGTATCCATATCCATCGATTCGTCGATCATCCCGGAAATTTTCACAAATCCGCCGAGCGGTATCGCTCCGATGCCGTATTCTGTTTCGCCTTTCTGAAAACTGAAAATTTTAGGAGGAAAGCCAATAAAGTATTTTTCAACCCTCATTCCAAACAATTTTGCGGCAGCCATGTGCCCCCACTCATGCAACCCCACCAGGATCGACAGGCCCAAAATAAGTTGCCCTGCCATGATCAATATTTCCAATGCTTTCTGTAATTCCATTCAGGTTTTGTAATCGTTACGGGTTAATTGTTAATCAAAAAGTTCGATCTCCGCTACCGGACCAGTGTTTTAAACGTAAATGTAAACAGTAAAGTTACGCAAATCCTCCAACAACCGTACAAATGCCCGGTATCAGTGTGCAAGCGGGGTTTCGTCGGGCCCGATAGCAATGCCCATCATCCGCATCAGTTCCGATGCGTTGAAACTCCGGCATATTCCTTCATGCAAACGGTAGTCGAAATGCAGCTGGCCATTCTCCACATCCGACCGGAAATGGAAGTTATGGATGTAGTTTTCAGTGGCGCCCCATTCGCCCAGTTCGAGGTCGTGGGTCGATACCATACCCGACGCCTCCTTCGTATGCAGCTGGCGGATCAGCGCTTCTGCGCCGCGATGGCGGTCGGCGGAGTTGGTCCCTTTCAAAATTTCGTCGAGCAGATAGAAAACAGGCGCACCGGCTTGTTCGTCGGTCAGTTCGAGCAGTTTGCGTAGCCGTTTTAATTCGGCATAAAACGAAGAGGTACTTTCTTCCAGCGAATCCTGCGTGCGCATACTGCTGAATACCCGTACTGGCGAGCACGCGAATGAGCCAGCGCTCACGACCGCGCCCATCTGCACGAGTACGAGGTTCAGGCCCACCGTGCGCAGGAACGTACTTTTTCCCGACATATTCGAGCCGGTTACCAATATCGTTTTGCCGGTGCCCCGCATCCCGAAATCGTTGCTGATCCGTTTAGCGGCAGGGATTAAAGGGTGGCCTAATGTCGTAGCCGCGATCATCACTTCGGTACTGTCGCCTATCCGGGGCACAATGTAGTGCGGATTAGCGAATGCATGGCCCGCAAGGCTGTTCATGGCTTCGGTGTCGGCCAGCACGTCGAGCCAGTCGGCGAGGTGGTTGTGATGTTCGGCTTTCCAGCTTTCAAGGCCGGTAAGGCAATGCATGTCCCAAAGCGTGGTAATGCCTATGAAAATGGCAAAATACGGATTGTTGCGGTAATCCAGCTTTTCGAACAGGTTACCGACCTTGGCAAGCGCGACCGACGAACCGGTAATCCGTATTTTTCTGGATTGCCACCAGGCCGATTGGTATGGCGATTCTTCCGCCTCTTTCAACAATGCGGCGTAGGCGGTGAGCGTCTGTCCCATCGAAGTCGTGCGGTTGGCAAGCACTTTCACATAACCGGCATAGCGGCCTAATATGAAAAGGTGGATCGCAAGGCTGGCAAGCACTGCAATACCGGGGACTATGCCTGAAAAATACAATGCCGTGATGACGAGCGTAATCAATGGAAACCAGCGCCATTTTAATGTATTTTGAAGTGGAGCGGGAAGCTTTCCGGCTACCCATTCCTGAAACTCACCCACATGCTTTGCCGCGTGCTCGTGCAGCAATGCCGTTGCCTCCCACTGCTGGATCAGCTCCGGATATCGGGCGAAATCGGTAGCCGCAGCCTGTCTGAGACCTATTTCGGTTGCTGCCGCCGGGTTTTTAAGCCAGTTGGCCAGCCGGCGGCTTCCTTCGGCGGTGCGTGTACGGTTCAGTAGTTTAAAAAGGGAATATTCCCCGAAAATATCGAGATCGTCGGCATAGTTATGGTCTTTCTCACGGAATTCGGCCCCGGTTTCCGGTCTCGTGAAGCGCAGCCCGAGGCGGGCGAGTTCGTCGTCGTTGATCGAGGCCAGGTTTCGCTGAAAATCGCGTTCGGTGCGAGCCTCGTGTTGCCTACGCATTAAAACCAGGAAAATCGCCAGCAGTCCCGGTACGCCGATTCCCCAATAGGCGATGCCGGTTTTATTCCAGACGACCACCAATAGCACCATTCCTGCGAAAGTAGCAAGCCGGAAAAGGGCAATGCGCTTGAACCTGTCATGCGCCTTTTGTTCCGCGGCACTTGCTTTTTCTTTTTGTGTTCGGAAAAATAATGCAGCCTGGTTTGGCTCAGCGTTTTTCATGGAAGGTTTTCAGCGGTTTCGAATTGAAGTTTGATGAGATTGGCATATACGCCGCCGGGGACCGTGCTTAATGCCTGGTGCGTACCCGACTCGGCGATCCGGCCTTCGCGCAGGACGTAAATCATATCCACCTTCCGGATCGTAGCCAACCGGTGGGCAATTACGATGGTGGTACGGTTTTTCATTAATTCGTTCAATGCGATCTGTACCAGTTTTTCGGATTCCGCATCGAGCGAGCTCGTCGCTTCGTCCAGGATAAGGATTCTGGGATCTTTTAAAATGGCCCTTGCAATGGCGATGCGCTGCCGCTGGCCACCCGAGAGCTTGATGCCCCTTTCACCTACGATTGTTTCAAAGCCTTCGGGAAACGATTCGATGAATTCCAGGGCATGAGCGCGGCGTGCGGCGTCTACAATGGCTTCGCGGGATGCCGAGGGCCTTCCGTAGGCGATATTTTCATAAATAGTCCCGCCAAAAAGCATCACTTCCTGCGGCACAATAGCGATATTCTTCCTTAATGCGGAGATACCGTATTCCCGGACAGGCCGGCCGTCGACGAGGATCTCGCCGGACTGGTAGTTATAAAAACGCATCAGCAGCTGCACGATCGTCGATTTGCCCGCACCGCTGTAACCTACCAATGCTATTTTCTCACCCGCGCGGACATCCAGCGACACGCCTTTCAATACCGGGAGATCGGCGCGTGACGGATACGCAAAATGCACGTCCCGGTAAGTAACCCGTCCTTCGATATGGGAAGCCACCGCATTTTGCGCATCTTCAACCGATACTTCCGGCGTTTCTCCCAGAATTTCAAAAATACGTTCGGAAGCACCGACCGTCCGGTTGATTTGTGCATACAAATCGCCCATTCCACTGATGGACGCCCCTATAAAAGTGGTGTAGAGAATAAATGTAAAAAGATCGGAAAGCCCGAATTCGCCCGCTTGCACAAGCGCCGCACCGTACCATATCACCCCGACGATCCCGCCGAACATGGCGAAAATAATGAAAGAGGCGAACCCGCCCCGGAAACGCGCCGCGTACAGTGTCAGATCAACCACACGGCCCAGAATGGTGCGATAGCGGTTAATTTCCAACGGTTCGTTGGTAAACGCCTTTACCACATTCACCGATTGCAGCGTTTCCTCGACCACCACATTGGCTGCTGCGAGCTGGTCCTGCGCCTTGCGCGAGAGCCTGCGCGTGTGTCGTCCGAAGAACACCGAGGCTACCCCCAGCACGGGTACCGTCGCAAGCATGAAAAGCGTCAGCTTCCAGGAGGTGTAAAACAGGATCGACATACCGACGATCAGCGTGGCCGCCTGCCGGAAAAGTTCGGCAAGGGTGAATGAGAGGAGACCCTGTAATTGCGAGACATCGGAAGTGATGCGGCTTGTTAGCTCACCCACGCGGCGTTCTTCCAGGTAAGGAACAGGCAATGTGATGATCTTGCTGAAAACATCCAGCCGGATATTGTTTACCGCTTGCTCGCTCACTTTGGAAAAGAGATAAATACGAAAAAACGAAAACACCGCTTGCCCCAGCAGGACCACGAACAGCAGCAGGGTGATCTGGTTAATAGTAAACCGGGATTTTCCCTCAATTACCTCGATAATGCTTCCTACCAGTTTCGGAAATGCGAGCGAGGTGCCTGTGGACAACGCAAGAAACAGCAGCCCGGCTGCAAACATCACGCGGTAGGGGCGCAGGTAGCGTAGCAGGTGAAGCGTAATTTTCAGACCTTCCCATTTGATCTTTTTTATCGCAAATGGAGAAGGCGTCTCTTGCCCGGTCAACCCCTTGCTATTTTCATCCTTGGCCATTATTTTTAATATAGGTACACCCGCGATCAGGCCGATCCGGTGTGGATAAACATTCGACAGCTTGCCTGCAAAAGTAAGCAATTATTCAAAAGGCATTTTGCAGTGCATGCCGGCACCAAGTTTACCAGCCACGGTGGATAAAAAGCAGCTTTTTAAATGAACGGCCGTTTTGCCTTTTCGCCGGCGGCCAAAACATTGCGCGAAGCGGAATACCAGTTGCGAATGCCAGCGTTGGCCGGGATTTCGATAAAAAAAGTGACCAGGGAGGCCAGTCCGATAATAATCACGATCGTGACGACCAGCGCGGCATGAATGTTCATTCCCATTCCCTTCGTAAAGCTGGTGATCAGATGCGTGCCCACGTATTGATGGATGAGATAGAGGCAATAGGAAATTTTACCCAAATAGAGCAACGGTTTGGCAGCCAGGAACCGGAGCTTCCCTGTAATGAGCAGCGCGAAAAGGATGTGGAAAAGCGTAATGAGCGTACAATGCTCGGCGAAATTTACTACGTACATAGCCCTGCCGCCCTTGTCATGCAAGTAAAAAGACGAAATCAGGGTAAACAGTAAAAGGGCAAGTATGCGGAAGCGGTTTCCGCCGTTCTTTAACTGAAAAAACAGAATACCCGAGAAAAACAGCGGGAAATGGTTGATCAACTGTAATTTATGACCGGCGAAATCATAGAGGGCCGGGTACTGCGGCGCAAACATATGAAACAGCAGTACGGCCACCAGCGTGAAGCACGCTATCCGGGTGATTTCGGAAAGTTTTCCGGCGATCAGCATGAGTAGTATCCATCCGTAGAACAGCAACTCGACCAGCAACGTCCAATAGGAGCCGTCGATGTCCTCCTGATTGAAAAACGCTGGGGCCATGGTCAGGTTCGCGGCGATTTGTTTAAGATCGACGTGGGAAGGTTCATACCAGGCCATGAAAATCGATGTAATGAACAGGCAACACCAGAACGCGGGATATAGCCGGGCGAAACGGAAAACGATGAAATCCATCCAGTGCCGGATGTGGCCGGCTGTCATATAAATAACGAACCCGCTGATCATGAAAAAGAGATCGACGCCGGTTACACCGAAACGGAATTGCCATCCGAAGTGCTCTCTGTTTTCATTCATGGTAAAATGGAACAGCACCACGGCGATCGCGGCAATGCCTCGCAGTGCATCGAGTTCGAGAAGTCTGTGCTTTCGATCCATTCCGAATACTGAGACTGATTTGGACAGGTGACGATGTCGTTTCCGCAGACAAAGATAACATTATCGATGTACGAATGGCTTATCTCAGTTATCAAATGGTAAATTGAAATCGAATTTTGGTAGTTACGCCCGGGAGCAGGCGCATAAAGAATGCGGGCAGCGTGGTGCGCATTTTTTTAAAAAACTTGCAAATGCCAGGCAACCCTGCTTTTTATTTCTACGTATAGGTTCAAAAAAGCAAATAGCATGCCCGAGTATAACTCCGCCGTTCTTCAAGAACTACTCGACGGCTGTTTACAAAAAAACCGCCGAAGTCAGGAGCTGTTGTATAAACAGTTCTACGGCTATGCTATGAGCATCTGTTTGCGCTATACGCGCAGCAGGGAAGAAGCGAAAGAAATACTCAACGATGGATTTTTGAAGGTTTTCACGAAGCTGGAAAGTTTCGATGCAAACCGACCATTTAAAACCTGGTTGAGCAGAATCATGATTAATACGGCCCTCGATCATTACAGGCAGGAAGTTCGCAGAGATGTTTTTGACGACGTGGAGGTGGCGGAACAGGTGTCCGTCGACGAAACGGTTATCAGCAAGCTTTCCCACGAAGAGCTGGTCGGGTTGATCCAGCGTCTGACGCCCGCGTACCGGCTGGTATTCAGCCTGTCGGTCATCGACGGTTACACACACGAGGAAATTGCAGAACAGCTGAATATTTCGGTTGGGGCGTCAAAGTCGAATTTGTCGCGTGCAAGGGAAAAGTTGAGAGAAATGTTATCCAGGATTAAAATCGACGATTATGATAGAGTTGCCAGATGACGAACTGGACAAGCTCTTCAGAAAGTCGTCAGAAGAGCTTGAACCTAAATACGAACCCGATGACTGGAATGACCTGCGGAAACGACTCGACCAGCAGGACGGGAAAGCTCCGGCCGGATGGTGGCGGAAATGGTGGCCGCTGGGCGTGCTGGCGCTGCTGATACCGGCGGGGATTTTTCTTTTTGAAGGGAAAAATGGAGGAAAGGAGAAAGGAGGAAGGGGTGTTGTTTTGAAACGGGAGAATGGAGGAACGGAAGAAGAAGGACGGGGCGCGGAGGATGGAGATGGGAAAGCTGCTGGCAGGGAATCGGGTGTTGATGAAGGGTCAGGTGTGGGCAGGAAGTCAGGTGTGGTTGAGGCGCCGGAAGAGGTTGCGGGTGTGAAAAAAGAAAATGTGGTTGGCGATAAAGGAAACCCGACTGTGGCTAACGCAAATAAGCAACTCATTGATCAGGGAAATAAAGTTGTTGGAAACGGCAAAAAACATATTGATAGCGAACTAAAAGCCAATGAAAAAGAGGCTGGTAAATCTTCCTCGAAATCAGAATTGAATGCTGCCGCTGGTAACAACGGCAGAAAACTATTGCCCCGGAGCCGATCTAAGGCAGGCGGAGTGTACTTAGAGCCTAACCGCTCAAAAGTGGAAGGAGGCGACGGGGCTATTTCTTTTACACAAGCGCAAGCGATGCCGGATGCGCAGCCGACATCGCCGGGTGAATCGGCAGCGCAAGCAGAACAGCAGACGCGTACCCTGATTTCTGCGTCCGCATTAATTGGTAAGGTACCGAAATGGAATGTGTTGCAGTTGCCCGGGGTTTCCGCTCCAGTGCAGGAAGTGGCTTCTGAGCCTGCGCCGAAACAATCGTCCATGTCGGCGGACGACCGGCCGCTGTTGGCCATCCGGTTCGGCTACTCGCCGGATTTGAGTACGGTAGGGCTGAAAGATTTTTCAAAGCCGGGAACCGCCGTTTCGTTGCTGGTGGAATATTCGGTTTTACCAAGGTTGTACTTGCAAAGCGGCGCGGTCTGGAGCAGGAAAGATTATTACGCTCCGGCGGAGGCTTATCAGTTACCCAGGCACGGCTATTATCCTCCACCAGCCTTGTCTGGCATCGACGGCGTGTGCAAAGTACTTGAAGTACCGCTGAATGTGCGATTTGATATCGGATCGGGCGAGCGCTCGCGATGGTTTGCGACAGGCGGCTTTTCCTCCTATCATATGAATAGCGAAAAATATAAATATTATTACATCGACCCGAAAGACCCGTATGCGCAAAAGTACCCGGGCTGGAATGGCAAAACCGGATGGTACTGGTTCAGCCACGTGAACGTTTCAGCCGGTTACGAATACAGAATATCGCGCAAGCTTTCCCTGCTTGCCGAGCCGTCGATCCGCATGCCGCTCAAACGTGTCGGGTACGGCAAAGTGAACCTCATTACCACCGGCCTCTGGCTATCGGTGCGCTATACCCCTGTTTTCAAGTGAGCACTATGCCCACATTGCCATTGAATTATATCTACTAATTAATTTATTCACTTATGAACTCAATTGACCAAGGAAACATGAAGAGAGGCGAGTTTCTGAGAAGCCTCGGGCTTAGCACCTCAACGTTAATGGCATTCTGGTGCCTGGGCACGACTATGACTGCCTGTGGTTCCAGCGACGATGATCCGGACCCCAACCCGGACCCGGGAACAGGCTCAGGTACCGGAATATCCGGCACGACAACCGGTACGGCTATCAATTTTACGGTTGACATGACCAAGTCTCCTTACAATGAGCTGAAAACCGCTGGTACTGGCAAGGTAATCGGGGACGTGCTGGTAGCCAAAACGACCGGCGGCAGCTATGTGGCTTTGAGTAAAATTTGCACGCATGAAGGGAATCCTGTGGCATACAGGTCGTCGTCCAACGACGTTTTTTGCCAAAGCCATGGTTCTACGTTCAGCATTGCAGGTGCGGTGACGAATGGCCCGGCGGCAACTCCGCTCAAAACGTATATCGTGACCGTTTCCGCCGACGGGAATACTTTGACAGTGAAAGCTTAATCAGAACCGACCATGAAAGTACTCCGCCTACTCGTGATGTTGATGTGTTCATCAACAGTATTATATGCACAGGACGATCTGCTGAACGAGCTGTCGAAGCAGGACAGCGCCCAAACCGTTCAGGTAACCGCTACCTTCAAGTCGACTCGCGTCGTGAACGGCCATTCGGTGGAAACGATGAAAAAAAATCATCTCGATTTACGGATCTCGCACCGCTTCGGCAAACTGAATTCAGGTGCTTACCAGTTCTTCGGGCTCGATCAGGCGACGATGCGGCTGGGGCTTGAATACGGGCTTACCGACGATTTGATGATAGGGGTCGGCCGCAGTACGTCGCAGAAAGTGTATGACTTTTTCGGCAAATACAAATTGCTCAAACAGAGCGCCGGTGCGCGGAATATGCCGGTTTCGGTGACGTTATTCGGCGGAACGGGCGTGGCTACGGTGGATAAGGAACGGGAGTTTCAGGATAAGCTGTATTACACCGCCCAGGTACTCGTAGCGCGGAAATTCGGGGAACGATTGTCGCTGCAATTATCGCCAACTTATTTGTACCGTACCATGCCGGCTGTGCAAGGCGACGATAAAGTATTGCTGGCGGTAGGTATCGGCGGTCGTTTCAAGCTCTCGAAACGCGTTTCGCTGAATGGCGAATACTTTTATACGGCCCGCGAAAAGAATACACTTACGGCCCCTTACCACGATTCGATGTCGTTCGGCGTGGATATAGAAACCGGCGGGCATGTTTTCCAGCTGCATTTCACCAATTCCCTCGGCATGATCGAGAAACAGTTTATCGGCGAAACCACCGGAAGCTGGGGCAAAGGGGATATTCACTACGGGTTCAATATTTCCCGTACATTCAGTTTCGACAAGAAGAACAAGAAGCAGCCAAACTGATCCAGACTATGAAACTGCATTTTTTTCGTGTGGCCTGCCTGGCCATGTTCGGTACCGCTTTGCTTTCTGCGACCGCTTTTGCACAAATGTTCGCCACTTCGGGCGGTAATACGAAATTCTCGGCGTCGACACCGCTGGAAAATATCGAAGCGGAGAATAAAAAGTCGCAGGTGATCCTGAATACGGCCAACAACGAGATCGCGATCCGGATGAACATGCGCGAGTTTTCTTTCCCGAATAAACTGATGCAGGAGCATTTCAACGAAAATTATATCGAATCGGAGAAATATCCGACCGCTACCTTTTCGGGAAAGGTCGATAAGGCGCCGGATTATACCAAAAACGGTGACTACGATGTGTCGGCGACGGGGAAATTCACGGTGCATGGGGTTACCAAAGAGCGGACGATCAAAGGGAAGATGAAAATCGAGGGTGGCAAGATCACGATCAGCTCCGATTTCGAGGTGGCGCTGGTGGACCATAATATTGAAGTGCCGAAGGTGGTTTTTGTGAAAATCGCGCAGATTATTAAGGTAAAGGCCGTGTACGCGTTAACTCCGTACAAAAAATGACAAAGACCTGGCAACGGAGTACGGCTGCCAGGTCTTTATTTATTAACTGTGGGGTATTGCAGACTTGGTAAGCCTTTCTTGAACTTGCCAAGTCTTTTCCGTTATCTTCTGCGGCGTCGGCGAGCCGGTTTCTTTTTCCGGACCACTTTTTTCTTACCGGCGCCTTCCTGACGGTCGTTTTACGCACCGGTGCGGCGACGACTTCTTCTTCCGCCTCCTCTTCTCCGACCGCCTCGTCGGGTGTTGCGGCTGTTTCGGTTACCGATACCGTCTCGTTTGTTTCTTTCGAATCGACATAAGGCAGGCGCACTGCGGCGATTTGCTCGATGTTCGAAGTGTTTTCAACCGGTCTTAACCGGTACGAGTACGAATAAGGCTTCGCGGGCAGCAGGTACGCCTCATGTACGCGCGGGGACCAGCTATCGTCACCCCCCCAGGCCCATTTGTGCGAGGTCGATGTTGACGACGGTCGCGGTGCCGCGATTCAACACTGCGGCGCGGCGTTTGGCGGCGAGCAGGTTCTTGTCCGTATAATCATGGACGTTGAAATTGAATGCGCTATCGCTCAGCACGAGCAGCCCGGTGCCTTCCGCATTGGTAATTGTTGCCCAGCGGACGCCTGTTTTGTTCCCGTTTTCCTGTGGGGTAATGTATGGGAAATGCTGCTCGGCAACGGTTCCGGCGTAAATGCCTACTTTCCCGCTCGTTTTACGATCCGCATAAGTTTCATGCGGGCCATTGCCGTACCATTGGGTTTTGGTAAAAGTGGCAGGCATTCTGAGTTGCATCCCCACTTTTGCCAGCGGAGGCCATTCGCCGCGTGGCGTAAATGTGTTTTGTACATGGATATCCCCCGAGGCATACACCGTATACGCCGACTGCACCTCCATTTCGCCCTTTGCCTGTTTCAGGGTTTGCGCGAGGGTTACTTTATAAATCTGTGCAGTCAGGCGCTGGGTTTTCATTTCCGAAGAAACACGTTCCAGGGTATCGAGGCCGAAGTTGCGCCATTGGGTTGCGTAGCTTTTCGCACCGCCGCCTTCGTCATTATCGGTCGGTACACGCCAGAAGTTGGGGTATGGGCCGTTTTCGAGCATTTCTTCCCTTTTGTTTTTGAAAGAAATCATACCGCCTTCGTTTTTGTCGAAAACGACTGTAAAATCCTGACCGGAAATTTGTACGCGTGCGGCGGTGATCTGTGCAATGCGGAGCGGCCGTTCGCTGTACAGGCTCAGGTTAGGCCTCGGGGCGGCCGGTTTCACTACCGGAACCTGGTGCCAGGCTACTTCATGACCTTTGGGTGCCCAGCTAGTCGCCTCTTTCAGTCTCAGGCTAAGGTTCAGGAAATATTCCGCATTGGGTTTTGCCGGGGCGGGGAGTTCGTAAGGAATGGTAACCTGCTGCTTTTGATGTGCCAATGCGTTCAGGTTGGTAATGGTGCCGCCTTTGCCTGCCGCCTTGCCGTTTTCCATTACGGACCACACGAGCTCAAATGCATGCAGGGACTGGAAATCGTAGCTATTGTGCAGTGTAATGGTCTTCTCACCCGCTTTAAGCGTATCCGGGATCTCGAATTTTACATATTGATACACCTTCTTCACCTCGTTCAGTTCAGGCTGGGGCGTGCGGTCGGGGTTCACGAGGCCGTCGCCCGCATTGGCGCCATCGATGTAGTTGAAATAATCCCAGTATTCGGTACCGTCGGGACGTTTCAGTTTGAGGCCCTGGTCCACCCAGTCCCAGATGAAGCCGCCTTGCATGGTCGGGTATTTTTCGATAACATTCCAGTACTCTTTCAGGTTACCGATGCTGTTGCCCATTCCATGCGCATATTCGCATACGATAAGCGGGCGGGTTTTATCTTTTTTCACCAGCTCGATCATGTCCTGCGTGGAAGGATACATGACCGAAATGATGTCGAAGCTGCTCACCGACGTTGGTTTGTAATCCTTCCTTCCTTCGTAATGAATCGGCCGGGTGGGATCGGCGAGCTTGATGAAATCGCCCATGTCTACGAAGTTCTGGCCCATTCCCGATTCGTTACCGAGCGACCAGATGATCACCGACGGATGGTTTTTATCGCGTTCCACCATTGCATTGCCGCGTGCCAGAAAGGCGGAGCGCCATTGCGGGTTATCGGCCAGGACAATGTTCTTACTCCAAAGTTCGTGGCTTTCAATATTAGCTTCGTCCATTACGTAAAGGCCGTACTGATCACACAGGTCATACCATTCGGAAGCATTGGGATAATGCGAGGTTCTCACTGCATTGATATTGTGCTGCTTCATTAAGGTAATGTCCCTGATCATCGATTCGCGGCTGATTACCCGGCCTGTTTCAGGGTCGAATTCGTGACGGTTTACGCCTTTGATCGTTACCGCTTTGCCATTCACGAGCAGTTGGCCGCCTTTTATTTTCACGTCCCTGAAACCTACCCGCTGGGTCGTCGCTTCGAGGACCTTGCCGTCGGAGTTCATCAATTGTACGGTGAGTGTGTACAGATTCGGTGTTTCCGCGCTCCATTTAGCAGGATTAACGACCGGCATTTCGGCACGTACTGCCCCTTCTTTGCCCATTTCCAGCGTGCCGACCATCTGGCTCACCGGCGTGGTGACGACGTTTTTGGAAGCATCATATAATGTAAAAAGTACCTGGTGCGCGTGAATGGGCTGCTGTCCGTAGTTCTTGACATACGCACTCAGTTTCAGCGTCGCGTTTTCATGGTTGGCGTCCAGGATCGTCCTTACCGAATAGTCTGTGAGAACGACTTTGGGTAAGAGCAACAAGTTTACATCCCGGAAAATGCCCGAAAGCCGCCAGAAATCCTGGTCTTCGAGGTAGCTGCCGTCCGACCAGTTGATCACTTCCACGGCCAGGTTGTTCACACCCTGCTTCACATCTTCCGTCACATCGAATTCGAATGGCGTCATACCATCCTCGTGGTAGCCGATCGCGACGCCGTTCAGCCACACATAGCAAGCCGATTGGACGCCGCCGAAATGCAGGAATATCTGTTTATCCTTCACATCGGCGACCGTGAAAGTGGTTCTGTACATGCCCACGGCATTGGTGTCGGCGGTAATGCGTGGCGGCGTGGCCTTGAAAGGGTGTTTGATATTGCTGAAAATCGGCCGGTCATATCTGCGGCCTTCGCGTGCGCCCACGATCTGCCAGTTGGATGGAACGGGGATATTGTCCCAGTTGGCATCGGAGACCTTCGGATCGAAGAAATTCAGTTGCGCCTTCGAAGGGTGCTGTGCCCATTTGAACTTCCAGGTACCGTTCAGCGATTGCACGAAAGGGCTTTTTTTATCCATCGCCAATGCGGCTTTTTCCGTGGGATAGGGGAAAAAATCGGCGCGGGGCTTTTCGGTATTGATGCTGATTACCTGCGGGTCCTGCCATTCGGGAATGGCCTGGGCCTGAACCGTATGATTCAAAATTTGTAGTAAAAAAAGCAGTATCGGAAATCCGCAGCGGGTAGAAAATTGCATATCACTTCCTGTGGTAACATTCGGCCGGTGCTTTGTTTTCGACGAGGGAAAGCACGCGTTTTTATTTCAGGGTTAAAATTAGGGATAATCAAAAAGAAACGGACGGAAAACGGGGGTACCATGAAGTTTTATTTGAAGAATGCCTTTAATTTGCCCCTACATGTAAATTCTCTGCTATGCTGTTAGCCGTCGACCTTGGCAATACCGACACTGTTTTCGGGCTTTACGATTCCGGTAACTGGGAGCACGTCTGGCGGATGCGTTCGCTGGTTCAGGAGAACGAGGCGCACTATGAGTCGAAGCTGCGGTTGCATTTCCTGGAAGCGGGCCTGTGGTTCGGGGATGTGGAAACGGTCGTGTTGAGCAGCGTGGTACCGGCGTTGACGCCCGTCATCCTGCGAATGCTCCGTTCGCTGTTCGGTGAAGATGTGATCGTGGTGGGGCCGGATATTTACCCCGCATTGTCCATCGCGATCGATCACCCGCACGAAATCGGCGCCGACCTGATCGCCAATGCCGTTGCGGTTTCAACCCGGTACAAAGAGAATTGCGTGGTTGTCGATTTCGGTACCGCATTGACATTCACCACTGTTTCCAAAGACAACAAAATACTGGGTGTGGCCATATTGCCGGGTTTGGTAACGGCGGTAAAGGCGTTGTTCGCCAATACCGCGCAGCTGCCCGAGGTGCCGCTGCAACTGCCGCCGTCAGCCATTGGCAAGAACACCGTCGAGGCCATTCAGGCGGGCATTTTACTGGGTTATGAAGGACTTGTAAAATCGCTGCTAAGCCGCATCCGCACAGAGCTGGGCGGCGAATGCATGGCCGTCGCGACGGGCGGGTTGTCGTCTATTATCGAGACCCTGCGCGATGAATTTACCGAAATCGACCGGAAGCTGACATTGGACGGCCTGCGCATTATCGGCGAAAGCCTCAGGGCCTAATTTTAAAGTAACCGTCATCAATTAAAGGCAAATCCGAAACCGGCTGATTGTACAAATACACCCAGCAATCCCTGACTACCCCCTGACCGTCCCTGACGGGCACTACCTTCCTGACATACAAGCCCGCCGCTTCATCTTCCAGAACATCCTCATACTCATCGAGTTCTTTCAGTATTTCTAGCGAATGCAGCTGGTAAATTTCCCCGTGTACATGCGCAGGTGCGTCGGGCTCGTAAAGCGCGCCCGGGTACCATTCCACACGAAACAATTTTCCATTAAAATACCCTTTTCCTATATAGCTTGAAGACAACCGGAGCTTCCGGGCGTACGGATTGTCATAACCCTGCATCAAAGTGCCGTAAGTGAATAAATTATATAACTTTTCCATTCTGCTGTGAGAAGATCGGAAATTCCGCTTAATGCAGAACTGTATTTTTCTTATATTTACATGTAAGCTTCTTCATTATACTAATATACCGTTATGTACGAAAAGAACCTTGGTACAAAACAAAAAGCATTAAGGATCAACCTCGACCGCCGGATCTACGGATCGTTCGCGGAAATCGGGGCGGGTCAGGAAACGGCGGCTTACTTTTTCAAAGCCGGCGGCGCATCGGGAACCATCGCTAAAACGATGTCGGCCTACGACATGACGTTCAGCGACGCGATATACGGGACAGAGGAAGGCGGGCGATATGTGGTGGAATCGCGCCTGATGAAAATGCTCAACCGGGAATATAACCTCGTGGAAAAGCGGCTTTCGGAAAAACGCGGTGTCGATAGCACATTCTTTGCTTTTGCCAACACGGTAGTGGCCCTCAATTTCCAGAAAACAAACGAGTCGCACGGCTGGATCGGTCTGCAATTCCAGCTCACGCCCATGGGGCCGACGAACTACGTCGTGATCCACGTGCGGATGCGCGACGACGAGAATATCCTGCAACAACAGGCTTTGGGGATTATCGGCGTGAACCTGATTTACGGTTGCTATTACTACTATAAATCGCCCGAAATCCTGCTGATGTCACTTATGGACGATCTGACGACCGACCGAATCGAGATCGATATGGTCCGTTTCAGCGGGCCGGATTTCGCGAAAGTTGATAACCGTTTGATGAGCCTGCGGCTGGTGAAGAATGGCTTCACCGATGCTGCGCTATTTGGTAGCGACGGCGGTGTTCTGCAACCTTCGGAAGCATTGTATAAAAAACACATCCTGATGATGCGCGGCCGCTTGCGCCCGATCACGAATGTGCATATCGACCTGATCAGCAACGGCCAGCGCCAGTTTCTGGCGGAGGAAGATGTGGATGAATCCAAAGTGGTACTCATTTCGGAGCTGACATTACATAACCTCAAAGCAGGCGATCGCGATATCGACGAAAAGGATTTCCTCGACAGGGTGGATATTCTCTGTTCGCTCGGGCATATGGTGATGATTTCCAACCACCACGAATACTATCGTCTGGTGGCCTATTTGTCGCGATTGACGAAGCTGAAATCCGGCCTGCTGCTCGGTAGTCCCAATTTGCAGGACATTTTCGAAGAAAAGCATTACCAGTTCTTGCCCGGCGGGATCCTCGAATCTTTCGCGACGCTGTTCAGCCGGAAGGTGAAGCTTTACATTTACCCGACGTTGCAGCCGGACGGCTCCGTTTACAGCTGCGAAAACTTCCGTGTGCCGGATCATTTGCGGCCGTTGTTCCAATATCTGATTGTGAACGACAAGATCGAGGATATCAAGAACTACAACATCGAGCACATGCACATTACCACCGACTCGGTGCTGGAAATGATCAAGCGCGGCGAGCCGGGCTGGGAGAAGCTCGTACCGGAGAATGTGGCTCAGATTATTAAGGAGAAAGCGCTGTTCGGGTTGCCCACCGAGAGTAATTATGTCGATACGGTGAAGCAGATTCACCAGGCTGTGGGGAATTTGTAATAGCATTTAAAAAGCTACGAAGGCACGAAGGAGCGCGGATAACCTTCGTGTAACATTCGTGCCTTCGCAGTCCGCCGCCGCTGCGGTGGCATTAAATAGTACCGCCTCTTATCTTTTGGATATAAAATTCCCTTTATGTCCAAAATCCTAACCCCGCCTACCTCCTTCCTGGGCAGGCTCAAATACCTCGGTCCCGGTTTTATACTCTCTGCAGCCATCGTAGGTTCCGGAGAACTCATCGCCACTACCGCATTAGGCGCTAAAGCCGGATTCGTGATGTTCTGGCTGATCATTCTTAGTTGCCTTGTCAAGGTCGCGTTACAGTTGGAATTCGGCAAGAATGCGATCTATACCGGCACATTCATCATGCATAACTTCAACAACCTGCCCGGGCCCAGGTTTGGGAAGGCACACTGGAGTATCTGGCTCTGGCTTTCGTTGCAGGGGTTAAAATTGCTGCAAGTGGGCGGCATTGTGGGAGGTGTTGCCATTGTGCTGCATATGGCGTTCCCGCTCGTTTCCGTCAATTTCTGGGCGATCATTTCTGTGTTGATCACATCTTTTTGGGTGTATAAGGGCAACTACGGTCCGGTCGAGAAAGGCTCGCTGGTGATGATCGTACTTTTCACGGCCGTCATTTTAATATCGGTTATATCCCTCCAGTGGACGCCGTACGCCATCCGGTGGGCACAGTTTGAAAGCGGCCTGCAATTTTCGCTGCCCACCGCATTGGTCGCAACGGCCTTCGGGGCATTCGGTATAACGGGTGTCGGAGGCGACGAGATCATGTACTACAATTACTGGTGCATCGAAAAAGGTTACGCCGCCTACACCGGTCCGAACGACGGCTCGAAAGAATGGTCCGAGCGGGCGAAAGGCTGGTTCCGGGTGATGTACCTCGATGCGGTGCTGTCTATGATCGTGTATACTATTGTGACGGCGGCATTTTACCTTCTGGGAGCTGCCGTGTTGCATACCGGTGGTGCCGTACCGGAAGGCTATCAGATGATCGACGTTCTTTCCCGCATTTTCACGGAAACGCTGGGCCCTTGGGCAAAAAATATATTTCTGATCGGCGCATTCTTTGTGCTTTATTCTACATTATTCACAGCTACCGCCAGTTGGGCGAGGGTTTGGGGCGATGCATTCGGGCAGCTTGGCTGGATGAAGTTCGGCTCCGAACAGGAACAAAAGCGGAGCATCGGCATTATGTCGTGGGTTCTTCCCATCGTCTGGTGCCTTCTGTTTCTTTTTTTCCAGGCGCCGGTGATGATGGTCATACTGGGCGGCATTGCCACGTCGGTGCTGTTGTTGCTGGTGGTGTACGTGTCGCTGGTATTCCGTTACCGCAACTTACCGGCTGCTTTGAAACCTTCGACCCTATATGACGTATTTTTCTGGATAAGCGTGCTGTCGATCCTGTTTGTGAGCGGGTATGGGATTGTTCAAATTATTTAGGAAAGAATAGTACTTAATTTTAAATGAGTAGTACTTTTTGATAGCGAACGAATAGGGGAGTTACTTCCGATCCTCGTCTAACTGATTGCCGGTCAGGCAAAATGCATTCATTCCGAAATCCTAAATTCTTTCATATGGACAAACCAGCCGAAGTATCGAGAAGAAGCTTTATTAAAAACACGACGGGAGTTGCGGTAGCGCTCTCCATTCCTGCGATCATCCCCGCGAGCGCATTCGGCGCGAACGACCGTGTGCGCGTAGCCGTGCTGGGCGTGAACGGGCGCGGGCAGAGCCATATTTCGGGCTTCAATGCCCTGAGCAATGTGGAAGTAGCCACGCTGTGCGACCCCGATAACAACATTCTGCAGAAACGTGCGCAGGAATTCGAGCAGAAGACGGGCAAGAAGGTCAAAACCGAGAATGATCTCCGTAAGGTTTATGAAGACAAAACCATCGACGCCGTAAGCATCGCGACGCCCAATCACTGGCACGCGCTGGCGGCAATCTGGGCCTGTCAGGCAGGCAAGGACGTGTATGTCGAAAAGCCCGGGTCGCATAACCTCCACGAAGGCCGGAAGCTCGTGGAGGCCGCTCACAAATACAAAAGAGTAGTGCAGCACGGCGTGCAGCTCCGCAGCTCGGAGGCATTGAAAGAGGCGGTGAAGCACCTTCGCGACGGACTGATCGGAAACGTTTACATGGCCCGAGGCCTGGTCTACAAATGGCGCCCCGACATCGGCGATAAGGGCACCGAACCCGTTCCTGCGGGTTTGAATTACGATCTCTGGACAGGCCCGGCCGAAATGAAGCCATTCTCGCGTAATTACGTGCATTACGACTGGCATTGGCACTGGAACTATGGCAACGGCGACATCGGCAACCAGGGTATCCACGAAACGGATATGTGTATGTGGGGCCTCGGCCTCGAAAGCTTCCCCGACAAGATCACGTCCTCGGGCGGAAAATTCCTATGGAACGACGCCAAGGAAACCCCGGAAGTGCTGAGCTCTTCATTTGTGTATACTAAAGAAAAGAAGCTGATCGAGTTCGAAGTACGGCCCTGGATGACGAACGACGAAGGCGGCGTAGGCATTGGAAATATCTTCTATGGCTCGGAAGGCTATATGGTCGTGAAAGGGTACGACTACTATGAGACTTTCCTCGGCAAAGAGAAGAAACCCGGCCCCTCCCGAAAAGCGGGCGGTGACCATTATAAGAACTTCATCGACGCCGTGGTTGCCAAAGATCCAAAGCTGCTCAACGGTCCGGTGGAAACGGCGCATTTATCGTCCGGTCTGGCACATTTGGGCAATATCGCCTACCGCGTCGGCCGTGCGCTTACTTTTGATAACAAGACAGAAAAATTTGTGGGGGATGATGAGGCTAACAAGCTGCTGACGAGGAAATATCGCTCGCCTTATGCGCTGCCGCAGGTTGTTTAAATGCAGCGTCCGGTGTTTAAAATTATTGTTCATTGAAAAGTTCTCGTAAAGAGAACTTTTCTTATATTCACACACTTTAATGAAAGTACATCTGATTAGAAAAGAGAGCATTGACGGATTTGTTCGGGACCATGCGAGAAGTGCGTCTTCGTTTGACGAATGGCAGAGAAAGTTAAAAGGTGCCAACTGGCGATCGCCCGGGGATATCCGGGAAAATTTTCCGACAGTCGATTTCCTTGGTAACGGATGCCCTCGGGTAGTATTTGATATGGTGGGAACAACTATCGTATGATTTGTAAATATGTATTTGGAAAAAGCTTTGTGCGCTTATATGTGAGTTGGATAGGCATGCATGCTGAATACACACATTTATGTAAGCGCGGACTGCAGTATTCCGTTAATCAATTCTAGTATGGGAGAGCTGAAATATAAGGTGATTAAGACCAAAGAACAGTATTTTGAATATTGTCGTGAACTTGAAAGACTGGATGATTCCGGAGAATCCGAAGGAAAATATCAGGACGAAGCAGAACTCCTGATGGTCCTGATCGAGCATTACGATGCGGAGCATAGCATTTTCCAGGACGAGTTTGATCCCGTTGAGTTACTCAAATCACTCATGAAGGATCATAAGATGAAAGCCAAGGACATTGCCGAACTGCTGAATGTCAGTAAAGGATATGTGTCTGAAATTCTTAACTACAAAAAAGGAATGTCCAAAGATGTTATCCGCAAGCTGGCTGCGCGTTTTGCGATGAGGCAGGAGGCATTCAACCGCCCCTACCGCTTGGAGGGTGAAAGAATGATGGAGGAAGAGGAGGATGCGGTAGCGCAGGAAACCGTGCTTTCATAACTAGGGAATTGTAGTCACATTAACCACACTTTACATATGAACCACTATCAGGAAATCACACGCTATCTCGATAATGCGCGGGAGATTTTGAGTACGAAGGCTCACAAAGAGGGGCAGGAGTACAAGGACATTAAATATGTTCAAATGGCGTCTGGGACGGCTTATAACGCTGCGTTAATGATTGCGGATGAATATTTGAGAAAGAAGGAAGGAGCGAAATTCACGAAGCCGCAAAGCATTGACGAATACCGGATTCGCATTCGCAAGTACAATAAGACGCTGCTTGCCTACTTGAACGAAGCGTATGACACTTTAAATCTGGCAGGCTATTACCACGGCACCCCGTCGGTTAAGACCATCAAAGTCGGGATGGATGCCACACAAAAAATGCTCGCATTGGTCGCTTAGCGACAACAACTACTACTAGGCAATCAAAACGGCCGACAGTAAATCTGTCGGCCGTTTTGATATCTATTACCGTTCTCTTCAGAGAACGGGTTACAAAACACTAAAATCAAACGATTCCAGATATTTCGTAGTGAAATTACCCGATTTAAACCCGGGATCATCCATCAGCTTAATATGGAACGGGATCGTAGTTTTAATCCCTTCAATCACAAACTCCTGCAATGCACGCTTCATGCGCGTGAGTACTTCCTCGCGTGACTGGCCGCTGACGATCACCTTCGCAATCATCGAGTCGTAGTTTGGCGGGATGGTGTAGCCGCTGTAAACGTGGCTGTCGATGCGTACGCCATGACCGCCCGGGAAATGCAGGTTGGTGATTTTGCCGGGAGCCGGACGGAAACCGTTTGCGGGGTCTTCCGCGTTAATGCGGCATTCCATAGCATAGAGCTTCGGCGTGTAGTTTTTTCCGGAGATTGGTTCGCCAGCCGCTACTTTGATTTGCTCCTTAATGAGGTCAAAATCAGTAACTTCTTCGGTGATCGGGTGTTCTACCTGGATACGCGTGTTCATTTCCATAAAGTAGAATTCACCGTGCTTGTCCACAAGGAATTCGATGGTACCCGCACCCTCGTAGCCGATCGCCTGCGCGCCTTTGATAGCCGCAGCACCCATTTTCTCACGCAATTCAGGTGTAATGATCGGGGATGGTGTTTCTTCTACCAGTTTCTGGTGACGGCGCTGGATCGAGCAGTCGCGCTCCGAAAGGTGGCACACTTTACCAAATTGGTCGCCGATGATCTGGATTTCGATGTGGCGTGGCTCTTCCACGAATTTTTCGAGGTACAAACCGTCGTTACCGAATGCCGCGGCAGATTCTGTGCGGGCGTCTGTCCAGGCTTTTTCGAATTCTTCGGGCTTGTTGATAATCCGCATTCCACGGCCGCCGCCGCCGGCGGTCGCCTTGATAATAACCGGATAACCGATTCCCTCGGCCAGCTCCTTGCCTTGCTCCACAGATTCGAGAAGGCCTTCCGAACCGGGAACGACCGGTACGCCTGCGGCAATCATCGTCGCTTTGGCGGTGGCCTTGTCGCCCATCGCATTGATTTGCGCGGCTGTGGCCCCGATAAATTTGATGCCGTAATCGGCGCAGATTTGTGAGAATTCGGCGTTTTCGGACAAGAAACCATAGCCCGGGTGGATCGCGTCCGCGCCGGTTACTTCCGCTGCCGAAATGATATTCTGGATGCTCAAGTACGATTGCCTGCTGGGCGGAGGGCCAATACAAACGGCCTCGTCGGCAAACCGTACGTGAAGACTGTCGCGATCGGCTGTCGAGTATACCGCGACAGTTTTGATGCCCATTTCACGACAGGTCCTGATTACACGCAGGGCGATTTCGCCCCGGTTAGCAATGAGTATCTTTTTAAACATGAAATTTTCAGTGAGTTTTCGTTCGCTGCGTTACGCTGGTTCAACCAGGAACAATGGCTGGTCGAATTCGACCGGAGTTGCGTTTTCAACCAGGATCTTAACGATTTTACCTGATACTTCGGATTCGATTTCGTTGAATAGTTTCATCGCCTCGATCACGCACACAACTTTTCCGGGTTTGATTTCATCACCGATGTTAACGAAAGCAGGCGTTTCCGGGCTCGATGCGCGGTAGAACGTACCGATCATCGGGGACTTAATGGTAATGAGGTTCGAAGACGCCGGTTCTTTGGAAACCGCTGGCTCTGCGGGGGCGGCCGGCGCAGCTGCTGCCGGAGCCGCAGGAGCGATCGCGGGCGCAGGTGCCGCGACGGGTGCCGGAGTGTATGATACCACCGGTGCAGTTCCGTAGCGTTTTACCTTGATTTTCAGATCTGCCGTTTCAATATTCACTTCATCGAGTCCCGACTGGGCAATGAAGTCAATCAGTTTTTGGATTTCTTTGGTTTCCATTTAATTAAGATTTAACCCTTTCTACGTATTCGTATGTGCGTGTGTCAACTTTGATTTTTTCGCCTTCGCCGATGAAAAGCGGCACCATAATGCGCGCACCGGTTTCCACCTCGATCGCTTTTTTCGGAGAGTTGGCGGTATCGCCTTTCAATCCGGGCTCCGAGTAGGTTACCGTTAGTTCCACGAAAGGAGGAAGTTCGCAGGTCAATGGCGCCTCGTTCTCCGTATTGATCAGGATCTCAACCTCCTGGCCTTCCTTCATCAGGTCGGCATTGGTTACCAGTTTCTCGTCGATCAATACCTGGTCGAATGTTTCGGAGTTCATGAAGTTGTAGCCAACCTCGTCTTTATATAGGAACTGGAATTTGTGTCTTTCCACACGTACGGGCGTGATGCCTGCGCCGGACGAAAAGGTATTGTCCAGCACTTTACCGGTAGTAAGGCTTTTCAGTTTGGTACGTACGAACGCGTTTCCCTTCCCGGGCTTCACGTGTTGGAATTCAATCACCTGAAAAAGATCGTGGTTGAAATCGATTACCAGACCGTTACGCAAATCTGCAGTAGTTGCCATTTTTATGCTAATAAATTGTATGATAATGCTTTAATGAAAATCACATGCCTACACGCCGATACCCCATTTGAGGTACATCGCGCCCCAGGTAAAGCCTCCGCCGAAAGCGGCCAGTATCAGGTTGTCGCCTTTTTTAAGTTGTGATTCATAATCCCACAGACAAAGCGGTATGGTCGCCGCCGTGGTATTTCCGTATTTGTGTATGTTCATCATCACCTTGTCCATTCCGACGCCCATGCGGTTGGCGGTGGCTTCGATGATGCGGCGGTTGGCCTGATGAGGTACCAGCCATGCGACATTATCGCTGTTAAGGCCATTGCGCTCCATGATATCCGCGGCAATGTCGGCCATATTGGTTACAGCGAATTTGAAGACCTGCGCACCATCCTGATAAACATAATGCAGCCTGTTTTCAACAGTTTCGTGGGTAGGTGGATAGCGGCTTCCCCCGGCCTTCTGGTTGAGGTAAGGATAACCCGCCCCGTCCGATTTGATGATCGAATCCAGAATGCCGTTTCCTTCCGTATCCGGTTCGAGCAGGACGGCACCTGCGCCGTCGCCAAAGAGGATACAGGTTTTACGGTCGGTATAGTCGACGATCGCCGACATTTTATCCGAACCTACGACAATGATTTTTTTATATTTTCCGGTCTCGATAAACTGCGAGCCGAGTGTCAATGCGTAAATAAAACCCGAGCAGGCCGCCTGGATATCGAAGCTTCCGACATTGCGGATGCCGACCATATCGCAAATGAGGTTAGCCGTACAAGGGAAAACAAAATCGGGTGTGGTGGTAGCGCAGATTAGCAGGTCGATTTCTTCGGGACGTGTATCGGTTTTGGCGAGCAATCCTTTTACAGCCTCCGCACCCATATGTGAACTTCCTAAACCTTCGCCTTTGAGAATACGCCTTTCTTTGATGCCTGTGCGGCTAACGATCCATTCGTCGTTCGTCGCAACCATTGTTTCCAACTCTGCATTAGTCAAAACATAATCAGGCACATAACCTTGTATTCCTGTTATAGAGGCTTTAATATGGGTCATGATAAATCAACTATTCAAAATCCGAATAGATTTGGTAAAAAGGGACAGTTTCAGTTTTTTCATAGTCATGTGGTTGTCAGCATCCGTTGTTAGTTCAATGCCTGGGCGATGTGCAGGTAAGCTTTTGATTTCACCTGTTTGTAAGCCCAGTCAACCATATTTTTGATGGCCAGAGGCGTTGACACCCCGTGCGCGATCATCACATTTCCATTCACCCCGATAATGGGACTGCCTCCGATGGACTCGTAGTTCGTTTGGTCGATAAAATCGTCCTGGAAACCTCTTTTCTTGGAAATCTCATAAAGAGACTCTCCGAGTTTGAACAAAATATTGCCCGTAAAGCCGTCGGTTACGATCACGTCGGCCTTGTTGGTGAAAAGGTCTTTGCCTTCGATATTTCCGATAAAATTGATGCGTTTGTTTTGTTTCAGAAGGGGATAAGTAGCCTGCGAGGTCAGGGAACCTTTTTGCTCTTCTTCCCCGATGTTCATCAGTGCAACCCGCGGTCTATCGATCTGAAAAGTGTGTTGGGCGAAAATCGAGCCGATTTCACCGAATTGCGAAAGGACTTCCGGTTTACAATCGGCATTGGCACCGATGTCGAGCATAACGGCATAACCGCCTCCTACCTGTGGAACAAGACCTGCGATGGCAGGACGAAGAATGCCTTCGATGGCTTTAATGCTGAAAAGGGCGCCCACGTGCATGGCACCGGTATTTCCCGCACTGCAGAATATATCTACCTCTTTTTCTTTCAGAAGCTTGAACCCCACTCCAATGCTGGAATTGGGTTTTTGAGAAAGGGCTTTGGTAGGATGTTCCCCCATCTCGATTACATCTTCTGCGTGAACGACGTCAACATTAGTAGGAGTGAAGTTGTGCTGGTTGAAAATGTCCCAGATCACGTTTTCACGGCCAATTAATACGATTCTCGCCTCGGATGGTAGCTCAGAAGAGGCTTGGATCACCCCTTCGACAATTGCTTGCGGAGCTAAATCTCCCCCCCATAGCATCTACCGCAATTTTCATTTACACGCTGTTATTTTGACAAATAAGTTAGAAACCGAAGGTGTAAATTTAGCAGATGTGCCGCAGTAAAAAAGAATTTCGCAACAACTTTTATAGGGCTGCTGCGAAATTGAATTGCTCATCGACTGAAACTAAACCGTTTTAGTATAGTTCTCAACTACAACTTTACCTCTGTAAACCAGGTTGCCTTCGTGTACGTGTGCACGGTGCAATTGGTGGATTTCTCCGGTTGTAGCATCAGTTCCCAACTGCTTTCCGGTAAGGAAATCGTGCGCTCTGCGTGAATCGCGACGGGTGCTGGAATGTCTCCGCTTAGGATGTGCCATGATATTTTTGGTCTATTGTTATTTACTATTTGTTATCTGAGCTGTTGTGCTCTATCTTTTTATCCGTCAGCTGAAGCAGACGGCAAATTGATTCTTTTTTGTTGCGTTCTTTGCAGTTGGTTTTGACCAACTGATTCTAAGCATAAGCAAGATGCTTCTTTTTGTTCTGTATCAATCCTTTGCAGTTGATTCTAATTGATTCTTTTTCTGCCCCCTTCAATCCTCTATCGTCGGTTTTAACCGACGAATCAAAAAAGAAAGTTACTTTTTCAAATTCTTCAAGGCTTCCCAGCGAGGGTCGATCTTCTCTTCATCCTCACCTTCTTCCCCTTCCTCCGATTCTCCGCCGGAAGTATACACCAATGTGCCTTCTTCCTCATCCCCCTCCAAATCGAACTCGTCTTCCTCTGTCCGCAGGCTCGGGTGGAGCTTTTTGACCGGGAGCGACAGCGCGATAAAGTCGAAAATGTAGCGCGCTACGTTGATCCTGTTGGTGTTACGGCTGATGATCTCGATCTCTTCCGTCAGCTCCTCATTGTGATCGCCGAACTTCAATATGATGCGTTCGTCGGAATCAATCGGTTCTTCGAACGGTTCCAGTGTGCGGTCGCAAGTCAGGGTTACGCTTCCTTTTGTTTGAAAACGCAGCTGGATCATCGTTGCCGATTTGTTCAGGACCACGTGCGTTTTAAATTGCCCGTGCTCGATCAGATCCTGCTCCATTTCTTCGAAAAAAGCGTCGCCAGACTCCATATCATAGTCATACTGTTTGTCTTCCAAACCGTAAATGTCTATGTTGTATTTACTTAGCTCTTTCACTTTTTCTGTCAAAAGGAGTGCAAAGGTAATGTGTTTCAGTTTAATAAAAAACATTGGGCCGGAAAATTGTTGGCCTTCCGGTACTAATGCGCTGCATTATCAGATTTTCCGGGCCGGATTGCCAAAATAGGTGGCGCCGGCAGGAACATTCTCTACGACGACCGATCCTGCACCGATCCGTGCATTCTTGCCAATTTCAATACCGGCCACAATCACCGCGCCGGAACCGATGAACACGCCATCGGCCAGCCTCACGCGGTCGTTTACAATTGCGCCCGCGCCGATAGTCACGAAATCGCCCACAATGACGGAGGTGTCGATAATCGCGCCCGTTTGTACCAGGCAGTGATGTCCGATCACCGTACGGGCTCCGATAGTGGCGCGTGCCGCGACGAGGTTACCGTGCCCGATCGACGCCATGCCCGAAATCACCGCGCTGTCGTGGATCGCGTTCACGGGCATATTCTTATGCTCCTCGTTCAGTGTTACTACGAGTCGCTCGCGTACCGAGCGCTCGCCGATCGCGATGAATGCCTCGCATTTGGAACCTATAATATTAAGGTAGCTCGGATCGTCGGTATTACCAAGCACGCTCACTTCGCCGAACTCCCTGCCATGCAGCTCCGCGTGGTCGTCGAGGAAGCCATACACGAGCACATTATTTCTTCTGAAAATATCGAGGGCCTGCATCCCGAGGTCGCCGGCGCCAAAAATTAGTACGGGGTTTTCCATAAATATGTTGATATTGAATAAAAAGTCTTCATTTGACAGGTTAGTTCAAATGAAGACTTAAAAATCAGGCCTGAATATAATGCTTACAGGAATGTCACCCTGAAAACAAACGGGCTGCCGTAGGGCGACAGGTTCTGGCCGCTGTATTTGTCGATCTGGCTGTCGTAACTGAGATTGTACAGGGCCGTCAGATGTACCGCCTTGATAAATTTGCCTCCGATCGGCTGCGAATACGAGGCCCCGAGCATCGGGGAGCCCAGCCATTGCCGTTTCTGGTACGATCCCTCCACGTTCAATGCCTCGAATTCGCCGATAATGTTGACCACCGGGATCACATTATACATTAGGAACGCGCGACCGCCATAGTAGGCGGTGTTGATATCGTAATATTTGTAGCGGAAATACATGATCGTCGCGCCCACGCCGCCGACCAGCTTTTCGGTAATCTCGTAACCTGCCATCGGCGACAGGTTGATATTGGTAACAGTTCCCAGGCTCAATCCGAAACTGCCTCCAAGGCGCAGCCGTTCGATAAACTTTTTATCCTTGAAATCTTCCAGCTTCTTCTTCTCTGCCAGGACGGGCTTCTGATCTTGCGGTTTCCTTTCGACGGGGGGGGACTTCCTTCCTTTCCGGCTGCTCTTTACGCAACGAATCGGGACGGTAGTACTCGTCGTTTTGCGCCATGAGAGAGGGGCTGATCAAAACCGCCAGCAGGAATATCACTGGCAGGAGGATTTTACTTTTCATCTGAAAATCGTTTATTTTATAATATTGTAACTGGTAACGTAGGAACTTCTGTTTTTGGTCTGCTCCAAACTGCGCTTCCGGCCCTCTTAACACCACGCGTTTAGTCTATGCATTATTACGTTTCCGTACCTGACCCGCAATCCCGTTTTCTCGACATCACCTACACCATTCCTGAAATCAACGGCGATCACATCGAAATCCAATTGCCGGCATGGCGCCCCGGGCGGTACGAATTGCAAAACTTCGCCAAAAATATTCAATTTATCGAAGCGATCTCACCCGCCGGTCACAAACTGCCCCTGCATAAGGTAACCAAAGACCGGTGGCGGGTTGGAACTGCGGGCCAAAACGAGGTACGGATACATTATACTTATTACGCCTCCATTCAAAATGCGGGCAGCAGCTACGTGGACGAGGAATTGTGGTACCTCAATTTTGTCAACTTCTGCATGTATACCGAAGGCCGGATCACCGAACCTTACTACGTCGAGCTGGATTTGCCCGAAGGTTACGAGATTGCCTGTGGATTGCCGAAGGCAGGAAAGAATGCGCTTGCGGCAAGGGACTTTTATCAACTGGTCGACAGCCCGATGCTGGCGTCGGCAAGTTTGCAAAAATGTGAATACGAAGTCCGCGGTGTGCATTTCAATATCTGGATGCACGGGAACCTGAAACCCAACTGGCGACGTATCGAGCGTGATTTCCGGCGCTTTTCGCGGGAGCAGATCGCCATGATGCAGGAGTTTCCGGAAAAGGATTACCACTTCCTGAACCTGATATTGCCAACTGCATTCTATCACGGCGTGGAGCACCAGAATTCCACGATGATCGTACTCGGCCCGGACGACGAGGGTGAAGGTCTCTACTCCGACCTCCTGGGCGTAAGCTCGCATGAGCTATTTCACGCTTGGAACATCATCCGCATTCGCCCGGCGGAGCTTTTGCCTTATGATTTCACCAAGGAAAATTATTTCGAGACCTGCTTCGTGGCCGAAGGTTGTACGACTTACTACGGCGATCTGTTCCTGAGGCGGGCCGGCGTTTTCAACGACGAGGCATATGTGAAGGAACTGCAGGTGTACATGAAGCGCCATTTCGAAAGCAGCGCCCACGCGGCACAGTCGCTCGCGGAATCGTCGTTCGATCTCTGGCTCGACGGTTATGAGAAAGGCATTCCGAACCGGAAAGTGTCGGTCTATCATAAAGGTGCGCTGGTAGCGCTTATTTTGGATCTGTATTTAAGGAGGAAAACCAACCACGCGCAGTCGCTGGATGATGTGATGCGGTTGTTGTGGGTGCGCTTCGGCAAGCCGTTTATCGGTTATACGCTCGAAGACTACATCGCGATTGCGGAAGAAGTGGCCGGCGAATCGCTGGAATGGTATTGGGAAGAATGCATTTTCAGCGCTACGCCATTGGAAGATCGCTTGAATGAGGCGCTCGCGTTTGTGGGGCTGCAAATGTCGGTTTTCAGCAATGGCAATGTGCAGCTGAATGTGCTGGATGATTTCAAGGCGCAGGTGCAGCGGGAAAAGTGGCTTGAAACCGCACAGGTGCTGACGATCGAAGAGGAAGAGTTGGAGGACGAGGAGGAGGAAGAATGACTTCGGCTGTCGGCAATCGGCTGTCGGCTTTTTTGCGGAACGCGAATGGTCGTCTGCGGCTCTATTGAAAGTCGCGGACAGCCCCCTTTCGATTATTGATATCCAAAGTTCAACCCAACTCCGCTTTCAAAGCGGCTTCGAGGTCACCGTATTGGTATCGAAAAGCGGTTTCCCGCTCTATTCTTTCATTTATCACATAATTCCCGCCCAGTACGGCCCCGGCCATTTCTCCGAAAGCCAGTTTTAATGCGAACGCAGGCACATTAGGCAGCCACCGGGGGCGGCGGAGCACTTTGCAAATTGCCTTTATAAGCTCGTCGTTCGTTACGGGCGGCTTTGCAACCGCATTGTAAGTCCCATGCCAGCTTTCGTTTTCCAGCGCTTCGATGTACATGGCGCACATATCGTCGAGGTGGATCCATGAAACCCATTGCTTGCCCGAACCCAGCGGAGCGCCAAGCCCGAAACGTGCGGGGAATGCCATTTTCGGGATTGCGCCGCCTTCTTTAGCGATAACAATGCCGGTCCGGAGTTTTACCGTGCGAATACCCAGCATGGTAATTTCATCCGCGGCTTTTTCCCATTCGACGCTGACTTGCGACAAAAAATCGTTGCCTGCGGGGGTAGCCTCCGTGTTCCTGCGATCACCGGTGTCCTGCCCATAGTAGCTGATGCCGGATGCGGAAGCGAATGCGACGGGTTTTACAGGTTGTTCAGCCAGTTTTCGTGCGATGAGCCGGATGGATTCGGTGCGGCTTTCAAAGATAGATTTCTTGCGTGCGTCAGTCCAGCGCCCTTCGGCGATGTTGGTACCGGCGAAATGCACGAGGAAATGCAGGTTATCGAGCGCACCCTCTTCGATATATCCTCTTTGAATATCCCATTCAAAAACGCGAACGGAAGGGATATTCGTCCTTTTCCGGCTTAGGAACGCGACTTCATAGCCTTTATCGAGCAGCATCTGGGTCAGTCGCATGCCGACAAGCCCGGTGCCGCCGGTAATCAATACTTTCTTTCCCATAGGCGTTGGTTTGTACAAAAGTATATCGTGCTAGATATCAGACTGCTGCGGGGCGTCGTGTGGCGGCTCCTGCTCGATCGCCTGCGTAACACGTGCAACCATTTCCTCCACCGATTCACCGGGCTGGAAATGCATGGGAGGTTTGAAATGCACGGTCAGCCGGGTATTCCGTTTTTTGAAACGCAATCCTTTTTTATCAAAAGCCCTTCTGAAACCATTAATGACGACCGGGATCACGATCGGCCGATGGTCATTAATTAAGTGCGCGGTGCCCTTGCGTACAGGGGCATACGGTTTGGTAGTCCCCTGCGGAAAACTCACCACCCATCCATGCTGCAGGCCCATTCCGATGCGGTCCTGCGCAGAAGTGTCGAGCTGGCGCTTGACGTCCTCGCCATTGGCCCGCCAGGAGCGTTCGATGGTGATAGCCCCGCCCATGCTGAACACTTTGGGTAAAAATCCGCCTTTCATGGTTTCGGCAGCAGCCACGTAGTACATCCTTGCCCGGGGCGAAAGCAGGTAGAATGGCGGGGATATGGTATCCTTGTAGCCCCATTTGACGGCGCAAAAAATATGGAAGAACGCGATAACATCGGCGAAATAAGTCTGGTGGTTGGAAAGAAAAAGCACACCCTGATCGGGCAGGTCCATGAGGTTTTCGGTGCCGGTAATGCGGATCTTGTTGACGGCCGTGTAGCGGTAATAGGTAAACCAGCCCAGTATAAATATGAGTAACCTTTTAATAACCAGAAAGTTGCCGAATGGATCTTTCTCGAACAGGCCCAGAAAATCCAGCCGGGCGAGCCACGGGGGCAGCGCGCTGTATGTGATCTTTTTAAAACTCATAGTGCAGTAGAAAATGCATCATTCAATGAAGGTCAGGGTTCTTGTTTTAAAAGTCTTGTATCACCCGGGTGGAGCTCCGGATTACCGACGAAGATGTAATTTAGATAATATGCAGAGGCAAAGGAAAATATTTTTCATGCACTCATTGCCGAAAGCCGACAGCCTGCAATTCGAAGTCACGATTTGGCATGATTCTTTGCGTATAATTCGCGAGAACCTTTAATTTTGACCAACTCCTTCATTCAAGTCATTTTTCAAATTTTATGAAAATGAAATACTCATTTCACATTCTGCCGGCGATTGTGGCGGCTGGAATGCTGGCAGGTTGTTCTAAAAACCCCGTGACAGGTAAAAAAGAGCTTGTCTTTATGTCTCAGGAAAAAGAGATCGCGCTCGGGGCCGAATCGCATCCGTCTATCGTGGCTACAATGGGCATTTACGACGATAAAAACCTGCAATCCTTCATCAATGAAAAGGGAATGGCGATGGCCAAGATATCGCACCGGCCCGATTTGCCCTACAAGTTCTTCATCGTAGACTCTCCGGTAGTCAATGCATTTGCGGTACCCGGCGGTTACGTATATTTTACAAGGGGGATTATGGCGCATTTTAATAACGAGGCCGAATTCGCCGGCGTGCTGGGGCATGAAATAGGGCACATTACCGCGCGGCATTCGGCGCGGCAGCAGACTTCGCAGATATTGGGACAGGTTGGCCTCGCGGCGGGCATGGTACTTTCCCCGCAGGTACGCGCGATGGGCGAGCAGGCGCAGCAGGCATTGGGCTTGCTCTTTTTGAGTTACAGCCGCGACCATGAGACCGAATCCGATAAAATAGGCGTCGATTATTCGAGCAAAATCGGCTATGACGCCAGAGAGATGGCTGATTTCTTCGGTACGCTGAAAAAAATCAGCGAAAAGGCCGGGCAGTCTATTCCTACGTTCCAGTCGACGCACCCCGATCCGGGCGACCGTATGAACAAAGTGGGCAAGCTCGCGGCCGAATACCAGACCGCTCACCCAGGCAAGTATAATGTGAACCGCGACGTGTATTTGCGCAAGATCGACGGCATTATCTATGGCAACGACCCGCAGCAGGGCTTTGTGGAGAACAACAATTTTTACCATCCATCGCTGAAATTCCAGTTCCCGGTTCCGAGCGGCTGGCAATATGAAAATTCGCCTGTACAATTCCAGATGGCAGCGAAAGACGGAAAGTCGATGATGCTTTTCACGCTGGCGGACGGCAAGTCGCTCGACGAGGCGGCGCAGGCAGTGGTGAAAAACTACGGTTTGAAAGTGCTTGAAAACAACAAAACGACTATTAACGGCAATCCGGCGCTCGTCATGGTGTCGCAGCAGGTAGAGCAGGGGCAGAATGGCCAGGCAGCGGCCGCCACTGCCAATACCATTCAGGTCGGGACCTGGCTGATCCAGTATGGGGGGAACATCTACGCCATTCACGGTGTAGCTGCGGCGGGCAACTATGCCGCCAATGCAGGCCAGTTCCGCTCGGTGGCACAGGGTTTCAAATCGGTTTCGGACCCCAATATCCTGAACCGCCAGCCCGAACGCATCCGCATTAAAACCGCGCAGCGCGACGGTACATTGAGGGATTTGCTTAAAGAGAACAATCAGCCCGACAACAAGCTCGACGACCTGGCCATTCTGAACGGCATGGCGCTTACCGATAAGGTGACGAAGGGGACGCTTTTCAAGACGCTCGGAAAATAAGCCTTACTTCGAAAAAGAGTAGAGCGGCGGCACGAACGGATGTCGCCGCTCTTTTTGTTAGCCGTTCGTCCATACCATTCTACCATTGGTCATGGGATCCAAAACTTTTTCGTCTGAAATTTGGTTGACATATCAACACAATTTACCTTTGTATCATCATGAGCGCAAACATCGATAGCTGGCAGAACCTTCGGGAGGAGTTGAAGAACTCCCTGCAGTTCAAACTCGGGGCTGTCACCAAAACTGTTTTCAAGAAAATGAATGCGGAGCTGGTCAATGAGGGAATACCCGTTTTGGCCGAGCAGCTTCCGATCCTTATGGTTGTATATTTCCAGGAACAGGCACGCACGCAACAGGACATTGCGAATATTTTACAGAAAGATAAAGCGGGTATCCAGCGTTCGGTGCAGACTTTGCATAAGGATGGCTTCCTGAAAATCGAGGGCGACTTAGAGGATAAAAGAAAGAACCTGATATCGCTTACACCAAGCGGAAAGTTTGTCTGTGAGCGTATTCAATCGCTGGCAATCGCATTCAATAGCCAGATTATGGAGCATTTTACAGAGCAGGAATGGGCTACTTTCCTGGGGTATCTGGACCGCGTCGTCAAAATAGTAGACAAATAAAATTTTTTAAATAAATAGTTGACATATCACCAGTAGAGGTATCAACTATCTGGTATTAGCCACAAATGAACAACAGGTCAAATGAAAAGTAAATGGATCGCAGCAATCATAATCGCAACCGTTTCGGTGGCGCCGGGCTGGGCGCAGACGCGCCTGACCCTGAAAGATTGCATCGCATACGGGATCAAGAATAACGGAAATGTCAAAATAGCGCAGTACAAGGAAAGTACGGCAGTTCAGCAGGGACGTGAGGCGCTGGCGGGTTATTTGCCCCAGGTAGCGGGTAACGCGTCGCTCGACGACAACCTGAAACTGCAATCGACCGTACTGCCGGGAGCGCTCTTCGGGGGCGAGGACCGGCGGGTGGCATTGGGTACCAAATACCAGAGCAATGCTTCGGCGCAAGTCGACCAGGTGGTTTTCGACCAGTCGCTGCTCATAGGCATCAAGGCCAACAAGCCCAATCAGGAGAATGCCGCATTGAACTCGCGCAAAACGAAGGAAAACATTATTTATAATGTAGCCAACGCCTATTACCAGGTGTTTGTGACTTCGCAGCAGATCGCGCTTTTGAAGGATAACCTGGATAAAACGAGCCAGATACTGGGCACTTTGAAGCTGCAACTCGACAACGGCGTGATCAAGAAAGTGGATTATGACCGCACGCAGGTGAATTTGAACAATATCAAATCCCAACTAACATTGGCCGAAAGCAACCTTACCCTTGCCGAAAACCAGTTGAAGTTCCAGATGGGCATGCCGCTGAGCGAACAACTTGTTTTGGCAGATAATCCGCTGGACCAACCGTTCAAACTCGTTGAACCCGGCCAATTCGACGCGGCTAACCTCACCGATTTTAAAATTCAGAACCTGAATATGGAATTGCAGGAATTGGAGAAAGCGCGGATTAAGGCGGGATATCTGCCCAAACTATCGGTTTACGGGCGCTATGGCGTACAGGCGCTGGGCAATGATCTCGGAGCTTCGTGGGGTAACTGGTTCAGTTACGGCGCCATCGGTCTGAAAGTGAGCATCCCGATTTTCGACAGCTTCCGCCGCGACGCGCAATACAAGCAGGCTGATCTGAACCTGATGACGCAGAAAGAGCAGCTGAAACTGAACGTTCAGAACTACGAACTGCAAAACAGCAACGCGTTGACCCAGCTTCAAAAAGCAAAATCCAACCTGGCCAGCGACGAAAACAACGTAGCCCTCGCAAAAGAGGTGTACGACGTGACCACGCTTCAATACCGCGAAGGCACAGTTCCGCTCACCGACTTGCTCAATGCCGAAACCTCCTACAAGGAAGCGCAAAGCAACTACATCAACTCGATGCTGAGTTACTATCAGGCGAAACTCGGATTGGAACAGTCGCAAGGCAGCCTCAACGATTTTTACACAGCATTACCATAACACTTCATCAACAAAAGTTCACTCATTTGACATTCGGTCATTCAATCATTCAGTCATTCAAAATTCCATGAAAAGAAAACTCATCATCATCGGTTCCATCGCCCTCATCGGCGTCCTGATCGGTTTGCGGCTTGTTGCCAACAAGGCCAAGATCGACGAGAAGAAGAAAATGCCCGACAATAAAAACGTGACTATTCCGGTAACAGCCATCGCTGTGAAGGAAGGCAGCGCAGACCAGCAGCTCATCCGCACGGGTAGCCTTATTCCTTATAAAGAAGCGGAAATCATGGCTACCGCGGCAGGTAAAGTACTTTCGGTGAAATACGATCTCGGCTCGCACGTAACGCAGGGCGCGACGATCGTGAAAGTGGATAGCCGCCTGAAAGAGCTGTCGCTCCAAGCCACTGAATTGAATATCAATAAACTGAAAAAAGACACCGACCGCTATACCAAATTGCTGGCGGGCAATGCGGCTACGGAGATCCAGGTGAACGATACCAAATACAACTACGAAAATGCATTAAACCAGGCCGAGCAGATCAAACAGCAGATCAGCGACGCGTCTATCCAGGCGCCGATCAGCGGCCGCGTTGTGAAGAAAAACATCGAGCCGGGCGAGTTTGTGAACGTAGGCACCTCGCTGGGAACGATCCTCGACGTGTCGCGCCTGAAAGTGCAGGTGATGATCAACGAAAACGATGTGTACAAGCTGAAAGAAGGCCAGCACGTGCAGGTTAGCACCAGCATTTTCCCCGGCAGGAAGATCGACGGCGTGATTTCCTACATCGCCCCGCAAGGCGACGAGTCGCACAACTATCCGGTGGAGATTGTGATCAAAAATTCGACCGGACTAAAAGCCGGTACATTCGTAACCGTGGAATTCCAGCAAAAAAGCAGCCAGCAGGCATTGCTGATCCCGCGCAGCGCGCTTGTGGAAAGCGTGCGTAACCCGTATGTGTACATGGTGGAAGGCGGCTTGGCGAAGCAGCGTAAGATCGAAGTAGGCCGTGAAATAGGCGATAACGTAGAGGTGTTGTCCGGCCTGAAAGCGGGCGAGACGGTGGTTACGACCGGGCAGATCAACCTGAGCGAAGGCGCGGCGGTTACCGTTACCCAATAAGTTTCATCAGCAAACTGAAAGAATTATGTCAATTACCGAAGTAGCCGTAAAGAGACCGCTCTTCATAACCGTAGTATTCGTAGTACTGGTACTATTCGGTTTGATCAGCTACAACCAATTGTCTTACAATCTTTTGCCTAAATTCGAGGCGAACGTTGTGAGCGTGATGACGACCTACCGCGGTGCATCCGCGGACGAGGTCGAAACGAACGTGACGAAGCATATCGAGGATGCTGTATCGGCCATCGAAGGTTTGGATCAGATCAACTCGACTTCGCAGGAAGGTGTTTCGTCGGTGATTATCCAGTTGAAACAAGGTGTGAGCGTGGACCTGGCACAACAGGAAGCGCAACGCAAAGTGGAGCAGATCATTTCGCTCCTGCCCGATGACGCCGATCGCCCGGTGATCAATAAGTTCTCGACCGATGAAATCCCGGTTTTGAGAATGGGTGTTACTGCGAACCTTTCCCCGTCCGAACTCTATGATCTGATCGACGACAAGCTGAAACCTCAGCTTTCGAACGTGACCGGCGTGGGCCAGGTGACGATTATCGGCGGTACGGAACGCCAGATCCAGGTGAATATCAGTCAGGATAAATTGAAGGCGTACCATTTGTCGATCAGCCAGGTTTCGGCGGCGATCAACAATGCGAATACTTCCTATCCGGCCGGTCAGGTAAAAACCAAGGACGACCAGTTGTCCATCCGATTCGATGCAAAGCTGACTACCGTTGAGAATCTTCGAAATGTAATCGTAGGTAAATCTTCGAATGGCGGGCAAATCTTTCTGCGCGACATTGCGGAGGTGTACGACGGCGTGGCCGACGCTACGGCTGTGAACCACATTAATGGTCGTCCGTCGGTGGCATTACAAATCCAAAAACAATCCGACGCGAATGCCGTGGACGTGAGCAAGCTCACCCGCGAGCGCCTGGCCAGCCTGGAAAAGCAATACGAAGCGCAGGGATTGAAGTTTAATATCGCTTCCGACCAATCGATCTATACATTGGCATCGGCCGACGCGGTGGTATTCGACCTCGGGCTGGCCGTGCTGATCGTGTCCGTGGTGATGCTTTTGTTCCTGCACAGTTTCCGCAGCTCTATGTTCATTCTGGTGGCATTGCCATCCTCGATGATCCCGACATTCATATTAATGAGCCTGATGGGCTTCTCACTGAACCTGATGACACTCATGGCGCTCTCGCTCGTGGTAGGTATCCTCGTCGACGACTCCATTGTGGTTTTGGAAAACATCAACCGCCATATGGAAATGGGGAAAAGCCGCTGGCAAGCCGCATTGGATGGCCGGGCCGAGATCGGGTTTACCGCATTGGCCATTACCCTTGTTGACGTGGTGGTATTCGTGCCGCTTGCATTGACGCAAGGGCTGATTGGTAACATTCTCCGGGAGTTCTCGCTCGTGGTCGTATTCTCGACGCTGATGAGCTTGTTAGTATCATTCACATTAACCCCGTTGCTCGCGTCCCGTTTCGGTAAGCTCGAGGTTTTGGATAAAAACAGCCTTTGGGGCCGTTTGAACCTGGGTTTTGAAAGGTTTCTGGATAATGTAAAAGAAGAATATGGCCGTATCCTGACCTGGGTACTCGGTCATAAACGCTACATTTTCCTGCTTTCGTTTGCATTGATCGTCGGATCCATCGCATTGGTGCCGGGCGGATTCGTAGGAGCGGCATTCATGCAGCAAAGCGACCGCGGCGAGTTGAACGTTTCGCTCGAACTGGCACCGACCGCATCTGTTTACCAGACTAACCAGATAGCGCAAAGGGTTGAGAAGATTCTTTTGGCTAAACCGGAAGTGACCAAGGTATTTACCAACGTCGGGTACAGCAGCACTGGTTTGGGAACTACTTCGAACAGCAATATCGCCGACCTGACCGTTCAGTTGGTGGATAAAAAGGAGCGTAGCATTTCGTCCGAAGAATTTGGCCAGAATATTCAAAAGGAAATCCTGCAAATCCCGGGTGTAAAAGTGACCGTCGCGCCGACTTCGATCACGGGTAATGCCAACCAGGCGCCGATCCAGGTGGCCGTGAAAGGAACCGATATGGCCGTGATCCGTAAAACCGCCGCGCAAGTGAAGGATATCGTGGCGTCCGTACCAGGTACGTCCAACGTCGATTACTCCGTCGACGACCCGAAACCGGAAGTAGGCGTAACCCTCGACCGCGAGAAAATGGCGCAACTCGGCATCAACGCCGCCGAAGTGGGCGCTACCTTGCAAACCGCATTCCGCGGCGACGACCGTTCGAAATTCAAACAGAATGGCAAGGAGTACGACATTATGGTCAACCTCGACCAGTTCGACCGCTCGAAGGCCGACGATATCCGCCAGCTAACTTTCGTGAACAACCAGGGCCAGACCTTCGAGTTATCGCAATTCGCAACTGTGAAGGAAGGAATGGGCGAAAGTGTGTTGCAGCGTATCGACCGCCTGTCGTCGATTACCATCAACTCGCAGGTAGTCGGTCGTCCGTCGGGCTCCATCGGTGCCGACATTCAGGCCAAAATGGCGAAAGTGAAGCTCCCGGAGGGCATCAGCATCGAATACCGCGGTGATCTGAAAAACCAGGCCGACGCATTCGGTAGCCTCGGTGCCGCGTTGCTACTTGGTATCGTGCTCATCTACCTGATCATGGTGGCGCTCTACGAAAGTACCGTTTATCCGTTCGTCGTGCTCTTCTCGATCCCGGTGGCCCTGGTCGGTGCATTAACCGCTCTCGCGCTCACCATGGAAAGTTTGACCATATTCTCCATTGTGGGTATGATCATGCTCCTGGGTCTGGTAGCCAAAAACGCCATCCTGATCGTCGACTTCGCCAACCAGCTAAAATCGGAAGGCTATGCATTAAAAGAAGCCCTCATCGAAGCCGGTAAGGAACGTCTCCGCCCGATCCTGATGACGACCATCGCGATGATCGCGGGTATGCTCCCCATCGCCCTTGCTTCCGGCGACGGCGCCGAGGTGAAGAATGGTATGGCCTGGGTGATCATCGGTGGTTTGACGAGCTCACTTCTTCTGACGCTGTTCCTGGTGCCTAGCGCATATTATGTGGTGGATAAAATCAAGGAGCGGTTGGCGAAGCGGAAGAAGCGGAAAGTGAAGGAGGAGATGGTTTTGGAGGCATAGCATATTCAAACCATGGCGTACCGCGACCGAAATGTTACGGTGCGCTGCACCTGCTACAAGTATTACGGCGCTCTGCGCCTGGACCATAAAGCCAGGCGCAGAGCGCCGTAATACTTGTAGATGAAATTAAAAAAATCGGAAGGTGCCGTGCACCGTAAGACAATCGTGGGATGGTTCGTTACACCCTCACGCTTTCAATGCGTTGGATAAAGAACACCAGCTCCCGGAAAGTCATGAAAATGTCACTAACGCGCGGGTTGTAGCCGGCTTCCTGTTGAAATGCCATGGCATCGCTGTAAATGCACCAGAGATGGTCGAGCATTTCGGTAGGGCTGCCTACGTTTAAAAGTTCTTTTACTTGCCTGCCGTAAGCGAGGCATACCGAATCCTCGGATTCGGTTGTGTGTGATTTTGTCATGTTACTGTTTGTTTAGGATATAAAAAAAGCCCTGTTTTAGGTGTCCTAATGCACAGTAAAGGCATCCGGGGGGCTTTCGCCGCTCCCGCACCATAACAGGGCAGATCGTCTATGATTTTTCATGTGTTTTACTGTTTTGTAGGAAGGCGTAAGTTGGTGAAGACGAAGGAGAATTGCAAATTGTGGGGAGCGTGAAGGACTGACTTGCTGATAAATGTCATCTTAGGTAAATTGTGACATATAAATACTTATAGCGTTTATTTCTTTTGTATTTCAATGAGCTTTTTATCAATTTTTTTGCTATGAATGAATCAGAAAATATGGGTCAAGACTATATCGGGAGAATTGACGAGCGGATGCTCCGAATTATCGTCAATATAACAACACCGGACGGATCAACGGGGACTGGCTTTATAGTAAATACTGATAAGGGAATTTTTTTAATCACTAATAAGCATATGATTGGTAAGTGGTCATTAGTTGATCCACTTGTATTATTTGATTGGGTAACTGTATCCTTTTATCCGGCAAGCCCGTATAAGAGCATTAAGCAACAAATTTATTTGAAGAACAAAGCTGGTGAGGTTCTAACTGGTATAAAAACACATCCACAACATGAGATTGATATTGCAGTGATTAATATCACGAGTATTTATGAGGAGAATTTAGAATTGCAAGAAATTATGTAGGGGCAGGCTTCTTGGTACCTATCGGAGAGATACGTGGAAATGCATTTCTTGGTTTTGGTTCACAGATTTTCACAATCGGCTATCCTGCTGGGCTACGGCTTGAGACTTCTAACTATCCAATAGCGAAAGCAGGCTTTATCGCCTCTTCGTTATCGGGTAATATTGAGATCGCTACTAGTATAAAAAATAGACTCGGAGTAAACATTGTGAAAAAATTATCGACGAAATTCTTTTTGGTCGATGGGTTAATAATTGGCGGCAATAGCGGTGGCCCAATTATTTGCCCGAAAGACTTTTATCAAAGCGTAGATAAAAATGAGCAATTGGTAATTAATTATCGAGTAGCTAACTTGATAATCGGTATTGTTTCATTTGGATGGCCCAATACGGGCCTGACCGTAATTTATCCTTGTGACTTTATTCTGGAGCTTATAAATGACAACTAGTGACTATGAAGGTAATGCATGAATTCTAGGAATAATAGAGAGTTGTCCAAAGAAGATTTCAAAGCTCAATCCACTCTATCACGTCACATTCTCCAACCTTCTTTCCACCTTCATGAAAATATCCCATCGTCCCAATCTTCAAATATTCTTTATGATAAGGAATAAACTTCTTACTTACAATCCATATTCGCGCAGTTCCGGACATTGGAACATATTCCGCTTCATCTGAAATGTTGCCGTTCTCGTCTTCGAACTCCGGCCAGGTCATGTAGAGCGAATGCTTGAACTTGCCGTCATTCTTGTAGTGAAAATCGCACCTGTAGTGCTGAAATGCAGGCCTATACCGGCCGCCTTCTTCATAGGAATAAAGCCGGTATCTGACCCGAAAATTGGGTTTGCGGTTGAAGCTTATTTCGTAAGGCAAAATTCAGGCATAAACGGAGGTTATACAATTACTGGCATATTTAGGAACCGGCCAAACTTTTAATTTTCTCCATCATCTCCACCAACGGCACCACATTTACATCTTTCGAAATGACATAACTACTCTGCCCCGGATACACAAAATACTTATGCGAAGCCTTGATGTCCTCGCAGCCGACGGTAAATCCTTTGCTGACGGCAGGCGTCAATGATCGTTTGATTTCAATGGCAATCCTGGTCTGATGATTAATTTCAAGCACCAGATCGATTTCTGCACCAGCGGCCGTTCGGTAATAGTACGGCGTGACCCAAGAAGGAAGCATTGCAATCAGGTTTTCGATGATAAATCCTTCCCAACTTCCCCCCAGGACAGGGTGACCGAACAGGTCGTCCAGATTTCTGATTTTCAGTAAACTGTGCGTAATGCCGCTGTCGCGAATGTAAATCTTAGGTGTGCGCACGAGGCGTTTCCCGATGTTGGAGAACCAGGGTTGGAGCTTTCTGACCAGAAATAGGTCTTCCAGCAAATCGAGATAGCGTGTGGCTGTGGGAACGCTGATGCCCAGCCCGGCCGCAATACGGCTGAGGTTTGCGATGCCGCCCTGCGAATTGGCGAGCATAGTCCAAAAGTTGCGCAGTACCATCGCCGGAATTTTGAAGCCGAATTGCGGAACGTCGCGTTCGAGATAGGTAGTGATCAGATTTTGGCGCCATTCGAAGCTGGATGAATCATTTGCTGCCAGAAAACTTTCCGGAAAACCACCCCGTATCCAAAGTTTGTCCAGATCGGCTGTATCGATTTCGGTTGCCTTGATACCAGGCAGTCGCGTATAGGCTATTCGTCCTGCAAGACTTTCGGAAGATTGTTGCAAAAGATCGAGAGAAGCCGAGCCCAGAATCAAAAATTGCCCGGTGCGCTTTCCGGCACGGCGACGCTTATCGATCACGCCGCGAAGTACTGCGAAGATTTCGGGCGTGCGCTGGATTTCGTCAAGAATGATCGTTCTGTCGGCATATTTTTCGAAATACAGCTCGGGCTCACTTAACTGGGCGACGTCCGAAGGGGATTCGAGATCGAGATAAATAGGTTCGGGTGAAATCGTCTTCGCAATCTGAAATGCGAGTGTTGTCTTGCCGATTTGCCTGGGACCAAGAATGCCTACTGCTGGAAACTCTTCCAGTAATTTCAGTATCTCTATTTGGGTGTCTCTTGTGATCATCCTTGTAAATTTAACATCGGGCGTTAAATTTACAAGGATGATCACGCATTTTTAACTGCCGAGGGCACCAAATCCGCTGTCTTCTTTCTCTTGAATTTGACTTCTGCCTTCTTTTGCAGTTGCTCTGCCCTCAAAATATCCTCAATTGTCTCAAACTGAATGATCGGTGCCTTTCCAACCAGCAATGCGAGTTCGACCAACTTTGAAATGGTAAAATTGAAATTCCCATTCAAAACCTGAGAAACATAGGAAGGAGAAACATTTAACTTCTCGGCGACCTGTTTCTGAGTCAGATTGTTTTCTTCCATATAAGTGTTGAGCAGATTGAAAACTTCAATCTGCATGTCGGTCAGCCAGTAGGTGGGGCTTCTTAGAAGATCCTCGCGAGTTTTCATATTAGTATATATTTACACCTTCTGAGTGAATGTCACGTACAAGTTTTACGAGATATTTCAGATCGGCTTTCTGGTTGCCCTTGCGTCCGCCAAGGAGGATAACTTTACCAATCTTTTCGAGTTTGATCAGATAAAACCGCAAATTTTTGCTCTTAGCCTCATAAAGTTGGAAAGGTAATTCACCTGCGTGAATGATGCGAAACATTGTTTTAGGCAGCATTTTCAGTTCACATACCTTTCTCAGGTCTCAGGATGTTATAGATCTTATCTACTTCATTGGCTAAGCCGGGATCACGCGAAATCTCGTCCTCAAAGTCATCAATCTGGCAGCTTTTGTTGATTAAGAGGTTGTACAATCCGATTCTAGTACGGCCAACTTTATTTGACAACCGAATGCTGAACTTCGACATAAAGTTAAGTTATAACTTAATATTTACCAAGCCTGTTTTAAAGCTTGTTTCAGCATAAGCGGCTTTCAAGAAGCGATTTAACCGTTTTTAGGCACATCAATGTGTCATCGGAGCGGTCGACTGAACCAACGGAAAAAGGGTCAGAAGCCGCCAAACCTGGCAAATCCTGACCCTTGACTTAATGATTACGCAGGAATCAACCTACTTCCACTTCTCCCCCAGCACCTTCATCCAATACCCCCCAACCACGGACCGGGCACGGAACCCGACCGATTTCCCGTTGGTAGTCTCATGCCAGTCGGATAATGGAATGCGGTCTGTGGTACCATTGGCATACTTATAAACAGGTTGAATCAACGCCTGGAAGTCCTCCGGTTTTTCGGCCAGTGTTGCTGTCCATATGATCCAGTCGGATTTGGAGTAGGTCTTACGGCTGTCGAGCGGCAGGCCGAAAGGCTGTTGTTTGGTGAGGTAATAGGCGATTTCTTTTTGGGCAACGGTTTTCGGAAACACATTCAACCCAAGAAGCTTGTCCCAAATGAGGTTGTATTTCTGGCTCCACGTGCCTTTTTTGTCAAAGGTCAATGCGTAGTGATCGCCGTCGGCGGCCATTTGCATCCATTTCCGGGCGAAGTCTTCGGTCAATGCATTCACTTCCGTCGCTTCTTTCGAATCGCCGAGTTGTTCGGCCATTTTCGCATAGCAGGCAAGGCCCATGATGGCTTTGATGGACAAGTTGGTATTTCGCGCCAAATGGCCGGCGAAGTCGTCGGTGCAGAGCTGATTGGCAGGGTCGAAACCTTCTTTTTTGAGATAATTGGCCCAGGTACCGAGAGTTTTCCAGTGCTTTTTGGCGAAATCGGTGTTGCCTTCGGCTTTGCAGATCGCGTAGGTAAGGATGAGCATGTTGCCGGATTCTTCCACGGGCATGTCCTCGCCGTACGTCTGGCCGTTTGCGAGAGGATAGGTGCCCACGTCGTGCGCGGCGAAAGGTTTGGTCCATTTGCCGCTTTCCGAATAATGGAAAATCGGTTCGAGCATGCCTTTGAGCAATGTCGGGTTGTAGAGCAGGAACAATGGGGCCGAAGGATAAGTCACGTCGACCGTTCCGATGGAGCCGTTGCTGAAATTCTCTTTGGAGAAAAAGAGCGGTGTGCCACCCGGATCGGCCACGAGCTTGTGGGCGGCAATGGCCTGCCGGTAGGCGAGTACACAAAGTTCGGCATATTGCTTGCCGCCGGCATTCGATGCGTCGTCGTAAATTGCCTTGTCGGTGTCGTCGCAAGTTTGCAGGATTTTGGTGAAATCGGCCTCGGCGCTTTTCAGTTCGCCGGCCATGGTTCTATTGCCATCCTTGTTCCACCACGGACGCAGGTTTTGTCCAAAATATTGAACCGAATAGCCGTCGTCGTAACCAACCAATGCATGCAACTGCTTGCTTTCCGCGCCCACTTTTCCCGCATTCAGTATCAAACCCATCGATTTGGAGTCGGCGGGTGCAGCACCGGCCTGATCGACGCTCAATGTGCCTTTGGAGGCAAATTCTTTGATGATCTCGGTCGGAATACCGATGGCAGAGCCCTTCACAGTCCCTTGTGGGGCGGCGAGGTAAGCCTGTCCCCAGTCGATGCGGACGTCGTCGCCTTTTCTTGCCAATGGGTTTTGCACCGCATTGCCGAGTGATAACGTGATCAAACCATCCTGGCTGGCTTCCTTGCCGGTTACCGACTGACTCGCATCATTTGTAGCCCAAAGCCCGGATACGGAATTGAGAATGCTCACGTCGTGCTGTTTGCCGTCGGCGGATTTAACTTCGTACAATATATAATTCACAGGCCGTGACAGCAATACCAAATCTCTCATGATCAAAGGTGCGATGAAGCGGACCGTCAGCTCTACCGGTCCGGCTTCGAAACGGTAAATCGATTGCGTCGCCCTTATTTCGAATCCAGTCTGTTTCGCCGGGTTTACCGCATCTGCACCCTTGGGGGCGATCTCGTCGGCCAGACCAATATCGATGTAACCAGGCCCCGCACCATTTTTGACATAAGCAGCCAACGTATTTTTGCCCTTTTTCAAAGCCTTTGCGGCAGCCGGGCTGATCGGTTTGTACTCATAGTCGCTTGTAAAGCAAGGCGCACAGTCGAATGCGGGCACGCCGTTGATGAATACCTGCACATCGTCGTCGTGGAAGATATTCAAGACGGGTTTTTCAAAATCCACATTCGCGAGGTTGAAATCGCGACGGTACCAGAGCTCCTGCCGGAACTCGGTGCCGCCTTTAAGCATGGCATCGTTACGCTCGTGCGTACCGAAGGGCGCGGGGCCCTGTTTCCAGGTACTGATATTGTAGCCATCTTTGAACCACCATTTCGGATCGGGTCTGGTGGTGGTGAATTTGGCGGTATAGGCTTCCTGTTTGGCAGTAGGCAGGATCGTCTTCATTTCGGCCGTGGCCGCGCCCATGAAGCGGTAGGCTTTGCCGTCGACGCGGATGAGGCCGTCCATTGGATGCGGCTTGCCGGTCCAATGTCTGGTAGCGGAGCCTGCAAGCTGGTCGCCGAACGACCATACGCTGGTGTAAGGATCGACGGTCACCAGCGGTGTGGCCGGTGGCCGGATGGATTGGGCAAAAATCGTTGAAGTTGTGAGTAGCGTCAGCGCGGTGAGCCAGCGTTTGAGCATAGTTTCGGTCGGTTTATGGAATGGTGTTAGAAAATCCCCGTAATGATAGGGGATAAGTTCAATACAGCGCAATTTGAAGGTAGAAATCGTTGCATCAAAAGGTTTATTGCCTGTCAAGGAGCGTAGAAATGGTTTCGTGCAGCGGCGGAATCTTGTTGATCACGATGTCCCAGACGAGTTCGAGGTCGATGCCGAAATACTCATGCGCTACGAAGTGCCGGAATGCAACGATCTTGCGCCATTCGATTTCCGGGTGGGTAGATTTGAGATCCTGGGATAGATGATTGGCCGCTTCGCCAATGATTTCCAGCTGCCGTTCAATGGCAAACCGGAGCATAGGATCATCGTAAATGTCGTTCTTTATCTTTCCGGTGATGAAAGAGTTGATGTATTGAATTGCTTCAAGAATATGTAACAATCTTGCGCGGTCACCATCAGGCTTTTTCATAAATCAATTGCTTCTCCTGATCGATTTGGGGTCTGATGTATGGAGACAGGCCGTTACAGCTGACGAGGTCGACACGCGTCCCGAGTATAGCGGTTAATGCTTCTTGCATGTCAAAAAAGGTGTCGAAGTCGGCGCCGTTTTCGTAATCCAGATCAACAAGAATGTCAACGTCACTGTTACTGTTTTGTTCGCCACGCGCGGCAGAACCAAAAAGGTAAGCACGTTTAACCGGTTTGTCCTGGAAAAATAGGGCGGCTTTCTGGATTAAGTGTTCCATCTTGCTTTCATTTGACTCAACAAGATAGTAATTATAGGTACATATTACCTATATCTGCTTGGCGATATTTGAACGGTTCTTATTTCCTCACAAACGCTGCCTTCCCGCTATCGAGGAACGCCGCAAACTTCGCCGGGTCCAGGTCGTAGTTTTTGGGCGGAACGAGCAGGTTGCCCTCATGGTCCACCAGGCAGTAATGCGGCTGCGCATTGTTGTTGTATTTCACAATTTGCAGGTCGGCATTTTGCGCGCCGATGGTTTTCTTGACCTTGTTGTCGTATTTGGAAGTATACCACTGGGCTTCGGGCAGTTCGGTTTTGTCGTCGACGTACAATGCCACGATCACATAATCATTGCGCAGGCGTTGCAACACGGCCGGGTCGACCCATACCCGGGCCTCCATTTCACGGCAGTTGACGCACCCGTGACCGGTGAAGTCGATGAAAACGGGTTTGTTGACTTTTTTGGCATAGGCCAATGCTTCCCGGTAATCGAAGAAGCCTTCGAGTTCGTGAGGCAGATGAAAAAGGTCGGCATATTTGCGGGCTTCCGTGGAAACGCCGGTGGATGCAGGTGCAGCGGTCCTTTTGCTAAGGTCGAAATCCAGGGTCGATTGCGGAGGCAGGTAACCGGCCAATGCTTTGAGCGGCGCGCCCCACATGCCCGGGATCATGTACACGACAAACGTAAAGGTAACGATAGCCAGCAGCAGGCGTGGTACGCTTACTTTTTCAACGGGCGAATCATGCGGCGTACGGATTTTGCCGAGCAAGTAGAAACCCAGCAACCCGAAAATGACGATCCAGAAAGCAAGGTAAACCTCACGATCCAGCAAATGCCAGTGATAAACCTGATCAGCAATGCTGAAAAATTTCAATGCGAGGGCCAGTTCCAGGAAGCCCAATACCACTTTCACGGTATTCAGCCAGCCACCGGACTTGGGCAAGGATTTCAACCATTGCGGAAACAATGCGAATGAAGTAAACGGAATAGCAAATGCGGCGGAGAATGCGGCCATCCCTACAATAGGTTTCACTACTTCCCCGCCCGCCGAGGCCACCAGCAAGCTGCCGACAATCGGGCCGGTGCAGGAAAATGAAACCAGTACCAAGGTAAATGCCATGAAGAAAACGCCCGCATATCCGCCCTGGTCGGCTTTTTGGTCCATCTTATTGACGAACCCGCTCGGCAACACGATTTCGAAAAGACCGAGGAACGACAAACCGAAGGTGATGAAAATGGCGAAGAACAGCAGGTTGGGCAGCCAATGCGTGCTGAGAAAGTTGGCGAATGCAGGACCGTTCAGCCGCGACACGACGGTACCTATTAATGTATAGATCAGTATTATCGAAATACCATATAAAAATGCCTTGAATTTGCCCTTTTCCTGGTTGGTGAAAAAGCTGACGGTCATCGGGATGATCGGGAAAACGCAGGGCGTCAGCAATGCGAGAAGGCCGGAGAGGAACGCGGCCAATGCGAAACCTAGTAACGAACCGCTGGCGGCGGGTGCTTCGGAGGAGGCTTTTTGTACTGTTTCGGCAGCGGATGCAGCGGCGGCCGGGCTGGTTGCCGGAATGTCCGAGGCCGAAACTGCAACGGCCGTGTCGTTTGAAGCGGGAGCGGCAGGCGCGGTGGCAGGCGCTACGCCGGGTTTGTCGGCCGGTGTAGTGGCGCCCAAGGAAGGTTGCTCATTTGCCGGAGCGGCGGCGGTAACTTTCAGGCCTTTAAATTCAAAATCTTCCCCGCCCGGAATGCACAACCCGCTTACATGGCTGCAAGTCTGGTATTCGGAGGTCCCTTTGATGACCGGATTATCGGCCAGGATTTTAACTGTTTGTTTAAAAACACCTTTTCCTTCGAAATAACGCACATTGCCTCCCCAAACCTCCTCGAATTTAGTCTTCGGGTTCTGGGGTTTCAGTTTGCCGACAGTCTCGAAAGTGTTGTTCTTTTCAAAGGTAAAAGTCGTCAGCATCGGGCCCAGGTCCGGGTCGAAGTCGGAGGAATACATGTACCAGTCCTTGTCGATGGTTGCGGTAAAGATCAGGTCGACGGTCTCGCCTTTTTTGACTTCCGGTTTGGAAAAGGAATAGGTCCAGTGTGCCTTGGCTTTTTGTACCTGCGCCTGAACGAAGCCCGTTACGAAAAGACAAATGCTGAGAATGAGTATGATACCGCGTTTCATGTCGATGTTTGGGTAATGGCTTTGGCCGGGCTAATGCGAAGGGACCATCGTGCACCCGGCGATCAATCTATAATTTTGATAGAGCTTTCTTAACCAACGTAATTTTCACAAAAAAATTCATGATTTGAAATTCGCTTTTCACCGATTGGCGTTTCTGCTACCTTTGTCGCCTCAAATCCAGATCAGTTAACAGTTATTAACATGTCCCAGGCCCTATACGTAGTCAAGATCGGTGGTAATGTGATCGACAATCCCGAAGCATCTTCCCGTTTTCTCAAAGCATTCGCACGGCTCGACGCCCCAAAAGTTCTTGTGCACGGGGGCGGAAAGGTTGCGACGCAGATCGCCGCGAAGTTACAGATCGAAACGCAGATGGTCGATGGCCGCCGCATTACCGACCAGCCGATGCTGGACGTGGTGACCATGGTTTACGGAGGTCTGGTCAATAAAAACCTCGTTGCACAATTGCAGGCGGCCGGTTGCAACGCCATCGGCCTCACCGGTGCCGACGGCGGTATCATACGTTCGGTGAAGCGCCCGGTCAAAACGATCGATTATGGGTTTGTTGGCGACATCGAAGCTGTAAACGGCAGACAAATCAATGCAATCCTGTCCAGCGGCCTGACACCCGTTATCGCGCCCTTGACTTACAGTGCCGAGGGGCTGCTTCTCAACACCAACGCCGATACGATGGCCTCCGCGACAGCCGTGGCAATGTCGGAAGTCTTCGAAGTAAACCTTATTTACTGCTTTGAGAAAAAGGGCGTCCTTTCCGATCCCGATAACGACGACGCAGTGATCGCTAAACTCGTTCCTGCCACCTATGAAGAGCACAAATCGACCGGCGCTATTAATAAAGGAATGATTCCCAAGCTCGACAATGCATTTGCCGCATTGCATTCCGGGGTGAAGCAGGTGACCATTTGCCATGCGGATGAACTTGCGAATGCGGCCGCGGGAGGAGCAGGGACGGCGATCGTGCTCGATTAATGCTTCGAGATCGGTAATCGGGTCGCCGGTTTTTACGGAACGGGCAGTGGCGGAAGTGGCCGTAATATTGTTTTCCGGCAATTTTATGATCCAATTATTAAATTTTCTTAAAATTTAATTTAAAGTTCTTAAATTGCATGAGTTAAACCCACTCATTACCATGCTGTTTCGAAAAGGCCTTTTCCTGGTTTTTTTGTTGATGTTATGCGATTGGTGTGCAGGCCAGGCCCCGGAGTTCTATAAGGATGTGCAACCGATTATTCATGCTAGTTGCGTGCCTTGTCATCGCGCGGGCGAAGCGGCCCCGTTTCCGCTGGTAACGTTCGAGGATGTTTCCAAACGCTCCAAATTCATTAAACAGGTCGTCAGCTCGCGGTATATGCCACCGTGGAAGGCGGATAACCACTACAATTCTTTCGCAAACGACCGCTCATTGAGCGAAAAGGATATTAAAACGATCGTCGGGTGGATCGACGCCGGTACGCCGAAAGGCAAGGTCAATATAAAAGCCGAACAGGAGTTACAGGCCCGCCTCGATGCCGGAACAGCTTATAAACGCAAACCCGACCTCAGGCTGAGCATGAAAGAGGCGTTTACGCTGAAAGGCGACGCCACGGAACGGTTCGTTATGTTCAAAATCCCGTTTGAAATGGAACAGGAAGCGAACGTGGAGGCGATCGAATTTACTTCAAACAACAAGAAACTCATCCACCACGCGAATTTTGCTATACATCCGGTGCCGGACGCGTCGGTGGACTTGCATAACACGGTCGATTTTGTGGATTTGAGCGGTCCCGATGGCGATAAGTACTACGAATGGCTCAAATACAAAAAGGAAATGACCTATTACGGGGGCTGGATTCCGGGTACCACGGTGGAGGCGTATCCCGAAGACATGGGTTGGATCATGCCGAAACGGGGCGTGGTGTTGCTGACAGTGCATTTCGGCCCCAGTTCGGTGGATGCCCAAAGTGTCGACGGAGTCAATATTTTCTTTAAAAAAACGCCTATTAAAAGGAAGGTAAAGGTGATCAGCCTGGGCTCGGGAGGGATCGGCGAGAAGGAGATCAGTCCTCCTCTGATGATCTTCGCAAATGAGGTGAACAGTTTCAAACTGCGTATAGCGAACAACCAACCGGATATTTCCCTCCTGTATGCCTGGCCGCATATGCATTATCTGGGCAAGGAGTTCAAGGCTTACGCGACGCTGGCCTCGGGCGATACCGTGAAGCTCGTACATGTGCCGGCGTGGGATTTCCGGTGGCAGGAGATTTACAAATACAAAAAGCCCGTGCTGCTTCCAAAAGGGGCCGTGGTAACGGTGGAGGCAACCTATGACAATACGGCAAGTAACCCTGCGAATCCCCATAACCCGCCGCAACTGGTGATGTCGACGGGCAATATGCGGAGCGATCAGGAGATGATGACGCTTATCCTGATGTACGTCGACAGGCTTCCTGGCGACGAGGAGCTTGTTTTCAAGTGGAATTGATTCTTTTTGGTCCATAAACGGTATTGCATGGGTAAACTCTACTATCTATTGTTTTTGCTGCCATTTCCCGTTTTTTCCCAACCTGGTTTCAGGAAGCTGCCCGTCAGGGAAACCGGCCTGAACTTCACAAACCGGATCGAGGAAAACGATTCGCTGCACATTTTCCGGTATGAATACCTCTATAACGGAAACGGGATCGGCGTGGGCGATTTTAACGGGGACGGCAAACCGGATCTTTTCATTTCGGGAAACACCGTCCCTAACAAGCTGTTTCTCAACCGTTCGCAGGAAGGCCGCATTGCTTTCCAGGACGTTAGCAGGAAAGCGAAAGTGGAAGGTAACGGCAAATGGGCGACAGGCGTGAGCGTGGCCGACGTGAACGGTGACGGCCTGCCTGACATTTACGTATGCCACTCGGGGTTCTACCGGAAACTGTCGGACAAAAACAACGAACTGTTTATCAACCAGGGCGTCAGGAACGGAATCCCGGCTTTCAGGGAAGTGGCTGTGGAAGCGGGCCTGAATGCGATCGGCTCGCAGTCGACGCAGGCGGCTTTTTTTGACTATGACAAAGACGGCGACCTGGACATGTTCCTGCTGAACCATTCTAATCACACAGTCAATCCGTTCCTGAATACCAAAGAAATGCGCGCTACGCCGAACCCGTATTTCGGCAACCGGCTTTTCGAGAATGTGAGTGAGAATGGTAATCTGAAATTCAGGGACGTGACGCAAAAATCGGGCATTATCAATAACGCTTTGAATTTCGGGCTAAGCGTGGTCGTCGCGGATATCAACCAGGATGGCTGGCCGGATCTTTACACAACAAGCGACTATACCGAAGTGGATTGTTATTATGTCAATAACCGCGACGGGACATTTACCGAATCCCTGAAAAAGTCGTTTACGCATGTTTCCAGGTTTTCCATGGGTGCCGACGTGGCGGATTTCAATAACGACGGGCTGCCTGACGTGCTCACGCTCGACATGCTTCCGGAGGACAATCACCGCCAGAAGTTGCTGAAAGGCCCCGACATGTACGATCAATACCATTTGCTTCTGGATAGCGGCTATTACCATCAGAATATGCGTAATATGCTGCATTTGAACCGCGGTAGCGACCCGGCGGGCCATGTACGTTTCAGTGAAATAGGTCAACTGGCGGGTATCAGCAACACGGATTGGAGCTGGGCCGGGCTGATGGCCGACCTCGACAACGACGGCTGGAAGGACCTGATGATAACAAACGGCTATCTCAGGGATTTCACCAATATGGATTTCCTCAAATACACCGTCGCCGATGAACAAATGAAGGAGGCTGCAAAGGGAAACCTGAATTTCAGGACATATGACCTCGTACAGAAAATGCCGTCCAACAAATTGAGAAACTACATTTTCAAAAACAACGGTATGCCGGGAAGCTATGGTTTTCAGGATGTTTCCGAGGAATGGGGAATGAACGAGCTGACCGTTTCCAATGCCGCGGCATACGCCGACTTTGACGGCGATGGCGACCTGGACCTGGTTATTTCGCACATCAATGAGCCTGTTTCGGTTTACCAAAACCAAACTCGGGCAAAGAGCCTCACGCTCCGTCTGCAAGGCATGCGTGCCAACTCGCAGGCACTTGGCGCAAAGGCGCGTGTGTATGCGGGAGGAACAGTCCAATATGCCGAGCTCTATCCCGTGAGGGGGTATCAATCGACCGTTACTACCGATCTGCATTTCGGGCTGGGAAGCATTTCCAGGGCCGATTCCGTGAAAATCGAATGGCCTTCGGGGAAAGTTACCTTGCTGACTGGGCAAGCCGCCGGAATGGTGGTTTTGCGGGAAACGGAAGGCGTCGATTCAGAACGGGAATTAGCTGCGACCATCCATCCCCGATTCAGCAAAGTGCCCATGGAGGCCGTAGGGATAGATTTTGTCCATCATGAAAATGAATTTGTCGATTTCAAGGTAGAAGTGCTGTTGCCCTACCAGCTTTCCCGGCTGGGGCCGGCCCTTGCGAAAGGCGATGTGAATGGCGATGGTCTCGACGACGTTTTTCTGGGCGGTGCTTCCCGGCAGTTCGGCGTGCTTTATATCCAGCGGAAAGATGGTACTTTCGAGGGAGCTACTACGCAGCCCTGGCGGCAAAACGTGGGTTGTGAGGAAGTAAATGCATTGTTTTTCGATGCGGACGGCGACCGCGACCCGGATCTCTACGTTGTCAGCGGTGGAAACGAATTCGAGGAAAATGCACCTGAGTACCGCGATCATTTATACCTCAATGACGGCAGGGGCGCTTTTCACGAAGAAGTGCTAGCCCTGCCTTCCATGAAAAATCCGAAACAATGCATTGCGGCAGCCGATATCGACGGCGACGGCGACCTGGATCTTTTTGTAGGGGGACGCGCGGTGCCTGGCTCGTTCCCCGTGGCGGCGAGAAGTTATCTGCTGAGAAACGATTCTCGGGGCGTCAATGTAAAATTTACGGATATTACACCGGCAGCGCCCGCTTTGCTGAACCCGGGAATGGTTACCGCGGCTGTCTTTACCGATCTGAATGCCGACAAAATGCCCGATCTCATGCTCGCGGGCGACTGGATGTCCGTTATGGTATTCAAAAATGCAGGCAATACATTTGAGTACCAGTCGGTTGCCGACTTGAAGGATCTCGACGGCATGTGGGCGGCCCTCGAAGCGGCCGATCTCGACGGAGATGGCGACCTGGATTTTATATTGGGTAATGCAGGCGGGAATAATCAGTATAAAGCCAGCCCGGAAAAGCCGCTGGCGGTCTATTACGATGATTTTGACAAGAATGGTGTCATCGATCCGGTTTGTACGTATTACATCGGGGAAAAGAGCTATCCCATGTTCTCCCGCGATGAAATGCTCGATCAGGTAACCGTCCTTAGAAGAAAATACACCAGCTATGCCGCCTATGCCGACGCTACCATAGAGGACGTATTTGGAAAAGAGGCGGTGGAAAGGAGCAGGAAGGTGTATTGCAAAGAGTTGAAAAGCATCGTACTCGAGAACCTGGGCGGATTTGGGTTCAAAAGACATCCCCTGCCCGAAACCGTGCAATTTTCAAGAACCAGCGGTGTCATCGCGAAAGATTTCACCGGTGATCAAAAGGCAGACCTCGTTCTTGCAGGCAACTTTTTGCCTTACCGCGTTCAGCTTGGGCCCTGCGATGCTTCGGTGGGCACGATGTTGAAACAAACCACCGCTTTCCGCTTCGAGGAGGTGCCGGCCGCAGAGGCGGGCCTGTGGGCAGACGGGGATGTACGTCATGCCGTGCTTTTAAATGATGCTCGTATATTACTGTCCGTTAATAACGATCAGCCTGTTTTACTGGAATGGAAAAAGTGATTTGGCATCGGCTTCGCCAATGGCTGGGGATGGGATTAACCATGCTTCCGAGCGCCGGCATCGTACACGCGCAGCCTTCTACGGCTTTGCTACATCGGGCCGAGGAAAACCTCACGAGGGTTATTGTCCACGACATATTTTCGCCGCCGGTTGCAAGCAGGATTTACCTCTATGCCAATGCGGCTGCTTATGAAACGTTGGTTTTGGGAGATAGCCGGTACAAGAGCTTGTACGGGCAGGCTAATTTGTTTCCAAAAATCGATAAACCGGCGAATGGCAGTAGGATAAACTACGAATTAGCTGCTTTATTTGCATTCCTGAGAACAGGCGGAAGGCTGGTTTTCTCGGAACAGATGCTGAAAGACAGCACAGAGCGCATTCTTACAAGTGTGGGGGAGAAGGATCAGGCGGTGTTTCAAAATTCATTGCGGGTAGGGGAAACGGTGAGTGACAGTATTTTGGCGTGGTCGTCGAGAGACAATTATACCACGACTCGTAAAAAGCGAAGGTACACGTATAGCAAGGAGAAGGGAAAATGGACCCCGACTCCGCCCGGCTATATCGATGCCATAGAGCCCTATTGGAGCCAGATTCGCCCGGTGACGCTCGATTCGGCCGGGCAATTCAAGCCGGTTCCGCCGCCGGTGTTTAACAGCGGGCATGGGAGCGCATTTATGCAGGAGACAATGGAGGTATACCGGAAGGGTAAAGAGCTGAGCAGGGAGGAAATCCTGATCGCGAGCTTTTGGGATTGCAACCCGTTTTACCTGAACACACAAGGGCACCTGAACTTCGCGACGAAAAAACTTTCGCCCGGGGGGGCACTGGATTTCTATTGCCGGACAAGCAACGCAAAGCGCAGGCAAGAACTGGATCGAAACGTCGTCCGTCTATTTGTTGACCTCGATCGCATTGTTTGACGGCTTTATCAGCTGTTGGGACGAAAAATACCGCAGCCAGGTGATCCGGCCCGAAACGGTGATCAATGCCTATGTGGATGAAAAATGGAGGCCGTTGCTGCAGACACCGCCATTTCCGGAGTATACCAGCGGGCATAGTGTTATTTCAACGGCCGCCGCCATAGTGCTGGAAAGTGAACTGGGAAAAGACTTTGCGTTCGACGACCGCACGGAAATGCCTTATGGCTTGCCAATGCGGCGTTTCGCATCATTTTCGGCTGCGGCGGACGAGGCGGCGGTCAGCCGGTTGTATGGAGGCATCCATTACAGGTCGGCAATCGTTAATGGCCAGCAGCAAGGCAGGGGCGTTGGAAATCAGGTAATTCAAAAAATAAGGCTAAAAGCGCCTATCAACAAATAGTCTATCACAATTGTATGTTAATTATTAATATTTTTTAATAAATGTTATATTTTTGTTAATAAAAATATTTATTTTTGACATTACAATGCTTTTGATTGTGCAAAAATGGGGCCAGCGTCGGCTGGCTGCCGGTCTTCGGATCAGAGTATGTAATCCAGTTTACTTAAACCACCTAAATTCAATTTACCAAGTTTACCATGAGACAAAAGTGTACTGCTTTAGCACGTCTGGTAACATTGCTCCTCCTCCTCACCGGAAGTACCTGGAGTATTGCCCAAGACAAAAGGACCGTCAACGGGACGGTGCTCGACAAGGACCAGAATCCTTTGCCCGGCGTTTCCTTCCTTATCAAGGGAAGTAACACAGGTGGCGCCACCGATGCCAACGGAAAGTTCAGCATCGCTGTGCCTTCCAGCTCGGCTGTGCTGGTTTTTTCATCCATCGGATTTGTAACCAAAGAGGTGCCGGTGGGTAACGCTACCCAGCTGACCGTAAATCTCGACGAAGACAACAAAACGCTTAACGAAGTAGTTATCACCGGCTTCGGTATGTCCACCGAGGTGCGTAAAGTTCCTTATTCCATTCAGGAAGTAAAAGGAGCCGACATTTCCCGGACCAACAATGCGAACATGGTGAACGCGCTACAAGGTAAAGTGGCGGGTGTGATGATCAACCAGGGAACAGGTGGCCCGATGTCGTCGTCACGTATCCGTATCCGTGGTAATGCCTCTCTGAGTCCCAATACCCAACCCCTGTTCGTGGTGGATGGTGTGTTGATCCGTCCTGGTACATCCGGTGCCGACTCCTGGGGCGCTGCGCAGGACTTCGGTAACATCATGAAGAACATCAACCCCGACAACATCGAGTCGATGACTGTACTGAAAGGTTCGGCAGCGAGCTCTTTGTATGGTTCGGAGGCTTTGAACGGCGTGGTGGTGATTCAAACCAAAAAAGGACGTGTGGATAAAGGTTTGGGTGTTACCTACAACCATACTTCGAGCTTTGAAACCGCCTACAAATTCCTCGACCTGCAAAATGAATACGGCGCAGGTCTGAACCCTACATTTGCAACGGGTGCCGACGGCGTTCCCGAAGTAGATCGCCCTAACTATAATTTCTCGTATGGTCCCAAATTCGAGGGGCAAATGGTACGCGACCTGGACGGCCGTATGGTCGAATGGAAAGCTAATGATCCGATTAAGTTCTTTCAGACCGGTAAGTATATTAACCATAACATCGCGGTGGAAGGCGGTAACGAGCGCAGTTCTTTCCGTGCGTCTTTCTCTTCGCTGAAAAACACCAGCATCATGGCTGCGGGAACCGAGCTGAAACGTAATAACTTTAACATTCGCGGAACCCAGAAAATAGGCAAGGTCCTGAATCTCGACGTAAGCGCGGATTATACCGACAACGACATGGTTAACCCGATCCGTCAGGGCGGTAACTATAACCCCGTATTCCGTTTTGTTTATGGTCGCCCTCGTAATATGGATATCGATTATTGGTCCAAAAACTACATCGATCCGGTTGCCGGCGGCCGGCGTCGCGGAACTGCCGATCCGTACAACATCACCGAGTTTATGTTTCAGACGTTCGAGTACAAGCAACTCAGAAATGAAAAGGTATTCCGTGGAAACATCGACCTGACAGGCAACATTACCGACTGGCTGAGCTTCCTCGTGCGCGGTAACGTGCAGAATGAGTTATACACCGGTAACAACCGCAACAGGGGCGACAACGTCAACTTCTCGGGTGGCGAATACCGTGAATATTCGGAGAACCAGACTCAGACGCGTTTCCAGGCCCTCCTGACCGCCAACAAGCAATTGAGCACCGATTTCAACCTGAGCCTGTCCGCAGGTGGAGAAACAAACCGTTTGAATGGCGGTCGCAGATTTGATGTGAGAACCGACGGTGGCCTTCGCGTACCAGATGTCTTTTCTCTTGCGAACAGCATTAACGTGTTGAAATTTGAGAAAAACGAGCTTATTCCATCGAAACGCATCGACGCTTTGTACGCTTATGGCGATTTGACTTATAAGGACGCGATTACTTTGAGTGCGAGCTACCGTACCGACTGGTCTTCGACATTGACCTACGCTAACGGAAGCGGCGACTATATTTATTCCTATCCGTCGGTAGGTCTGTCATGGATCGCTACCGAGTCGCTGAAAGGCCTTCCGTCATGGTTGTCGTTCGGTAAGTTACGTGCCAGCCTGGGTTACACCGGTGGTGATACCGACCCGTGGTCGACCAACCAAACCGGTTCGTACAAACCCGATGGAACCTACTTGCAGCCGGACGGCAGCGTAGTGAACTGGTCCGGATTCCGCGATAACACATTGCCCAACTACGCGTTGAAAAACCGTTTGGCGCGTGAGGTGGAATTCGGCGCGGATATCCGTTTCTTCAACAACCGTTTGGGAATCGATGCGACCGTTTACAACAAGATTACTAAAAACGAAATCCTGAGCCTGAACACGACGCCGGAGTCGGGTGTGAGCAAGAGAATTGTCAACGCCGGTAGAATCCAGAACAAGGGGGTTGAGATCCTTTTGACGGCGACGCCCATCAAGAGAAACGATTTCGAGTGGAATACCAGCATCAACTTCTCTCGCAACCGCAACAAGGTGCTTGAACTGGTCGAAGGAACGGATACTTATGAGCTTTCGCTCGGTTTTGGTGCCGATATTAAATCCGTGGCGCGCGTAGGTAAAGACTATGGAACGCTTATCACGCCCTATGGTTTCGCGATCTATAAATCCGACAATCCCAATGATCCTGCCAACGGCAAGCGTGTAATCGGGTCTATTTCCGGTGAAGGTGGTATCGGTTACGTTCGTAACGGTTCCTATGGAGACAAGGCTGACAAGGAGCTGGGAACAGTGATGGAGAAATTCCTTGCAAGCAACGTGAACACGTTCCGTTACAAGAATTTCACGGCGACTGTTCAGGCTGATGCCAAAATCGGTGGTTTGATGTCATCGGCAACACACCAGTACGGATCTTCTTTTGGTGCATTCAAGTTTACATTGCCGGGTCGTAATACGGAGCTGGGAGGGGTAACTTACACCGACGGGGAAGGAGTTGTGAAAAACGACGGTATCATTCCGGACGGTGTACTTGCACAAGGTTTCCAGGTGGTAGTGGACGGGAAGCCCAAGGACCTCGGTGGCATGAGCTATGCGGACGCGGTTGCGGCAGGTTATGTGAAACCGATCCCCGCATATGCCTATTATCTGAACCTTACGCAATGGTCGTCGGGTATCCGCGAATATTCTACTTTCGAGAACTCGTGGGTTGCGTTGCGCGAGGTTTCAATCGGCTATAATGTGCCTGCTTCATGGCTGGGTAAAGCTAAAATCCAGAGCCTGCGGGTGAGCCTGGTGGGCCGTAACCTGGGGTACCTCTATAAAACTGCGAAGGACGGTATCAATCCCGAAGGTTTGTATAGCAACAAAGCGGGTGAATTCATGGAATATGGTGGTTTGCCATTCTCGCGTAACCTTGGTGTATCAGTCAGCGTAGGATTGTAATCAGTTTCGTTACAGCCTAAATTTTAATAACAGCATCGTTTATGAAATCTTTGAAGAGTAAACTCATATTAATGGCGGCCGTAGGATTTCTGAGCTCCTGCGAGAAGCAAGCCTTTGTTGACGTTAACAAAAACCCGGACGCCCTTACGGAGATCCCCCCCTCAGAACCAGTTCCTGCAAGCGACAAGCCAGATCCACAGCCAGGATTTCGAAGCATTTTACGACTTTTACCGCCGTATTATGCCATGGATGCAGTATAACACGCCCCAGGCCGGCAATCAGGGCTCGTTTACGCTGAACTACGACAATTTTTCGAATCGTTACGGACGCCTGTACAACGGTGTAGGCGACCGCCTTTACGACCTGGAACAACTGGTTGGTAAAATGAGCGCCGATGAGCAGCCTCGTTACACAAACATGATCCAGATTGCGCGGATTTTGAAAGCGTACTATGCTTTTTACGTGTCCGATATCTATGGAAGCATTCCGTATACAGAGGCATTCCAGGGACGTTATGGCGGTACTTTGCAGCCTAAATATGACACGCAGCAGGAACTGTTCGCTAAACTGGACGCCGAAATTAAAGCGGCGGTTGCTGTTCTGAAACAATCACCTGCGGTTCCTCAATATTCGCTCGACGTATACGATCAGTATTTCAAGGGCGATGCTACGAAGTGGATTAAAGCTGCCAATGCGCTGAGGCTCCGGATGGCGATGCGCGTGCAGAAAGCGGACCCAACCGCCGGTAACGCGATTATCAACGAAGTACTCGCTATGCCCGCCGGCGACCTGATGAGCAGCAATGCCGACAGTTGGGTGTTCATCGGGAATGCCACCTTCACCGGTGATGCCGCCGGCGGAAACTGGGCAACCGACGAGCTGCGTGCTCCAAAGCCGATGGTGGATTTCATGTGGCAGAAAAAAGACCCGCGCATCGACGTCTTCTTCACGCCTAACCAATACAGTCAGGCAAACATCGATCTGCTGATCGCGGATAAGAAACTGCCGGCTGGCACCAGGGAAGGAAGACGGTATGTGGGCAGCTTCACAAGTCCCGACGAATCACGTCAGACGGCCAACATCCAGCGTTATTACACGCCGAAGCTGATCTCGTCAAATAACACTACGGTGGACACATTGTCGTTCATTCAGCCGCGCCTCTTCAATGCAGGCCGTGCGGATGCGGCGGGTAATGCAGGTACCGGTCGTTCTTACATCCCTGTGATCACCTATGCCGAGTTCTGTTTCATGCGTGCCGAACTGGCTACCAAATCCATCGGTACCGGAACGGCAAAAAGCTGGTATGAAGCAGGTGTAAGAAGCTCGCTGGCGTTCTACGACGAAATAGGTCAAGGTGCCAAGCTGACCAACTATACACCGATGACAGAGGCTGAAATCACCGCTTACCTGGCGCAGCCCGGCGTTGCGTTCGATGCAGCAAAGGCCATGGACCAGATTGCGAGCCAAAGCTATCTGAACTTCATGAGACAGCCTCAGGAAGGATGGGCGTTGTGGAAACGTACCGGGTATCCGAACGAGAACTCGGTGGTACCGATGCCCAAAATGACGTATCTGAACGTGCCGCTGGTGATCCCACGCCGTTCACCGATCACACTTCCGTCATCGTCGGATCCTAACTACGCCAACAAGAAAGCGGCTTACGACGCGATGGCGGCACAGCCCGGCTTCGGAGATCTGGCCAACGCACAAGGTCGCGTCTGGTGGGATAAGCAGTAATTTTTATTATAGATTTAGTTAAAACGCAAAAGGCAGGCCGGTTGGCTTGCCTTTTTGTTTTGCTTAAAATGGATGGCAGCTATTGATTGATCAGGCATCCGATCGCTTCTGTCCTGCTTTTGATAATCACTTCTCCGTTCAATGCGGCCTCAATGGCATTTCTTAGATAAAATTCAGTGGCTTTCGCCCTGTTCTTTCCCAATGCATAATACCAGTTATCGATAGCGCCTCTATAAAGAATTTCGCCACTTGCATCGACAAGTATGGCCTCGGGCATCGTGGTAGCCTGGTAACGCTTCACTTTCTGCAATCCCGGGTCACGATAACCGGGAATATTCGCTTTGTATTTATGCAAAAATGCACGAATGTCATCGCGTTTCACCGTCGTAACCGGAAAAACCGCTTCGAATGCCACGCCCTTTTTTGCATAATCCGAACATATACTTTTAATCTCGTTCATATACGCATTTGAGACGGGACATTCGGCGTCGAGAAAGAAGATGACCTTGAGACCCTTCGCTCCGTCATGATATGCGGGCGTTGCCGCGGACAGGTAAAAACCAACGCAGCACAATATCCAAACAATGGCGTGCCGGACTCTCATCATGTTTATTTTAACAATGCGTCTAATGCAGCCGTGACTTTTTCATACCCAAATGCGCTGATTTCCCGCTGCATTCTCGCACGAATTTCGCCCGTTTGCAAATTCCCGATACTTCCCTCGTGGCTGTGTTTCAATTCACGGGGCGCGGTGTAGGTCCCGTCGGCTATTTCGGCCCCGACTTGTTTGTAGGCGTCGCGGAAAGGTACTCCGGTGATTACAAGCTCGTTTACGCGCTCGACGCTGAAAAGCAGGTCGTATTTCGGGTCGTCGAGCAGATTTTGCTTCACTTTCATGTGTTCGAGCATGAAAGCCGCGATGTCGAGACAGTCGAGGATTTCGTCGAAGGCGGGCATCAGGATTTCCTTCAGCAGCTGCATGTCGCGGTGGTAACCCGACGGCAAATTGCTCAAAACCATAGTTACCTCCATGGGTAATGCTTTCATTCGGTTGGTTTTGGCGCGAAGGAGTTCGGCTACGTCCGGATTCTTTTTATGCGGCATAATGCTGCTGCCGGTGGTGAGGTCGTCGGGCAGGACGATGAAGCCGAAATTCTGGCTGTTGTAAAGGCAAACGTCCATTGCCAACCGCGAAACCGTGGCCGCCAACGATGCAATGGCGCTCAAAGCGGCCTGTTCTGTACGTCCGCGGCTCATTTGTGCGTACACGACATTGTGGTGCATGCCTTCGAAGCCCAACAGCTCCGTAGTAAGCTGGCGGTTCAGCGGAAACGAGGAACCATAGCCCGCTCCCGACCCCAGCGGGTTGCGGTTGGCAAGGCGGTAGGCGGCGTTGAGCTGGATAATATCGTCGATCAGGCCCTCGGCATAGGCGCCGAACCATAGCCCGAACGACGACGGCATGGCGATCTGCAAATGCGTGTAACCGGGAAGCAAGTCATTTTTATGTTCCTCCGATTTCCGCGAAAGGACATCGAAGAGCTTTTCGGTCGCCTGAACGACTTCGAACAGCCTTGCGCGCGTATAGAGCTTCATATCCACCAGCACCTGATCGTTACGGGAACGGCCGCTGTGAATTTTCTTGCCTGTATCCCCCAGCTTTCGGGTAAGCATTAACTCCACCTGTGAATGCACGTCTTCAATGCCTTCTTCAACGACGAATTCTCCACTTTGAATTTGCTTGTAAATGGCTTTGAGCTCGGTTTTCAATGCAGCGAGGTCGTCGGCCGTTAGCAAGCCGATGGTTTCGAGCATGGTGGCGTGAGCAATATTGCCCAGCACATCGAATTCGGCCAGATGCAAATCCATCTCACGGTCGCGGCCGACTGTGAAACGTTCTATTTTTTCAGAAGTAACGGTATTTTCCTTTTGCCAGAGTTTCAAAATGCGGGAATGATAAAAGACTGAATCAATATCGATCCCGCAAATTTAACATCATTAGCTCATTCTTTGCCTTTTTTCCGGTATCAGAAGATCACGGCCAGCGGGACTTTGTCGAGGAATGCTTTTTAGTTTGTTACCAAATGTGAGATTCAGCGTATCAATGAGACCGCCGGTTGTCTATTGTTGTATGCGTTTAATCCCGATTTATGAGTTGGACCCGTGTTTGGATTCATGTTGTTTTTTCGACCAAATATCGTGCGCCTGTTTTGCGGGACGATATTCGGATGAAGGTGTTTATGCATATCAAGGAATATGCGACGAAAAAGGGGATCGAGCTGGATGTGGTGAATGGCTATCTTGACCATGCGCACTGCCTCGTATGCCTGAGCCGCGAGCAGACGCTTGGGGATGTTATGAAAATTATAAAGGGAGAATCTTCCTATTGGATCAATAAGAATAAATTGACGCCGGAGCATTTTGTATGGCAGGATGATTATTGGGCTGTTAGTGTCAGCGAGAAACATGTATCGCATGTTCGCAACTATATACTCAGGCAGGAAGAGCACCACAGAGGCAAAACCTTTGAAACAGAAATCAACAGATTTATGAAAAAATATGGCTGGACCAATACAAGCAAAAACTAAGCTATTCCTATCTCGTCATTCCGTCGACTTTAGTCAACGGAATGGGGGATTGTTTGGAATTGGCGAATTCAAGTTGATTCCAGACAGGCACTTGTCGGCCAAGCCGACCAGAAAGCAATCTCCTTGCCGTCGACTTTAGTCGACGGAATAAGAGAGAAAAGGAATAATTATTAATAAAAAATCATTCAATCATTCTTTTGATCGCCACAAACCGCTTGCTGTAATAAGCTGCATGGAGCAGGTCATACCGGATTCCGCCTTTCCAGGCCGAATGGATGAATTTGACATAACCGGGCGCTACTTCGGTGATGATGCCTACGTGCCCGATGCGCTTGCTTTTGGTACTCTGGCCTTTGAAGAAAATCAGGTCGCCGGGCTTGGCGTTGTCGAGCTCAACGGCTTGCCCGTGTTCTGCCTGTGCGGCGCTGGAATGCGGGAGCGTGATGTTCCATTGGTTGAAACAATACCGGACAAACCCCGAGCAATCAAAGCCTTTTCGGGACGAGCCGCCCGGGCGATAGGGGATATTCAAATGTTCGGTGGCGAAAGATACCAGCGACCGGATCGGATTTAAAGTGTCCGCAGAAGCCTCCCGGGGCCGGGGCGTCTGGGCAAAAGCACGGTTACTGAATGTAGTGGCGGCAAACGATAAAGCTAATAGTACGACCGAACGAATCAAAAAATGCATGAAATCAAAAAGCAGGTTCAGGACTTTAATTGGCCAGACAAGAGATTCTACTGTTTTCGGTTGTGAAAACCTCAGGTTTGTAAAGCTAACGACTTTTTCGCATTTGTCTTATTTTAATAAATCGTTAAAATTTGCAATTTTTTGTAAATCGTTGATTTACCAGTTTAAGGGTTACTTTCATTAAAGTAAAGGTTTAAGCCCCCTTTTTGCCTACTTTTGTGGCGGAATCAGGATAGCTTACTAATTAAAACGCTCAGATGAAAACTACCGACCGTTATCTCCAGCGCGGTGTATCGGCTTCAAAGGAAGATGTGCATAAGGCCATCGAAAAGATCGACAAAGGGCTTTATCCGAAGGCTTTTTGTAAAATAGTCCCGGACGCGCTCGCGGGCGATCCCGATTACTGCACGATCATGCACGCCGACGGGGCCGGTACCAAAACTTCCCTGGCGTATTTGTATTGGAAAGAAACAGGCGATATCTCCGTTTGGAAAGGCATTGCCCAGGATGCGATCGTGATGAATACCGACGACCTCCTGTGTGTGGGCGCAACCGGCCCGATGCTCTATTCCTCGACCATCGACCGCAACAAGAACCGCATTCCCGGCGAAGTGATCGCGGAGGTGATCAACGGGGCCGAGGAAGTGCTGGAAATGCTCCGCAGCTACGGCGTCGAGATTTACAGTACGGGCGGCGAAACGGCCGATGTCGGCGACCTGGTGCGGACGGTGACGGTGAACAGCACCGTCATAGCCCGGATGAAGCGCTCCGAGGTGGTGGATAACGCCCATATTCAGGCGGGAGACGTGATCGTCGGGCTGGCTTCTTACGGACAGGCTACTTACGAAAACGAATACAACGGAGGAATGGGTAGCAATGGCCTTACGTCCGCGAGACACGATATTTTAGGCAAATACCTTTCGAAATACACCGAAAGTTTTGACCCCGAAGTGAGCGACGATCTCATTTACAGCGGCAGCAAAAAACTGACCGATACAGTGGACGGTGCGCCGCTGAATGTGGGTAAACTGATCCTTTCGCCCACCCGTACATACGCGCCCGTGGCCAAAGCATTACTCGACGAACTGCGCCCGCAGATCCATGGCATGGTACATTGCAGCGGCGGGGCTCAGACAAAAATTCTACATTTTGTTGATAACCTTCACATTATCAAAGATAACCTGTTGCCTGTGCCGCCGCTTTTCAAGCTGATCCAGGCGGAAAGCGGAACGAGCTGGCAGGAAATGTATAAGGTGTTCAATATGGGACACAGGCTCGAAATTTACCTCCCCGAGGCACATGCCGCCCGGGTGATCGACATATCTGAATCGTTCGGGATCGATGCGCAGGTAATAGGCCGTGTAGAATCCTCGCAAGAAAAGAAACTCACTATCAGCAGCGGGTACGGCACATTTTATTACTGATCGGGTGTCAGGATTCAAATTGTTGAGCCTTCGGAAGTTACGCTTTCCGAAGGCTTTTTTTGTGGCCTGGATTTACAAAGCATGTGTCGGCATAACAATTGTAGTATGATTTCGCAAAAAAGGTAGAATTATCGTCACTTAATCAACTTGCGAAACATGAAACATATCAACCACTATAAAATACCACGGGCGTTTGTTCTGGTGTTTTGCTTCGTTCTGACGGCCACCTGCGCCTCCGCGCAAATTCCTGACGTAAAGATCAATCCCACGGCCGTAATCAGCGGATTGACCTCGGCCATGCAACTCGTACATGCGGGCGATGGCTCCAATCGTATCTTTATCGTCGAACGGGCCGGGACAGTCACGGTGTACAACCCTGGTGCGTTGACTACCCCCATCGAGTATTTGAACATGAACAGCGAAGGCCAGGTGGTTGGAACCACCGGCGAAGGAGGCTTGTTGAGTATCGCGTTTCATCCGGATTTTTTAACCAACGGCTTTTTGTATGCTTACTATACCGATACTGCCGGCGACCTGGTGCTGGCCCGGTACACTTCGGCTAATCCGTTGGGAAACATTGTGCCGGCCAACACGCGGGTTGAAATATTGAAAATCCCGCATCCGGTGAATAGTAACCACAACGGGGGTGAATTGCACTTCGGGTATGAGGACGATTACCTTTATTTGTCGACAGGTGACGGCGGTGCGGGTTATGACCCCGATATGAACGGCCAGAATACGAACAGTTTGTTAGGGAAAATATTACGTATCGATGTTAATCCACCCATCGGGTCAGGTTTGAACTACGTAATACCGCCCAGCAATCCATTTGGTAACGAAGTATTCGCCCTGGGTTTACGAAACCCTTTCCGGTGGAGTTTCGACCGTGAGAATTATGACATGTGGATAGGGGATGTAGGGCAGGACGAGCGGGAAGAGATCAATCACCGGACCGCCGGAACCGCTTCGGGTGCCAACTATGGCTGGCGATGTTTTGAAGGCGATATCCGCACTCCCGGCATCCCGCTTACCGAATGTCCGGACACGGCAGGTTATGTGAAGCCTATTTATACCTACGAAACGGGAAGCGCGAGGGGAAGGTCGGTTATCGGTGGCGTAGTGTACCGGGGAAGCGACTTTCCTGTTATGCAAGGGTACTACATTGGAATGGATTATTCGTCGGGCGATATTCATAAAATCAATTCGGATGGCTCCGTGAAGGAGTATGAAACGTCGACGTTCACGGGCGTCAGGGATATTGGTGAGGACGAGTCGGGTGAAATTTATGCCGTTACCGCCACAGCGGTTTATCGTATCGAGGCCGAAGATCCGCTGCCCGTAACGCTGGTAAGCTTTTCGGGGCTGCCGGCCACCGAAGGCGTGAAGCTTTCCTGGCAAACTTCCATGGAAAAGGACTTCAAAACCTTCGATGTCGAGTTTAGCCTCGACGCCCGCCGGTTCGAAAACGTCGGCTCGGTGGCCGGTGCCAATGCGTCGGGCGGGCGTAGTTATTCGTTCACCCACAGCACCACTGAGACGGGTGTCCTGTATTATCGTTTGAAAATGGTCGATACCGACGAAAGTTTCAGATACTCCAGAACGATTACGGTGAATACCGGCGATGTGCCCGTCGACGCTTTTGTCCGGCCGTCGCTCATTCACACCAATGAAATGAATGTGCTCATCGAAGAACCGTTTCAGACGCTGGAAATGGTGAATCCGGGTGGACAGGTGGTGCTAACGGAGAAGATAGACGGGCGAAGCGGGCCTGTGAGCATACCGTTGGGCAATACGGCCTCCGGCATTTACATCGTCCGCATGGCGGGAGCCGACCGGATATTGCAGCAACGGGTCCTGGTGTTAAGATAATGATGTTCAAAGCTGAACGGAATTGTTCGCAAGCGGACACCCGCCGGTTCTGATAGACACTGATTTCAGCAAAAAAAGGCCGTTTTCGACGGCCTTTTTTTGCTGGCAGGTTATTTATGAAATTAATACGGGACCGTTCGTTTTTAACATTCAACCTGCCCGGAACATGATCGGAAATTACTTCAAAACCGCCTATCGAAGCCTGCAAAAAAACAGATTGTACACGTGCATCAATCTGACCGGCCTTACGCTTGGCCTTGGCGTTGCCATTACGCTTTTCTGGATCGTCCGGTTCGAATACAGTTTCGATCGTTACCACGCCAAGGCCGACCGCATTTACCGCATCAAGTCGGTCGACAAGTTTGGCGAACCGCAGTCGCACGTGCATCAGACAATCATCAGAATGCTGAAAACGCAATTTCCGGGCGTCGAATCGGCGGCTAATTTTTACGGAATGAATCCCGCGGCGGTACAGGTCGGAACGGAGATTTTTCATCAGAACAACATCTTTTTCACGCAGCCGGAAATGCTTGAAATGCTCGATATCCGCTGGATAGCTGGCAACCCGAAACTGTCGCTGAGCGCGCCGGGACAGGTGGTGATTGACGAACAAACCGCTCAGAAGCTCTTCAAAGGTGATGCAATGGGCCGGACATTGCGCTACGATAACCAAAAAGTGCTGACCGTGACAGGCGTTATCGGTAACATGCCGGCAAATACCGAGTTTCCGATGGAAATGATCATTTCCTGGGAAACAATGAAACAAATCCAGCCTGACCTCGGGCAGGAGGACAAGTTGAGTGGTGGCGATTCCATGCACCAGGGTTTCGCATTGCTGAAACCGGGCGCGTCCACCGGGCCGATCAATACCGGATTGACACGCTTCACGAAAAGCCGGCAGGACGAAACCACGATCATCTCCTACGAGCTGCAACCGCTCGCCGACATGCATTTCGACACCAGCAAGGACCCTTTCAGGTACTCCATGCCGAAATGGATGCTTTATACCCTCACGAGCATCGGCATATTTCTCATTTTTATTGCCTGTATCAATTTCGTAAATCTGGCGACGGTCCAGGCGATCCAGCGCGGCCGCGAGGTGGCGGTGCGCAAGGTTTTGGGCAGCGGCAGACGGCAGCTCATTTTCCAGTTTTTTGGTGAAACCGGTATGCTTGTCCTGCTGGCCACATTGCTGGGCGCATTGCTGGCGGCACAGCTCGTTTCCTATTCATCGGAACTCCTGAATACGAGTATCGACAGTTCCAGGGTGTGGGGGCCGGAAACGTTCCTGTTCCTGGCGGGACTGGTGGTGATAGTTACTTTGTGTGCCGGATTTTACCCCGCGCTCGTATTGTCCGGTTTCCAGCCGGTGAGGGCATTGCAAAACCGTGTTGCACTGCCTGATGGCGGTATTTCGCTGCGATCGTCGTTGGTGGTAATGCAATTTGTGATTGCGCAGGTACTGGTTATTTGCACATTGCTGGCGATGAAACAAATCCGGTATTTTTATGAAAAAGACCTGGGTTTTGAGAAGAGTGGCATTGTTACCGTCAATATGCCCGACCGCAGTGGCGCCCTGCGTGAACGCTTCCGCCATCAGCTGAAACAATATCCGGAAATCCGGGAAGTTGCATTTGGCCTGACTACCCCCGCAAGCAAGAGAAACCACTGGTGGAGTACCGTAGAGCACGCCGGATTGCCCAATGGAGAGGCGACGTTCCGTGTGCAGCACGTGGATACCAACTATTTCAATTTTTTTCACATTCCGATGGTCGCGGGCCGTACGATTACCGTGGGGGACACGACCCGGAAGGTCAATGGCGAGTACACGGTGGATATTGTGGTGAATGAAAAGGCGACGCGTGACATGGGTTTCAAAAATCCGGAAAAAGCGCTCGGGCAACGTCTCAAATTCTGGGGTATGGAATCGACGATCATCGGTGTCGTAAAGGATTATCATTCCGAAGATTTGAAAAGCAAGCTGGTAGGGCATGTGTATTTTTACGCGACATGGAATTTCCAGCTCGCCAGTATCCGCATCGACAATTCGAAAAAGACCGAAGCATTGGCTCATATCGGTAAGCATTGGAAGGCCATATTCCCCAACCATTATTTCGACCCTAAATTTCTGGAAGACGACATCCGGAGCTTTTACGACAGTGAACGCAAGCTTTCCAATTTCCTCCAACTGTTTGCTGTACTGGGGATATTGATAGGCTCGCTGGGATTGTTCGGACTGGTGTCGTTTGTGGTAACCCAGCGTACCAAGGAAATAGGCGTAAGAAAAGTCCTGGGCGCGACGGTTTACAACATCGTGCAACTTCTTTCGCGTGATTTTCTAAGGCTGATGCTCATCTCGTTTATCATTGCCGCACCGATCGCCTGGCTTGCCATGCAGCGGTTTTTGAAAGAATACACCTATAAAATAGATATCAGCATATGGGTGTTCGTGCTGGCTGCTGCGCTCTCGGTGGGGGTTGCGTTGCTTACGGTGAGTTTCCAGAGTATCAAAGCTGCCCTGACCAACCCCGTGAAGAGCCTCAGGTCGGAGTGAGCGTGGATTCGGTCGCCTTCACACGCGTAGCTTTTTACGAAGCCATTGCCCTTTCCACAGCCACAGGCCCGAAAGGGCGATAACCGGCAGGAATACCAGTCGCACCGCCTGCGCGCCATAAGGCGAATCGGCCACGGGACCATATATGTAACCCACGACGGGAATGCTGAACACGATGTGTATCCAGCGGATGAGGACTCTTTCTGTGGAAGCTTTCATGACTTTTGACGGTTGGTTTTGCAGCAAAGGTAGCCGGCTTCCGTATCCGTAATTGCGAAAGTAGACCAAACCCCGATTTGTCGCGACGAGGCGGACATTTTGAGCTACTCCCTTAAAGCAAAACATTCCGGAAACAATGCTCCCGGAATGTCATCATTATATACAACCCTAAAACCCAATTTATAAAAGTCGGATACTGACAGAGCAAATATAATGGAAATAATCCATTAATTTGGATAAATTCCATTATATTTCATCGTTGGTCTTGTAGAATTTCCGTGACGCCGGTTTGGAACGATTATTGCGATTGTGTTGGCGTGCTGCATATGCAGTGCGTTCAAAAGCATCCATGATTAGCAACGTTCCATCTATCTAAATGAAAGCATTTCAACACACCGAGCCTGGTGGAGAATCAGGCCTGCCAGTCGATCGAAGACGTTTTTTTCACCAATCTGGGGCGGTTGTTTTGTCCACAGTACTCCTGACATCCTGCGATAACCTGCTCGATAAGATCATCCCGTCCAGAAAAGACGACCGGGATAAAACGCTCGCTTTTTTTGGCGACAGCCTTACCATCGGCATCGGAGCCAGTGAGCCGTACGGTAAATGGGTCGGCGACGCATTGCCCGGTCGACCGGTAGTTACCGACGGTATAAACGGGCAAATCGCGCTGTCGATCGCGATACGGCAGGGCGGTGTGCCTTTGACTATCTCCGTAGCCGGCGGCAAGTTCGACGGATCGCAACCATTGAGGGTGGCCAAACTGAACAATGAATTTCTTTCGACGCCCCTGAATGACAGGGTTTATACGCGCACGGGCACGCTCGTAGGCGTGAAATGCAGGATTACACGTACATTCACACCCGGCACCGGCGAGCAGTACACCGTGGAGCCGCTCGTGACGGACGAAGGGGATACGACTTCCCAAACACCCGCCGAGCCACCCCTCGATAAAGAGATTCCCGACGACTCGGTGTTCGAACTGGACGATGCCGTCAAACTGCGGACAGCGACACAAATCCTGTGGTATGGGCGGAACGACATCGGCGAATCGAAACCCGAAGAGGGAATTCTGGCGGCGATCAAAAGTTCGGTCGACTATATCGCGGAGCCGCGGCGGTACCTGGTGCTCGGCATACTGCCCGCTGTCGTTGAAATGAAAGGCACCGATGGCTACAATAAGGTTATGGCCTTCAACGATCGGCTGGCCTCATTGTATGGAAAAAACTACGTTCCGATGACACCCCCTACGGACGCTGAAATGAAAGCCATCGGATACACGCCGACAGAAAAAGACCTGACGAATATCGAACGCGGCAATTTCCCTTCGGGAATGCGGCCAGCCAATCCGACGGACGAAATTCACCTTAATAATTATGGTTATCAGATCATAGCCAACCGGATCGTCAGGAAAATCAAGGATTTGAAATATTAAATGTGCCCGGCTTATTCGCTTCCCAGGCTCTTGACAGGGTTCGCCAATGCGGCCCGTATCGATTGAAAGCTGACTGTCACCAGAGCTACGGCGATGGCGAGCAAGCCGGCCTGGACGAAGACCGTTGCGCTGATGCCGATCCGGTAAGGGTAATTTTGCAGCCATTTGTCGATGGCGTAGTAGGCAAGCGGGAATGCGAAAACGAATGAAATGCAGACCAGTTTCAGAAAGTCGGAGGTAAGCAGCTGCACAATACTGTTGACCGACGCTCCCAAAACTTTCCGTATGCCGATCTCCTTGTTGCGGCGCTCAGCAGCAAGTGTGGCCAGACCGAATAGCCCGATGCACGAAATGAAGATCGTGAGAACGGTGCCGAACTGCATGATCTGTTTCCACTTCGCCTCCGACTCGTAACGTTTCATATTCTCATCGTCCATAAACTGGTAAGAATACGGGCTGAGGGGAAACAGCCGGGCGAAAGTTTCGGCAATATGCCGGAGGCTGGCGGTTTCGGTGCCGGGCTTGATCTTGACGAAAAACCTCCCGTAAGGATTGCCGGGCCGCATTGTGAAGAGTTGCGGACCGATTTTCTCGCTCAAATCGGAATAGTGATAATCTTTCACGACTCCTATGACCGAACATTTGAAACCTTCATAGGGAAAGTCCACGATTTGCCCGATCGGGTTTTTCCAGCCCGCCTGCCTGACGAAGGCCTCGTTTACGAGCACTGCGTCCACCGTATCGGAGGGGAAAGCGGGTGAGAAATTGCGGCCTTTCACAACAGGCACCTGAATAGCAGGCAGGTATTCCGCGTCCACAGTTTCATAGGTAAAAGCCACCTCGGTACCGCCGTTCACTTTTGCGGAGGTGTTCCAGCGGCCCATATTTTTGGGCGCCACGGCGATCACGTTGGGATCTTTTCCCAGCTCCTGTTTGAGCAGTCGAACTTCGTCCCGCGTGAGATTGGACTTCTCGATACTGATCAGGTGCTCGTCGTTGTAGCCTAAATCTTTATTCATCAAATAATTGAACTGGGAGCTGATTGTAAGCGTGCCGATAATCAGGAAAGAAGCAATGGTAAATTGGATGACCACCAGTGAAGTTTGCAGGTAGTTTTTGCCTGAAAGTTGCAGGCGGTGATAAAGCGTTTTGACAGGATTATAACCAGACAATACCATTGCCGGGTAAAAGCCGGCCAGCAAGCCCGTAGCCAGAAACAGCCCAAGATAGCCAAGTACCAGGTAAATATCGAAAAGATAGGAAAGCGCCAGGGCCTTATTGGCAAGGTGGTTAAATGTGGGCAATGTGGCCTGTACAAGCACGAGCGCAAAAACGAATGCAATCGTACAGAGCAGGAAAGATTCGCCAAGGAACTGGACGATCAGTTGTGCACGGCCGCCTCCGACGACCTTACGGACACCGATTTCCTTCGCCCGCTTCAACGACCGGGCTACCGTCAGGTTTACGAAATTGATACAGGCGATGGCGAGTATAAACAGCGCTATGCCGGTGAGTATATACGATAGGTGCGGGTTGTTATGCCCCGCCAGACCGTTGTCGGAGGGCAATTCCCTGCTTAGGTGCATATCTGTAAAGGGTTGAAGGGTATATTGTTTTTTGTCCTTCATTCCGTATTTTTTAGCTACTTCCTTAATGGCTTCTTTGGCGTCCGCATTGTAAACCAGGTTCATTTTCCGCTCTACCTGGGCCACATCCGCGCCGGGAGCGAGCAGGACGAAGGTGTTCATGAAAGTGTTGAACCAGTTTGTGGCGCGGTGTATTTCGCTGGGGCCAATGACCATCGGGATAAGGACATCGAACTTAATGGATGAGTTTTGAGGCGATTTTCGTGCCACACCCGTGACGGTATACAGCTCAAAACGTGCGTCTTTGTCAAAGCTGTCCTTCATCAGGATTGTCTTCCCGAGGGCGTCCGTGCTGCCAAAATGTTTTTCAGCCATTTCTTCCGAAATCACTACCGATCTGGGCTCTTTCAATGCGGTTTTGGGGTCGCCGCTCGACAACGGAAAAGAGAAGACGGAAAAGAAGGAGGAATCGGTACGAAAGACCTCTGTGCTCTTGATTTCATTGCCTTTTTTAATATCGTTACGATGCCAGTGATAGCGCACGAACGCCCGGATTTCCGGCACACCGGCGGCAAATTTCGGTCCCGGCAGATAGCCCGTATTTCCCATTACGCCTACCTGCTTTCCCGCCGGGGATATGAATTTATTAGTGATCCGGTAAATATTCGGATTGTTGGCATGGAACTGATCAAAGCTTACCTCGTCTTTGGTATACAGCAATATCAGCATAGCGGCCGCCAGGCCAATGCTGAGGCCGACGACATTAACGAACGAATAGATCTTGTTGGAAGCCAGCGTGCGCCAGGCAATGGTGAAGTAGTTGCGGATCATATCGAAGCTGAATAGAAAAGTGGCTGGATAGGGGGGGGCTTTTTCTGCGGATATACCTGGGCTTGATGAAGCCTAATGCCTCACGCCAGTAATGCAGCCGGGCTTTTCGGGGTCCTATGCTGCGCGCCTGATAATGAAATTCTTCGTGCAGGTCGCCGAGAATGCTTTCGCGTAAATGCGGGGCGCATATCCGGCTAAGAAGCTTGTCGGCAAGCGCAGGTGGCGCAGGTGTTTCGGGAGTGTTCGGCTTCATAGGTCAACCGCGAGTTTAAATGGTTTTGCCAGTCTCGACCAGAGATTTTCCCGTACTTCCCGGACTTGCTGCAAGGTGCTCTCTCCATAGGCGGTCACCGAAAACAGCCGCTTCCGCCGCCCGCCGCGCTCCGCTGTCGGTTCGCTCATGTCCGATCGCACCATTCCTTTTTCTTCCAGTCGCTGCAGAGCGGAATGAACCTGGTTGAGCCGCACCGGCCGGCCGGTCTGTTCCGTAATTTCATGCGCAAGCACGACGCCATACGCCCGCCCGTCGAGTGCCGCTACGGTCAGTAATACGATTTCTTCAAATTCTCCGAGGTAAGCCCTGTTCATGGGTCAGTCATTAGTTCCATATTTGCTGATCAAATAGCTTGCCAGTGGCTCTGATTTTTTATAATATATTGATATTTAACAATTTAGATAATATGCTGGCCAGGCGAAGCTGTCCGTTTACGAACACCGGTTGTCCGGCTTATCATTTGAAACCGATCGCAGGGGAAGGAGAAAACGCCGTAATATCATGCTTTTCCGCATCGGAGAGGAGAGTAGCGGCCGGGGATTCCTGCTTTTAAATGAAAGAGAATCAAACCTGACCCCTGCCATGAAGTACACGTTCCCGCTATTTCTCTGTTTGATTTATGCGTTTGCCGCCGAGGCACAGGATAAAAAAGCGCCCGACAATGTGGTGATTCTATCGGGGAATGGAAAAACCCGGGTGTACACCAGTGAAAAAGGTGAATTGACGGTAAATGTTTCTTCACAAAACCTCAAAAAGTATAAAGCGGCCGGATCGGTACATTACAGCGATTTTGGTGCAAAAGGCGATGGTAAGACGGATGATATAGATGCTATCGCCGCGACCCATGCATTTGCCAATTCACACGGCCTGGCGGTGGAAGCCGACGACGGGGCTACGTATTACATCAGCGGAAAGGAGCGCACAGCCGTAATCCGCACCGACACGGATTTTGGCAAGGCAGCTTTCATCATCGACGACAGCGACGTTCAGAACCGCAACGCTTCCGTTTTTACGGTTAGCTCCAGTCTTGAACCTTTCAAACCGGAGGGGATAATTTCGCTCAAAAGAAACCAGGCGAAAATCAATGTGTCGTTGCCGGGGTCCTGCCTGATCACGGTGACGAATTCGAATGTAAAACAATACATCCGGTTCGGGCTCAATCAAAACAACGGTTCTTCACAGACGGACATTTTCGTCGTCGACAAAAACGGCAATGTGGACATGAATGCGCCGATCATCTGGGATTTTGACCGGATCACCGATATTACCGCGATGCCTATCGATGAAAAGCCGTTAAAAATCAGCGGCGGGCGTTTTACCACCATCGCCAACAAGGCCGAATCAAAGTACACCTATTATAACCGAAATATCGCCATCAGACGATCCAATGTGCTTTTGGAAGGATTGGAACACCGTATTACGGGCGAAGGGGACCAAGGCGCACCCTATTCGGGGTTCATCCATATCGGCGACTGTGCCTATGTAACGGTAAAGAATGCTATTCTTACCGGCCACCGTACGTACAGCACCATCGGCGCCGCAGGCAAGCCGGTAACGATGGGCACTTACGATCTTTCAGCCAACCGTGCGCTCAATGTATCGTTTATCCATTGTACACAGACCAACGACATTAACGACAACAGGTATTGGGGCATTTTCGGCTCGAACTTCTGCAAAAACCTTCTCTACGACCATTGTATCCTCTCGCGGTTCGACGCGCATCAGGGAGTTGCCAATGCAACGATCCGTAACTCGACGCTCGGGCATATGGGCATCAATGCCATTGGCAGCGGGCTGTTATTGGTGGAGAACTCGACTATCCGAGGCAGAAGCGTTGTTAACCTGCGTCCCGATTATGGCAGTACGTGGCAGGGAGAGCTTGGTGATCCGTAACTGCGTTTTCGTGCCGGCGAACGGCAAGCCCGTCAGTGCCTCGCTCATCAGCGGCGCTTATTCGGGGCAGCACGACTTTGGCTACACGTGCTACATGCCCGAACGGATCACCATCGAAAACCTCCGTATCGACGACTCCCGGCATCCCGAAAACTACCAGGGCCCTGCAATTTTCGCCGACTTCAACCCGGACATGACCGACAGTTCCTATCACGAAAAATTCCCTTATGTCAGAACCAGGGAAGTTATTCTCAGGAATATTACAACCGCTAGCGGCAAGGCGGTGAGGGTTAGCAGTAATGCTTTTATGTTTAAGGATGTGAAGGTCAACGTCAGCCAGTCCTCCACGAAATAGCAGGTTACTGATGCTCGGATAAGAGCACTACTGCTTGATAAATGCCCTGTTATTAGTTTCCTACTTCCCCATCGGAACCAGCACGCCGAGGTGGGCGGATGGGCCGCGGTTGTACATTTTCAGATCCCCGATCAATCGCCGGAGTCCGAGGTGGTAACGTGCTTCGGCGAAGATCTTGAGTGATTTTACCGGATAAGCAATGCCCAAGCCGCCCGCAACGCCATAATCAAATGCTCTTTGTCCAAAACCGTCATTCATATTGACGACACCGGACTCGTCCTTTGACACGACACCGTCGTATGTAATTTTAGACGTGTACTTAAATCTCACATTACCAACCCGATAGCGAAGTTCGGGTCCCAGCGAAACAATGCCTGTAAATTTCCCGATGCTTGATTTCCATTGCAGCAAGACCGGAAGCTCGATCAGGTTTAACAGAAACTTACCTGTTTCCTCACTTTTGAGTATCAACCCGTTCAAAGGGCCTTCTCCGGAAGTCTCATATTGCGCCCCGCGTTGTGAAAAGCCTGGTTCAAACTGAATGCTCAGGCGTGCGTTTAAGTTTTTATTGAAGAGTACTGCGACGTTTGTTCCGACCCTGGTATCATAATCAAAAATTTCACCAGGTTTGAAATTGGCGAAATTGACACCTGCACGAATGCCGACGTGATATTGAGCCTGGGACTCCGCGGTCGAAACGAAGATGAGCGCTGAAATCAGCCAATAAAAGAACGTAGAATTTTTCATAGAAGACACGTTACAGGATGATTAACCACTTATATAACGTGCGGTGACATCTTCTTTATATTCTTCATCTGAGATCCTTCAAATGGGCCTTCTTTCATTAGCCTGACCGCATGATAATGAAATACTCCCGGTTTGCTGGACAGCCGACGGATGAAATTAAGTTTAATTAGGATGCTTTTGCATTGATCTGGAAAAACAATTCATCGGGAATGTACCCGGTTCCTGTGTGTTTGCGTCGACGGTTGTAAAATTCCACATATGCTTTTACTCCCCGATACAAATCCATCCCGCCATTTGGAGGATTTAAGTATATGTACTCTTGTTTGAGCGACCTCCAAAATCTTTCGATGAAAACATTGTCTAGGGCCCGTCCTTTTCCGTCCATAGAAATTTGTATCCCTTTCTCTAAGAGCGGCTTAATAAAACCCTGACTTGTGAATTGGCTACCCTGGTCGGTATTGAATATTTCGGGCTTTCCCTGTGTACGGATCGTATCCAAAAGCGTTTCCCGGCACCATTCCATACTCATTGTATTGGAGATACTCCATCCCACAATTCGACGGCTGTAAACGTCAATAATGGCGAACATGTACATAAATCCTCTGAACATTGGAATATAAGATATATCGGCTTGCCAGACCTGATTGGGGCGCTCAATCTTCAACCCCTTCAGCAAATATGGATATTTGTAATCTGTTGGTTTGGATTTGCTTAGATTGCGCTTGGGATAAATTGTGCGCAAATTCATAAGTCTATAAAGTCTTCTCACCCGCTTCACACCAACAGGATATCCCAGTCCGATCAGGTAATCACGCATGCGTTCTACGCCATAAAACGGGCACTCTAGAAACTGGCGATCAATGGCCTTCATCAATCGCTGGTTTAACAGAGACTGACCTCTCGGCCTAAAGTAATAGCTACTACGCTGTAAACCAATCAATTTGCACTGTGCCGAGACGCTTAGCTCAGGGTACTCAGGGGAAACAAGTCCGCGTTTCTCCATAACACTCATTTCCCCAAGACCTTTTTTAAAAAATCGACTTGGACTTGAAGTTCACCGATTTTAGAATACAATTCCTTCTCTTTTGTGTTTTCGGATTCATTACCAGTGGTGGGTGCCTCTTTACTGAAAACTAATTCAGCCTTTTCCAGAAACTCTCGCTTCCAGGCAGCTATCTGTGTTGGATGAATCTCGTACTTGGAGGCCAATTCCTGCACGGTCTGAACCTCTTTAATCGCTTCAATAGCCACTTTGGCTTTGAAGCTCGCACTGAATTTTCTACGTTCCTTTTTCATAGTCAGCTACTAAGTTAGAAATTTAAGCAGCTGTCCAGATTTCTGGGAGTATTATATAATAATGGTTATCCCCCTCGTCTTCGAATTCCTCGATGAGCGAAAGTCCCGATGCGGTCAGCAATTTTACGTAGCTCTCCGTTCCAAGCGATATCGATTCTGTTTCCGTAATGGCATCCTCCCATTTCATTTTTTGAGAAGGGGCGGTAAATAGCAGCTTTCCGCCAGGGTAAAGCGCATTGGCCATTTTTTGAATCACAATACGCTGTGTCTCCTCCGGCAAAAGGAAAATTACCCCCCAGGCAATTATAGCATCGAATTGCCGGTTGAAAAATGAAGAATCCTCAGCAGCTTCACATGCAACCGGAATGTCGGGAAAATTATGCCGGAATGCCCTAACCATCGAGGGCGACGCATCGACCCCGTAAACGGTCAGGCCTTCATCAACCAATGTCTTCGTAATCGGGTCACCGGCACCACAACCGACATCCAGCACTGTGGCATGGAGCGGCAGCGACCTTGCCCAAAGCCGAACGGATGCCGCACCGACTCCATCGACGCCCTTCGAGCGGCAGCGAATGAATGTCGCCGTGTTGTTCTCGTATCCGTTTGATTTGTCCATTCGTAAGGCCACTTTTCTTTTACATCTTTCATTGTGCTGAGAGCCTGATTCACCTGGTCCTACTTGCCACTTTGCCGGCTACTAGCTAGCCACGGTTTCAGCACCTTCGTAATCTGCGGCATCACCACCCACGTCAGCAGCCCCACCATACACCCGGCCACAATCAAGGTCCTGAATGCAGGATGCAATCCCTGAATATATGGGCCAAGAACATAAGTCAGGAACAGGCTGGTAGGATACACCCCGCAAAGCGTTGCCACCGCCATTTTCCATCTCGGCGGAGGAACCGGAGAGCGAAACCACGCTTCCAGACCCGTCAGCTCTCGATAAACAGGTTCCTCTGTCAGCGTCGATGCGTAGGCTTCCCAATCTTTGAACAACTTCGAATTGTAAAAAGCATCCCGCTCAGCCTGATCGGCAAAAGTTCTTAATATCCCGATTTCGCGGCTCTCGCTGCCTGGCAGAGCGGTCATCATGGCTGCACCGTGGACACCGCCATGGAGGAACGAGTCGCCCAGAAAACGTCGCAGGGCGTCTTTGAATTCTTGTTCTTTTCCGGGGAGGACTTTGCGGGTGATGGCTACGTGGATGGGCATGGGGATGTGGGTTGAAAGTAGTAATGCAAATTTATCGAATTCTATATTTTTGGCTTGCCTTACAGTCCTGTAATATCGAGAAAGCAATTTTTACGAATGCTTCAAATGACTTACCAACTTGAAAAGGCTAAATTTGACCAAATCGCGAACAGAACCTGAATGAGCAAGGAAAGTCAAATAGAAGACGATCTTAAAGGGCCTTGACATTTCACCGCGAAAAGCTATGCAGCAGATCGTGGATTACAAAAGCGACCGGGCAATAGTTACGGTAATTCCCTGCTTTGCTTCATGCAATTGTTTATTGTCAGCAACAGGACAAACACATACTATTTCGCGAATAACAGGAGCCAGCATTTTGCATTCAATGCAGATGAGCAGTTTTTGTCCATTTACCAGCTAGCGGATGAAAACAACAAGAAAATCACACACCTCGAACCTTTCACCGATAAGTTCCCTGACCAAGTGCACGCTGGGTGAAATGATCAGCAAGTATATGGTGCTGGTTGAGAGCGAACAGAAATTGCTCGTGATGCGGCCATACCAAATTTATGCGGTGAAAGCCATCATGGATTGCATTCACCAAAACCGGGGTAACGGGTATATCTGGCACACGACAGGAAGTGGGAAAACCTTGACGTCAGGTGGCGTCATCCCATTGATCCGAGGGTTTTTGGTCCGAACAGTTGGATAATAATGATATCGTCGCCCCACAGCAGCACTTGTCAAAAGTACCTGTTATAGACCAGAGTATTCCTCTTTATTTGCCCCGCAAACTTTTTAGAAACACTTTATGAATTTTTTCAAATAAGAATCGCCCAGAGTTAGGGGGTGCCAGTCTGTACAATGTATTTGCCAGTCCGAAAAAAGTTTGCAGCGATGGTCGAGTCCCTCAGATCGAACTTCTCGTTGTGTATCGAGTAACCAGCAGTTGCCAGAATTGCGCGGTCGTACTCGCGACGAAGTTGACTCGTGTTTAATTTTCTTCTCACCGCTGATGCGCACAGCGAATCAACCGTAATTTCAATGTTCGTTGCCATTCTTTCCGCAGTGGCCTGACTAACCGCGCGGCTCCCCCTTGTGTAAGTCTTAATGATCGATTTCCGCATTTTCAATATCCGCTGATGTTCCTTAGCACACTGTTCATCCGTCACCCTAATTTGCCCGACCGACTTTTGCGGCCAAAACGAAACGACGAAAAAAGTAAATGCAAAAGTGATAAAGAGTCGCATAGAGAAGGATCTATTTTCAAAGCACTAGTATACACAAATTTTTTACTTGTTGCCTACTAGACAGATACAAGTACAAAAAAAGTTATGCATATTCTTTTGGCGAAATTGACTGATAGGAGTTTGGTTCTCGCTGATTTGGGGATGAGTTTTCAGGTGGTTTAAGTGTTCAAAGTTTAGAAAATGTCTGTGGTTTTTGGCGGTGATAACTGCGATGGTGCTAAATTTAATGTCCATTAGTAGTGTTAAAGCGTTTTTTAGCACTACAAAATATGGCTATCGGTGACTATCCAAGTAACCAAGATTTTAATACAGTATATACTTCCACATATACCCACTGACCCCACCGATTATACCACTTTTTTGGGAAAAATCCATGTCTAGAGAAAAGACAAAGTCACCTAAGTTTCTAATTTTTTTCCAGGTAACTCCTCCGTCTCTGGTTTCAACGATCACTTCGTCACCGAAGACATTTTCTCTGGTGGAGCCAATGCCATATTTAGTATCAAAAAAATGAACATTTAACAAATCCATATCACTTACCTTTGTCCAGGAACTTCCAAAATCGTTGGATAGATGCAGTCGTCTGTCCAAAATAGCGAAAGTTGACGTTCCAATCGTTTTTTGAACTTTCCATATCTGCTGGTCATAATATTTGTAAGTGAATATGTCATTCTTCCCGGTAATCATTACATATTGGTCGCCTGAAAGCCCACTGTAGGCTTTCCCGAATTTGTAGGCTTTCCCGAATTTAGGACAGTGTAGGATTAGACTCGAAATGAGCTAATTTTAACTGTCACATGAAAAAGAAAAACTACTCAGAGACCCAGATCGTGGCGATCCTCAAACAGTATGAGGGTGGCCGAGAAGCCATGGATGTTTGCCGCGAATACGGCATTTCCAAGGCAACGTTGTTCAATTGGCGCAAAAGATACAGTGGTATGGAAGCTGCGCAATTGAAAGAACTGAAGGCTTTGCAGGATGAAAATCGACGATTGAAGCAGATGTATGCGGAACTAAGCCTGGATTACAAACTTGCAAAGGACATCATCGAAAAAAAGCTGTAGAGCCTTGTCGACAAAAGGAACTTGTGGGGTGGGCTGTTGAAGAAAAAGTATCCGTTGGCAGGGCTTGCCGGGTAGTTGGGTTACATCGATCTAAGTGGTACTACCGTAGCAGAAAAGATGATCAGCCAGTGATTGAAAAATTACGAGCATATGCGGAAGCCTACCCGACAAGAGGCTTTGACGACTACTATGGGAAACTTCGCAATGAGGGTTTAGTGTGGAACCGCAAAAGGGTTCTAAGAGTTTACCGACTGCTAAATTTGAAGCATCGCCGTCGTCACAAACGGCGTTTACCAGCTCGAATCAAGCAGCCCTTACAGGTACCCAGTGAGCCAAACAAGAGTTGGAGCATGGACTTTGTCTCTGATGCGCTGGTGAATAAACGTAAGATCCGAGTGCTGACAATTCTGGATGATTGCAGCAGAGAAGTACTTGCAGCACATGCAGATTTTTCACTTCCTGCTCAGAAAGTAATCGATGTTTTGGAACTAATAGCATTAGTCAGACCATACCCCGAACAAATTCGGGTTGACAATGGGCCTGAATTTCTAGCAGATAAATTCAGGCAATGGTGTGAAGATAAAGGCATCGCAATCCACTATATTCAGCCAGGAAAACCGATGCAAAATGGGTATGTGGAAAGATTGAACCGCACTTATCGCGAGGATGTCTTAGATGCCTATTTATTTGAATCCCTTGAACAGGTTCGTATTTTGTCTGACGAATGGATGGAAGATTACAATCGATTTCATCCGCATCAAGCACTGGCTGGCTTAGCACCGGCAACGTTTGTCAAGAAACTAGAAATGGATAAAGTCTAAACGTGCACTGTCCTCATTAGGGTAAGGCTTCAACAGCAAAAGAAACACGCAGAAAAGTACACGATGCTTCATGAAGATTTTTGGAAGTGAGGCGTTATCGGAAGCTGAAATTAAACTATGATCAATGCAAATGAAAGTTACAATTCAAAATATGACGGTTGCAAGCCTTCACTCGTCTTTCGGCTATTTACCTAACCGAATGTTGTTAGGCAGTGAACAGGCTGCGAATCGGGATTTTACGGGAATTTTTCAGCGTCTTATTTCGCAAAGCGTCGAACTACACGAATGACGCTGGAAAACATGGGAATTTTTGCATTTTTTGATACAATGTGAAAAACAAAAATGCCCGTAAATCATTGATTTACAGGCATTTTGTTTGACTTTGAACTATTTTCAAGGGAGGGAGACGGGTCTCGAACCCGCGACCCCCAGAACCACAATCTGGTGCTCTAACCAACTGAGCTACAACCTCCGTTTTGAGGACACAAAATTAGGAAAAGGTTTACAGCTTGCAAGAGATTTTCACAAATTTTTTACAAACCGCAAACCCTTTCAGTAGCCGAAGCCCGATTATTTAGCCGCAGTGTACAGTGCGTCAGCAGCTTTCCAGTCTACAACGTTCCAGTACGCGTCGATGTAGTCGGGGCGCTTGTTTTGATATTTGAGGTAATATGCGTGCTCCCATACGTCCAGGCCGATTACCGGAGTTCCTTTTACTTCGGCAATGTCCATCAATGGGTTGTCCTGGTTAGGAGTAGAAGTGATAGCCAGCTCGCCGCCGTCTTTCACTACCAGCCACGCCCAGCCTGATCCGAAACGGCCGGTGGCGGCTTTTTTGAATTCGTCTTTAAATGCAGTGAATGAACCGAATTTCGCGGTGATGGCTTTGCCCAGTTCTCCGGTAGGTTCGCCGCCGCCGTTTGCCGAGAGCGATTTCCAGAAGAATGTATGGTTCCAGTGCCCGCCGCCGTTGTTGCGTACAGCCGCAGGGGCCTTGCTGATATTGGCCAAAAGTTCGTCTATGGTTTTGCCTTCCAGCTCAGTGCCAGTTACTGCTGCATTCAGATTGGTAACGTAAGCCTGGTGGTGACGGTCGTGATGTATCTCCATGGTCAATGCGTCGAAGTGTGGCTCCAGAGCATTGTTTGCGTAAGGTAAAGGATCAAGTGTAAATGCCATTTTTAGTGTAGTTTAATGATTGAAAAATTTGTTTTAACAGTAAGGCTAACAGCAGAAAGCCGCTTTATGTTCTTAATTGCCTGAAAAATTTGAGGAGCAACTCTTGCGATTCCGCGGCCATAATGCCCGTTACGAGCTTCGTTTTCGGATGCAAAAGTGGTTGACCAATCCTCGAAAATCCGCGTTTTTCGTCCATCGCCCCCACGACCACCCGCCTGATCTGCGTCCAGTAAAGCGCACCGGCACACATGACGCACGGTTCGAGCGTTACGTACAGCGTGCAGTCCGTAAGATACTTGGAGCCGAGATGGTCGGCGGCTGAGGTGATTGCGATCATCTCGGCGTGAGCGGTGACGTCGTTCAGGCGCTCGGTCTGGTTGTACCCGCGCCCGATGATCCGGTCCCTGGCGACGACAAGCGCGCCGACGGGGATTTCGCCGTCCTCGTAGGCCTTGCGCGCGAGGCCCAGGGCTTCTTCCATAAAATAATGGTCCGTAATGTCTGCCTGTATATCCATATGCCGGTAAAGAAAACGGGACATTCATTGCATCGCAACAAATGTCCCGTCGTGTTGTTTGAATTAGTTATCAGGGTTTTATCACGCGCTGCACGGTGCTCAGATTACCATTTTGAATGCGCAGCAGGTAAAGTCCCGAAGGATAATTGGCGAAATCGACTTCCGTCTTTTGCTGTTTGATCGCCTGGCTCGCGCGCGGACGGCCGTTGAGGTCCACGACTTCGATTTTCGCCTGTTTCGGAGAAATAGTGCCCGTCACTTCGACGGTACATTTGCCGTTGATCACCGTGGGGTAAACCTTCGCCCAGTTTGCCGGCGCGGGTGGCTCCACGCCCAGAATCGGATCAACCTGCACCCTTACGGTGCCTACGCCCCTGCCGATACCACAGCCGTTGGTTACTTTGGTAATGGCGTAGGTGGTGGTTACTTTGGGAGCCAGTTTGAAAACAAACGGGGTCGCGTTCGCGTTGATGAGCGTGTCTTTGGTCCCATTGTTCAGCGTAATCACCCAGGGCGATTTTCCGGTAATTTCCGCTTTGAGCTCCGCCGTTTCTCCAACCACGATCGTTTGAGTGCCTGTCAGCGTGGCCACAGGCAGCGGACTTGCGTTGATCGTGATCGGACTTACGCTTCCTTTTACGGTAAAGTCGGGATTCGTGCCCGAGCTGATCACCCGCACGAAGTAAGCGCCTCCCCTGGTTGTATCGGGGAATGTGGCCGACACGGTGTTTGCGGTGGCAGTCGACGGGATCGTATAGAATTTGGCATCCGCATTCTCGGTCGCCACCTGCAACTTGAAGGTATTGCCGGCAGGGAAATCGCCCGACTGCTGGAATGGCACTGTGAACGGCTTCCCGGCACAAATTTCCGAAACGGAGGGGCTTCCCGAGTTGATGGTCGGAACTTTCACCGTAACAACGGCCAGACCGTTAATGGTACCTTTGCCGCAAGCGTTGGAAACTTCGGTGAGGAGGTAGCTGGTTGTAGTATTCGGTTTAACTTCCACCTGGTGGTTAGCCTGGTCGGTCGTTGCGGTATCGCCGTTGGACAGAATATATTTCCACGGCCCGTCGCCGGTAAACTTGATGTTAATGGTCGCCGACTGCCCGAGATCGATGGTGGAGTTACCGGAAATCGTCGCGGAGGGCAATGCCTTGATATGAATTTTGATCTCCTCCTTGGGGCTTTCGCAGCCGTTTGTTCCTGTTTGCGTTACATAGAACGAATAATCCTGAACCTTTTCGGTAAACGGAATGAAAGGAACGCCTTGAAATTCGGTGTCGTTTGCACCGCGGTACCATTTCAAAACAGTTCCGGTGGCGTCGAGTGCCGGGGCTTTGTCGTTCTGGCAATATTCGAGGTATGTCTTGGTCGATGGTTTCGGTGTGGTATTGATTTTCACATCGATTTTCGCACGGTCGCCAGCACATCCGGCCAGCGTTTGTCCGACATAGTAGGACGTAGTTCCACCTTCCGCCGTTGACGGGGTCGGTGGATTGGGGCTTGCCGTGCCGCCTGTCGCGTTAGTTCCATACCAATCCAGCGTCGCATTCGTAACAGCCGTCGCTTCCAATGGCTTTGCAGCTACGAACTGGCAATATTCGATCAGCGGTTGTGGAATGCCGGGGAGGCCGGGAAGAGGTTTTACGAGAATTTTCTGTGCAATGCGCGTGGTGCTTTCGCAGCCTTTGCCCGTGACCTGCGTTACATAGTAAGTCGTTTCTTTTGCGTCTTTCAGGTTAATGGAGGGTGCCGTTTTGCTGGCTGTTCCGCCGGTTGCGGCCGCATACCAGTTCAAAGTATTGCCCGCCGACGCCTGTGTAGGAAAAGTGTAATTTTTATCCGCACGTTCCTGACAGAATGCTTCCGACAATGCCGTCACATTCGCAGGCGTAGCATTGATAGTCACATCCAGCTTCGAGCGTGTACTCTCGCACGTGAGGTTTCCATAAGTCGTGGATTGGGTAACATAATAGGACGTCGTACCGACAGTCGTCGCAGTTGGCGTTGGAGCTGTGGTCGATCCTGAACCGCCGGTCGGTACGGTGTACCATTTGTAAACCGGTCCGGAAGGGGTCAATGCGATGGGTTTTTCGCCAACGCAATAATCAACAGGTTTAACAGTTGGTGCCGCGGGGGTATCTTTAATTATCACATCGATTTTTGCTCTCGGACCTTCACACAGTCCTGCGGTTGTTTGGCTGACGTAGTAGCTGGTAGTGCCCACAGTTGTTGTTACTGGTACCGGCGCGCCAGCTAATGCGGTGCCTCCGCTTGCGGTAGTGTACCATTTAAGGGCGGTTCCGGTGGCAGTCAAGGCAGTTGCCGTTGAGTTTTGGCAAAGGTTCACCGTTGCAGTAACAGCCGGGGCAGTAGATGGGTTCTTTACAACCACAGCTACTTCCTTTCTGGCCTGGCTTTCACACCCATTCACTGTTTGGGAAACATAATAGCGCGTCGTTCCAGCAGCGGTTGTAACGGGTGTGGGGGTTCCCGACAAGGCGGTTCCGCCGGTTGACGACATATACCATTTCAGGTTCTCGCCGTCGGCAGTTAACGGTGAAGCTTTTTCGTTCAGGCAATATTCGACAGGTGATGTGGCATTGGGAGCAGGAGTTTCGCGGATTGTTACCTTAATTTCGGCCCTCGCGCTTTCGCAAGCACCTACGGTTTGAGACACGTAGTAGCTCGTAACGCCCGCTGTTGCGCTCGAAGGTTTAGGTGCGGTTGACGAGCCAGTACCGCCTGATGACTGGGTGTACCATTTCAGATTGGAACCGGTAGCGGTAAGCGCGGTGGTTGCGGCTCCTATACAATATGAAACATTGCTTACACCCGGCGCTGCTGGCGGCGTACAAGCACTTACGGTTACCACAATTTGAGCTCTTGCACTTTCACAGCCACCGACCGTTTGAGAAACGTAATAGTTGGTTGTCCCGGGAGCGGCGGTCGACGGAGTAGGTGCGGTTGCAGAACCGGTTCCACCTGTGGCGGCCGAATACCATTTCAAATTTGTACCTATTGCGGTTAATGGAGTCGCCGCATCGCCCACTGTGTATGATTTATTAGCGACCGTTGGCGCCGCCGGCGGTGTACAGGCATTTACCGTTACAACGATTTCAGCGCGGGCGCTTTCACATCCTCCTACGGTTTGGGATACAAAATAGCTGGTTGTACCTGCTGCCGCCGTTGAAGGTGTAGGCGCGGTTGTAGAACCGGTTCCACCTGTGGCGGCCGAATACCATTTCAAATTTGATCCAGTTGCGGTTAATGGAGCCGCCGCATCGCCCACTGTGTATGATTTGTTAGCGACGGTCGGTGCTGCGGGCGGTGTGCATGCACTTACCGTTACAACGATTTCAGCGCGGGCGCTTTCACATCCTCCTACGGTTTGGGATACAAAATAGCTGGTCGTTCCAGCTGTGGCTGTCGATGGTGTAGGCGCTGTTGCGGAACCGGTTCCACCTGTGGCAGCCGAATACCATTTAAAAGTTGCACCTGCCGCGCCGGTAGCAGTCAATGGGGTTGAAGCGTCTCCAACTGTGTAAGATTTGTTGGTAACTGCCGGGGCGGCCGGAGGTGTACATGGAGCTACGACCACATCAATTTTGGCTCGCTCACTTTCGCATCCTGTTATCTTTTGAGATACCCAGTAACTTGTAGTTCCGGCGATAGCTGTTGATGGTGTAGGCGCTGTTGCGGAGCCACTGCCGCCAGATGCGGAGGAGTACCACAAAAGCCCCGTTGCAGGTGTGGCCGTAAGTGCAGTGGGCGTGTCTCCTTGCGTATAGTTGACAGGCGTGGTTACGGTAGGAGTTGCAGGAACCGCATTGATTGTGATGGCGACACTTTCAGAACCTGTAATCTTAATTACTGCTGCAAGCTTGGAAACTACGCGAATTTTATAGCCGGCTCCGGCGGTCGTTGAGGTTGGAATAGTTGCTGCAATTGGCGACGCCGCGGAAGTTCCGATTTCTGTTGGAGTCGCGCTAAAGACACCTGCGGCATCGGATAACTGTGCAACGAAAACCACGGCTGGCGCCACTGTACCTGTGGTTGTGAATGGTACCGAAAGATCGCCTCCCACGCAAGCCGGCGACGGGGTGATTGTCCCGGTGGTAATCGTAGTCTGTCCAAAAGAAAATGCCAGGCAGAATACCGTGGCGAAAATGGTAAGTAAACTCTCTTTAATAAATGTTTTTTTCATGTATCTGTCTAAATATCTTTCCGCTAACCTTTTGACTGGTAAAGTTAGAGATATTTTTCAAATACGCCGATGGTGATTTAAGGAAGCTGGTTTTTCCGTTGAATCAATGAACTGTACACAACGTCCTGGATTTTTCTTCGTGTACGCTGGGTGGTGATAGCCGTGTTTTCCGGATCGGGGTTTACGCGGTTTGAAAGGAATACAAATATCAGATCTTCCTCGGGGTCGACCCACACCATCGTACCCGTGAAACCGGTGTGGCCGAACGAGTTGATGGACGCCTGGGGCGACACGTAGGAACTATTGCCGTCCGCCGGCGCCTTGTCCCAGCCGAGTCCGCGATGGTGCGATTCGTCGTACATGCGCGAGAAGAACGGAACGGTGGCTTGTTCGTAATAGCGCTTTCCGGCATAATTGCCTTTCCAGAGGTTCATTTGCAATAAAACGGCAAGGTCGCGGGCGGTACCGAACAGCCCAGCGTGACCTGAAACGCCGCCTACAATGGCTGCCATCTGGTCGTGCACCGTGCCTTGCAGCAGCTGCCCGCGGAAACGGTAATCCTGTTCCGTAGGTGCAATCTGTTTTTCGGAAAAACGGCGCAGCGGGTTGAAGCCCAGGTAAGGCAGCCCGAGCGGTTCGTAAATGTTGGCGGCCAGGAAAATGTCGAGCGGCTGGCCGACTACTCTTTCCACGATCTTTTGCAAGGTCAAGAAGCCGAGGTCGCTGTACAGATAACCGTAATTGCCTGCACGGTCGCGGCGGTTGTTCATGGGCGATTCCACGACCCATTTCCAAACCGAGTCGCGTAACGCACCCTTAGCAAAAAGCTTCGGCGCCACTTGCAGATAGTAGGTGGTATCCTGTTTGGAGCTATAATATTCGGGCAGCAAGCCTCCCGCGCTGGTTTTGGTCCTGTCCCAAAGCGATGGATAGAATGAAATGAGCCCCGAACGGTGGAGTAACAGGTCGCGGATAGTGAAGTTCTGTTTGTTGGTACCGGCGAGTTCGGGCAGGTATTTCGATGCCTTGTCGTCCAGATTGATTTGTTTCCGGTCGTAAAGCAGCATCACAGCCTGCAATGTGGCCGACACTTTGGTAAGGGATGCCAGGTCATAAATCGTTTCCGGCGTTACCCGCTCGTTGGTTCGATAGCTCAGTCCGCCGAACTGTTTCTCGTAAACGATTTTGCCCTGCCGCGCCACTAGCACTTCGCAGCCGGGGAAAACATGATCGTTTACCGCCGACATCGCGATTTCATCGATTTTTTTCAATGTTATGCCATCCATTCCCACACTTTCCGGCGTGCCGAATGCAATGCGGTTAATGGAAGCCGTATTCACGCCGCTACCCGCCTTGTAGGGCTGCACCGACACCGGCAGGCGCCCCTTCGAGCCGAGGGCACCGAAAATGATCTGCGGAACGATTTCCTGCTGGTCCTTTCCGTCCTGATTCGCACAGATTATCACATCTGTTTCGGGGAAAAACTGAATGCTGTATGGCGAACCGAACAGGCAAAGAATTACCTTTTTGTTCTGTTGTTTGAGCTGGTTCACGAAGTCGGCCATGGCGGGTGTAATCCCGTTGTTGCGGCCCGGTTTGGAACTGATACCATGCACGGCCACGATGACCGTGTTGTAAGGTTGCAAATACCCCAGCATTTCGGTGATCTGCTCCTGCGACGACGGCGCATCGTAAAAGGAGTAGCTGCGCATCGGCTTGTAGGTCGAGAGCATTTTCTGGAATGCTACGCTGCTACCCTCGCCAATGCTTACCGACGCCAGGTTATTATCCAGCACCGAACCGATCGGCAGCAGGTTGTTGTCATTTTTCACGACGGTAACGGAAGCCTCGCAAAGTTCGCAGTAGAGCTCTTTGCTTGTCTCGCTGTTGAGGTCGTTGTAAAGATTGTGGATGTCGATGGGCTTGTACCGGCTCAGTCCGGCCCAGTACTTGGCCTGCAAAATTCGTTTTACCTTGTCATCGATGATCTTTTCGCTGATCAGTTTCTGGTTGATGGCGTCTTTGATGCGGGCCACGGTCTCGGCAATGCTTTCGGGGTAGAGGAGTACATCGTTGCCGGCTACCAGCGCTTTGAAGTTCACATCGGCGGCCTTGCCATTTTTGAGCACGCCGCGCATATTCATGGCATCGGTAAATACCAGTCCGCGGAAGCCGAGGTCCTTACGCAACAGGCCATTCACTACCTTGTCGGAAAGCGAGCTGGCCTGATTCGGCGTATTGTCTAATACAGGAATGTACAAATGTGCATTCAGAACGCCCATGAGGCTGTCTGCTATCATTTCCCGGTAAGGATACAGATCGGTGTCGTTGAGCTGTTCCAAAGAATGCGTCAGAACGGGCAATGTGAAATGCGAATCGGCATCCGTGTCGCCATGCCCGGGAAAATGCTTGGCGGTGGCGATAATGCGGTTATGCTGCAGGCCTTTCATGTAGGCGATCGATTTCCGCGCCACATTTTCGCGGTCTTCGCCGAACGAACGTATACCGATTACCGGATTCGCCGGATTGCTGTTTACATCGGATACAGGCGCGAAATTGATATGGATTCCGAGGCGCTTGCATTGGCGTGCAATGTCGTCGCCCATGCGATAAATCAGCCGATCGTCCTGTATCGCGCCGAGTACCATCTGCTTCGGGAAAGAAATGGTGCTGTCGAGCCGCATGCCGAGGCCCCATTCGCCGTCGATACCGATAAACAGCGGGATATTGGAGTGCGACTGATAGCGGTTCGTAAGCTGCGCCTGGCCCACCGGGCCGCCCTGGAAGAATATCAGGCCACCGATCTGGTAATCGTTGATCAGCTTGTCGATGTATCTGTAATGGGATTCGTCGCGGTTGGAAAACGTCGCGACCATAAAAAGCTGGCCGATCTTCTGTTCGATTGTCAGCGATTTGAGCGTACTGTCGACCCATTGATTTTCGGGCAGCACAACCACCGGATCATGGCGTTTTCGGGGCGCCTTATGTTTTGGTTCGGTAATTGCCGCAGCCCTGGTTTTGACAGCTTCCGGTTTTACCGCCATCATTTTCCACGCCACGGATGCCATGGAAGTAAGCACTACCAGCGCCATTACAATCACTACAAAACGAAACCGGCCGAACCACCAATTTTTCATACCTGGAAACACTGACTTAACGAGGGAATGTTAGGTTAAAAAACTTGAACAACTGATATTGGAGTTTATCAAAAGTTACAATAATAACAATTTTTACGCACTTTAAATCCTGCAAAATATCGTTTTAATGCAATTCTAATATTTGCCTTGCCGAATGTCGTCCTGTTAATTAATGTCGTTACATCAGGCCTGCTGTGTGAGCTTCCTGAAAATGTCTTCCAGCGAATCGCCGGTTCCGCGGAGTGCCGACAGGGAACTGTCGCTGACCACCTTACCTTTATTAATGATAATAACCCGGTCGCACAATGCTTCTACTTCCTGCATAATGTGGGTCGAAAAAAGCACAGTTTTATCCTTCCCGGCCGTGCGGATCACCTCGCGGATTTCCTGGATCTGGTTGGGATCGAGGCCCGTCGTAGGTTCGTCGAGGATCAGCACATCGGGATTGTGTAAAAAAGATTGCGCTAGTCCAACCCGCTGGCGGTAACCTTTCGAGAGCTGGCCGATCTTCTTGCACCGCTCCGGTCCGAGGCCGCACATCGCGATCACCTCGTCGACCCGCGCTTTCAATGCGGCGCCACCCATTCCATATAGTTTGCCCGAAAAAAGCAGGAACTCCGTCACGTACATATCCAGGTACAGCGGATTATGCTCAGGCAGGTAGCCGATCGCCCGGCGTGCGGGCATGGGCTGCTGTATCACATCGAAGTCCGAAACCTTTGCGGTCCCTTCGGTAGGTTTGAGGTAACCCGTCAGGATTTTCATCGTGGTCGATTTCCCCGCACCGTTCGGGCCGAGAAAACCCACGATCTCGCCTTTTTTAAGGGTAAATGAAATCCCGTCGACCGCGCGCTGCGTTCCGTAAACCTTCGTGAGATGGGTGACCTGGATGGACATGGTTTAATTTTGAATGAGTGATTGTGTGAATTTTGAATGATTGAATGCTGAACTATTCCTGACGCAATGACTATTCTCAACTATACCTGACTATACCTGACTATACCTGACTATCATGACTATTCTCAACTATACCTGACTATTCATGACTATCATGACTATTCGTAACTATACCTGACTATTCATGACTACACCTGACCATTCTTGCCCCAAATTACACTTTCAGGAATAACTTATTTTTGTAAAGTAAATACATAAATGCCCATTGTACGGCGATAAATGCAATTACTTCGCCGACTGCCTCTACCGGATGCGGGAAGTAACTGAGTATTCCACCGAACAACGCGCGGGCTGTGTAGCCGAAGTCGATAAACCCGCCGATCATGTAAATTACAATCGAATTCATGCCTATTACCACAAAAAACAGCGTCCATTTGCGGTAATTCAGCACGTCTACGATCCAGTAGAACAATGCGAGCAACAAGGTGCTGAACCCGCCTGCGCAGAGTACGAAGGAACTGGTCCAGAGGTTTTTGTTAATGGGGAAAAAATAATCCCACACCAGACAGAGCAGTAGGCTTACTATCCCCGCGAATGTGAGGTAAATGACTTTGTTTTTTTGGGAAATGATTTCGTGGCTGGTTCGGAGCAGCTCGCCTGCGAAAATACCCATCAGACCGGTGGCAATGGCCGGAATCGTCGAGACGAGCCCTTCCGGATCGTGAATGGTAAGGTGCAGACGGCCCGGGATCAGCATTTTGTCGATGTAGCTGGCTGGGTTACAGTCGATCGTCAATAACCCGGCGCCGCAGCCCGGCACGGGGTAGAACATCATAAAGAGATAATAGCCGATGAGCAGCCCGCCAAACCAGACCCAACGCGCACGGTAACCGAAATAGAGGTAGATGATCTGCGCGAACATTCCCGCGAGCCCGATGCGCGCGAGCACGCTCGGGTAACGCATTTGCGACCATTCCGTTTGGAAGAGGCCGTTGTTGTAGATGATCCCTAAAATGACGAGGATAATGCCGCGCTGGATCACCTTACGGATGAGCTGCGATGGCGGGACTCCTTTTTCGAGGCGGCTCCCGAGCGAGAATGGCGTCGAGACGCCGGCCATGAAAAGGAATGTCGGGAAAATCAGGTCGTATGCCCGGAAACCATTCCAGTCGGGATGGGTGAACTGGTGAGCCAGGAATACCGCCCACGACCAGCCGGTCGCTTTCGCGAGTACATGGAAAATCTCTTCGCCGCCCGAAATCCAGAACATATCGAAACCACGCAATGTATCCAGGGACAACAACCTTTGTGAAGGAGCACTATCTTTCATCTGATAAAACAGGGTGTAGGAAAATAAAATTTGGAAAATAGAATGGAGTTTGGAATAAAACTAACAACAACTACTGTAAAGATTGTAAAAAATACCATCCGTGCATTCGTGTAAAACTATAATTATTTGAATAAGCCAATAACTCTCGCGGATAGTTAAAAACTCGGCGCGCATATAACACAGGAGCGAAATGCCGTTATATGCATCGAATTTTTAACCCGTTATCGCCCCATGAAAAGAATCCTGACGCTGACCTTCGCCCTCGGGCTCCTATTGAGCGGTTTTACCGCCTCCACTTCATTCGCGCAGAGCGATCGGAACGACAGTCGGCGTGGCGACGCCCGACGTAGCGACGTTCGACGCGATGACGACGGTTTCCAAAATGACGCTGCAACCAATAGCAAGCTCAACAACCGGCGGCTTGAAAAGAACATGGACAAGTACGCCGACCAGCTCTACCTTACAAAGCGGCAGCAGAAACAGCTCAGAAAGATAGACAGGCGTTATGCGAGAATGGAAAGGAAAATGAAGCGCCGGGGTGACAATAAAAGAAGCGACCGCAAACGCCTGGCCGAGGAAAAGCGCATTGAAATTATCGAGGTATTAACGCCGGAGCAGCAGCAGACGCTGGAAGCATTGTCGAAGAAAGGCAGGTTTAGTTTGGATCAGCTGTTTGGGCGGTAGTTTTCAGGAAGCCCCAAATCATCATAATCCTGAAATATTAGAAATGCCGGTTACTTAATGACAACACATGACTATTCCTGAACAACACTTGACCATTCCTGACAACACTTGACAATACCTGACCAAAAATCACTTCAACCCCTCCAACCAAGCCTCGACCGTCGGCCCTGACAAATCAAACAGCAGCCCCGGCAGGATACCCACCAGAATGGTAAGGAGCACCAACGGCACAAGCATAAGCGTTTCCCGGCGCGTAAGATCCGTAAGCACTTGTGTGGTCCCGTTTTTGTACCAGAACGAGCTGAAAAACATCCGCTGATAGGTCCAGAGGAAATAGCCGGCCGCGAGCACGATGCCGAGTGTGGAAACCGCCGGGATCCAGACGGGCAGCGCGTCCGACTGAAATGCGCCCATGAGCGTGAACAATTCTCCGACGAAGCCCGAGAAGCCCGGCAAGCCGAGCGATGCAAAGAATGCGATGCCCGTAATAACCGTGTATTGGGGCATGACGGCGATCAGGCCGCGATAGTGGTCGATGCGGCGGTCGTGGGTACGGTCGTAGAGGACGCCGGTAAGCAAAAAGAGCATTGCCGACAGAATGCCGTGGCTGACCATCTGGTAAATGGCGCCGTTGAAGCCCTCTGGCGTGAATGCGGCGATTCCTAGGAGCACGAAGCCCATGTGCGAAACCGACGAGTAGGCGATCATTTTCTTCAAATCGCTTTGCCCCAATGCATTGAAACCGCCGTAAACGATGGAGATCATACCGAGAATGGCGAGCGGAATGGCGCTGTACAACGCTTCGGCAGGGAAGAAACCATCGACGATCCGGATGAAACCGTAACCACCGATTTTCAGCAAGATACCCGCGAGCACAACGGATATGGGCGTGGGCGCTTCCACGTGCGCGTCGGGCAACCACGTATGCACGGGCACGACGGGCAGTTTCACGGCGAAGCCGATGAACAGGAACCAGAATGCGAGCAAGCGCACCGGAATATCGGCGATGAAAAATTCGGATACCGCGTTAAGGACCGAACCCGGAATGTAGTTGCCCGGATCAGCGAGGTATGTGAAACGGAATGTGTGAATGAGCTGTTCGGGGGCGATTTTACCATCGAAAAGCCATTGCTGGATCTGCGGGATCATGTCGGGATGGACCGCATCTTCGGGGCCGATAAGGCCGACCGCACGCGCCGTTTCCACCGGGTCGATCACCGAAAGGTACAGGCCGATCATCACGATCAGGATCAGCAATGAGCCTAGAAATGTGTAAATGAAGAATTTCAAGGCCGCATATTCCCGCCGCGGACCGCCCCAAAGACCGATGAGGAAGTACATCGGCAAAAGCATGAATTCAAAGAATAAATAGAACAGGAAGAAGTCCTGCGCGAGAAAGCAACCCATGACGCTGCCGCTCAGCAGCAAATACAACCCGAAATAGGCCCTCGATTTGTGATTGATGTTCCATGAACTCACCACGCCCACCAGCAGCACCACCACGGCCAGCAGCACGAGCGGGAAGCTGATCCCATCCACCGCCAGTGCATAATCAATCGAAACAACACCCAGCGAGCCAATCGGCAGCGTGATCCATTCCCTTACTTCGGAAAGTTGCAGCACAGCGTCCTGATTATTAAATGACAAATAGGATACCGCGGTAACGATCACTTCCAGCAGCAATGCTACCAGCGCGATGAGGCGGAAGTTATGCGGGCTGTCGACCGGCCAGAATGCGACGGCCGCGGCACCGAGTAATGGTATGGCTATTAAAAAGGTGAGTATATGATCGATCATCAAGCATTAATTTAATCGGCCGCGCTACATTATATCGCAACCAGCCACAATATCAACAAAAGGACGCCCATTACCGCTACGACGTAGTACGACTGTATCCGGCCGCTCTGTACGTTCCGCGCTGCCTGCCCCGCCGAACGGATCGAGAAAGCGGTGAGATGTACCGCACCGTCGACGAACATCCTGTCGAACCAGGCGATAAAATGCCCAAACACAAGGCTGCCTTTCGCAACCAGGTCGACAAGGGCATCGACAATATTTTTTTCGAAGGCTTTGAGCGACTCCGCGACCATTTCAAATGGAATGAGGAAATACTTTTCATTGGAATAACCGCGCAGCCAGTTCCATGGACTCTGAAAGGGTTCGCCAACCGGAATGGGGTCATTTACCTTAAATGGATTTTCGGCGCCCGTTTCACGATAGGCCAGAAAAATCGAAACGAATGTAACGGCACTTGCCGCAAACGGTACCCATATTAAATGCGCGCCGTACTCCTTTCCGATCCAATGCAGGAACCACCCCTCCGCATTAAAAGGATTAACCGAAAACCAGAAGAACAACGACAATACGGAAAGTAATACCATCGGCAGCCACATCGCCACCGGCGACTCGTGCGGGTGTACGCTTGCAGGGGAACGCGTCTCTCCAAAGAATACCAGCCAGACCTGGCGTGTCATATAAAAAGCAGTTAACCCGGCGGATAGAATCACCAATACGGGGAATAGGTAGCCCAACGTTCCATATTCCGAAGCCCACAAAAAGCCTTCGGTAATAATCGCGTCTTTGGAAAGGAAGCCTGAAAAGAATGGTAATCCCGCCAGAGCAGCCGCGCAAACCGAAAAGCAAATGAATGTAATGGGCAATGCCTTGCGCAGGCCGCCCATTCTGCGCATATCCTGCGGATCATAACCAGGCAGTTCGTTGCCCGGAGTTACCGCGTGGATCACCGAGCCGGCCGAAAGGAACAATCCCGCTTTAAAGAATGCGTGCGTTGCGAGATGGAACAATGCCGTTTGCCAGCTCCCGAACCCGACCGCCATCACCATGAGCCCCAGTTGCGACATCGTCGAATACGCCAGGACCTTTTTAATATCCCAACCTTTCAAGGCCTTTACAGCACCGGTAAACATGGTAATGGCTCCGATAACGAGTATTACAAAACGCGCGTCGACGGTTAGCAAAAAGGATATTCTGGCCAGTAAAAAAATACCTGCCGCCACCATCGTAGCCGCGTGGATCAACGCCGATACCGGCGTAGGGCCTTCCATCGCATCAGGCAGCCAGCCCGAGAGCGGGAATTGCGCAGATTTACCTACACAACCACCAAACAGACAAATGCCGATAGCCGTCAGCATTTTGTCAGGAATCATTCCTACTTTCAGCTGGGAAAGCACGTCAAAATCCGTAGAACCAATATAGTAGAAGAGCATTAAAATACCCGTCAGAAAAGCGGCATCGCCGATGCGGTTGAGCACAAATGCCTTCTGCGCTGCCCAAACGGGGCGCTTTTTTAGTATACCAAAAACCGATCAGCAGGTATGACGACAGCCCCACCAGCTCCCAGAATATGTACATCACCAGCAAACTGCCCGCGAGCACAATTCCAAGCATCGAAAAAAGAAAGAGCTGAATGAATGCAAAATAGCGGTTCACATTCCGGTCGTCGTGCATGTAAGCTGTGGAAAACAGCTGTACGAGCAACGCCACGAAATGCACAATGACGAGCATCAGGACCGAAAGCGTATCGAAACGGAACGAAAGCTCAACAGAATGACTGCCGATAGTAACCCACTGAAAACGAATGAAGTGGTCGGAACCCGGATCGGCGTTGATAACGCTGACGACCAACCCCACGGCCGTGCACAGCACGCCAATCCAGCCCGCGGATTTATTTAGACTTTTTCCACCCAGCCATAGCAATAAAAAGCACGAAAACGGCAAGCCTAATAGCAGATAAGCAGGTAATAGGTATGCGGTATCGGGCATAAGGTGCGGGGAATTCGTTTAAATTTCGGCAAATATCCTGAATTCGCGACCGAATTCAAACAATGCTAGATGTCTTTCTCGATGTCGTCTATCTTCACTGAACCGTGTATTACCTCCAGCAGTTCCCTGAGGTCGTACGTCGAGCGGTTATACGTATTACCGAGAACAATGATCACCGCATCGTCTTCGGGGCACACCCATAGCATCGTATTGTACCCCTTCCACCAGCCACCGTGGTAGATAAACCGTGGAGTGTGATCCTCCTTGATGTGCATCCGGAATCCGTAACCGTAATTGCGGATACCATCGCGCTCGAAGCTGCGGGGCTTGAATGCCTCATCGAGCAGCTTTTTTTCGATGATCAGCCCTTTTGTGAGGCCGTTGTAGAACCGGTAAATGTCCATTGTGGTCGAATAGAGGCCTTTATCTCCTACCACTTCATCGTAATAATCCTTTTCCAGCCGGCGCCCGTACTGATGCCCGTCGGTGCGGTTTTTCATCGCGGCGATGGTTGTGTCGGTCACCAGGTAGGTGTTCTGCATTCCGAGCGGCGTAAAAATCTGGCTGTTCAGGTATTTACCGAATGAGTCGCCCGTTACCTTCTCGACGATCGCGGCGAGAACGCAGTAGTTGGTATTGCAGTAATTGAATGAGCGGCCCGGGCGGTTATATGGCTGCGGGGTTGGCACCACCTTGGCGTACCAATCCATGATATCGAGGTTATCAGGGTATTTCCTGCCATGACGGACGCTGTCGTTGAACGAATAAATGTAATTGGGCAACCCGCTGCGGTGGCTCAGCAGCATATCGACTTTCACCCCGTGATATGGGAAATCGGGGAAAAAGCGCTGCACCGAATCGTCGAGCGCCACGCGTCCTTCCTGGATCAGTTTCAAAACCGCTACCGCTGTAAATGGCTTCGACAGCGACGCAAGCTGGAAACGGGAATCGGCCGTGAGCGTATCCTTCGCCTTCATATGCGCGAAACCGAAGGAGTTCTGATAAAGTATCCTGCCTTTTTGGACCACCAGCACATTGCCGTTGAACCCGGCGTTCCTTTTTCGCCTGAAAATATCCTCGATCTTCGCAATTTTTTCGGCAGTTTCGGCATCAGGGTTCGTTACCGGCACGGGATCGAGATTTTTGACAGCTTTGCCAGACACGGCCACGTCCGGGGAATCGGTTTTGCTTTTTCTGACTAACCCCCAGGAAACCAACAAAATCACCAGGACGGCAATGCCCGTCCACCACACTTTCGGCTGCACTTTTTTCAACATAGGCTTTTGGCCTTTAATAATCAGAACGTTGCTATGCTAACGACACATCGAAAGCACTTTTTATACTTTACCATTACAAATTAAGCGCAGAATGCCTTACGGAACCAATACTTTCAGATGTTCTTTTCGGCCATTCTCTACGTATACTACAAAATAAATGCCAGAAGGGAGCGGCCGGGAAGGCAATAGCCTGATGCGTCCGCACGCATCGTTTTCGCGCCGGAAGGGGATGGGGGTGCCCGATGCATCGTACAATGCAAGGAATAGATTGCCGGTATGGCGAGCGGTCAAAGAAATGATCCGGGAAGAAGCCGGATTGGGCGCGACCCTGATGCCGGAGGTTTCGGTATTGTCAACCGCAATGGGTTTGCAGAGGGTGAAGCCCGAATCTTTATCGGCGAGCTTCAACCTGTAATAACTTATACCGACCGGCGGATCATTGTCAACAAATGAATACGGCGTCCGTCCGGCGGTTTCCCCCGAAGCCCCGACTACTCCGATCGTTGTGAACGTCTTCATGTCTCCGCTGCGCTGGATTATGAATTCGCGGGTGTTCTTTTCCCATGTGGTTTCCCAGTCCAATGCAATGCGCCCGTTTTCCGAATGGCCCTTGAAATAGGCAATGTCTACGGGTAAAATAATAGCCAGAACATTGCCGTTGACTGAGATTTCATCAAATCCGAATGTGCCGTGAATATCCACCGAATTATAGCCATAAACCCTGAACGAGAAAGTGTTGTTGGAAAGGTTGTTGTAGCTTACCGGAATGTTGCAGTTGGTGAACATCCCGCTACTGCCGATCGCAAACGCACTCAGATCGCTCGCGAAGCCGTCAATGCTTGTCCGGATTTTGACATTGGACGGGCCGTTGTTTGAGCGGCGGAGGCGGAAAGAAATGGAGGTGATATTATATTTAAATGAATTCGCTGTCAATGAGAATTCCATATAACGCGAGGCCGAAAAACTCACCGGCCATGGCCTTGTGGTGTAGCCGACTACAATAGCTCCGCCAATTGCGCTGTAAACTGTCGGTAATGTAAAGTCGTTGGGCCCGCCGGCAAGTAACGCGTCGGTTGGAGTGAAATTGGCATGGTCCGAAACGCCGGCCTGGGTGTAATCCATCGCCCATTTGACATGGAACGGCTCCTGCGCGTGGGCATTAAAAACAAAAAGCAGCATCGCGGCCATGGCCACAATACTGCTTTGCAAGAATTGTATTGTCTTTTTCATGTGCGTGTTGGTTTAAATAAAACTTACACTAACTGCTTTACTCTTTACGTAAAGCCATGAAAAAGGTAACAGCTTGTAGAATTAAAATTCTGCGCTTTTGGGATAACGCGGGAACGGAATTACGTCACGGATATTACCCATGCCGGTTACGAACTGCACGAGGCGCTCGAAGCCCAGCCCGAAGCCCGAATGCGGCGCGGTACCGAATTTGCGGGTTTCGAGGTACCACCACAGGTTTTCAGGATCGATACCGATTTCCTTCACGCGGCCCAGCAGCTTATCGTAATTTTCTTCGCGCTGGCTGCCGCCGATGATCTCGCCAATTCCCGGAAAGAGCACGTCCATTGCCCGTACCGTTTTACCGTCATCATCGAGTTTCATATAGAACGACTTGATCTCGCGTGGATAGTTGGTCAGGATCACCGGTTTTTTGAAATGCTTCTCGACGAGGTAACGCTCATGCTCGCTCGACAAATCGATGCCCCAGCCCACCGGGAACTGGAATTTGCCCTCCTTATGCGGCTTCGATTTCAACAGGATATCGATGGCCTCGGTATAGGTCAGTCGCTCGAACGGATTGTCGACCACGAATGCCAGTTTTTCCAGCAATGGCAGCGAGCGCTCGTTTTGCGGCTTGTTTTTTTCTTCTTCCGCCAAACGGTTTTGCAGGAAACTCAGATCATCCTTGCAATTCACCAGCGCATAGGTGATCACTTTTTTGACAAAATCTTCCGCCAGGTCCATATTGTCTTTCAGCTCGAAAAACGCCATTTCAGGCTCAATCATCCAGAATTCGGCCAAATGGCGCGTCGTGTTCGAGTTTTCGGCACGGAACGTCGGCCCGAAGGTGTAGATCTTCGAAAGCGCCATCGCGCCCAGCTCGCCTTCGAGCTGCCCGGAAACGGTGAGGTTGGCCTCCCGGCCGAAAAAATCCTCCTTGAAATTGATCGCACCGTCGTCTGTACGCGGCAGGTTGTTCAGGTCGAGCGTCGTCACCCGGAACATTTCTCCCGCACCTTCCGCATCCGAAGCTGTAATTACGGGCGTGTGCAGGTAGAAAAAGCCTTTTTCATTGAAATATTGGTGCACGGCGAATGCCAGCGCGTGGCGGATGCGGAGGATCGCGCCGAATGTATTCGTGCGTGGACGCAGGTGGGCGATCTCGCGCAGGAATTCCAGCGAGTGCTTTTTGGGTTGCAACGGATATTGCTCCGGGTCGGCGGTTCCGTAAACTTCGATGTCGGAGATTTTGACTTCCACCGTTTGCCCCGAGCCTTGCGATGCGATGAGCTGGCCGGTTATTTTAAGGCATGCACCGGTGGTTACTGTCAACAGTAATTCGGCAGAAAACTGACCGGGCTCAGCCACTGCCTGGATATTATGAATGGTCGAGCCGTCATTCAACGCGATAAAGATCGCGTTTTTGCTTTCTCTTTTTGTTCTTACCCAGCCCTTTACAACAACGGATTGGTTGTCAGGCGCAGTTTGTAAAATGTCTTTGATTTGCAACGGTCCCATTTTTCAATTCAATCTTTAAAATGTAAGCCGGTCAATACCCGGTTTTTTACGAATGAGGCGCAAAATTACAAATTCGGCCCCGAAAACCTATTGTGGGACCGGAACTTACTTTTCTGGGGAACGCAATGATTGTACAGTCTGGTTTTCAACGTAATTTTGCCCGCATCATCCTGATTAAAGACCCGATTACTTTGAATAACCGACTTGCCATCCTATTGTCGGTGGTTTTCCACCCGCTGATACTCACTACATACCTGTTTGCATTGCTCTTTTTCCTGGTCCCCGACCTGGTAGGCGTGAGCGCGTTCGAAATGCCGGCGCTGGGGAGCCTGCTGCTGCTCCTTTGGCTGAATACCTTCATTGCGCCGGCCATTATGATGTTTTATTTCAAGAAGATGGGCATGATTACCTCGCTGTACGTGGAAGATGCCACCGAGCGCCGCATTCCCTATCTCGCTTGCGTGATCATTTACGGGCTCGCCACTTATCTGTTTGGCTGGCAGTTGCAGCCAATCGGCGAGCTGGCGCCGCAGATATCCGTCATTCTGGCCGGTGTGACCCTTTCCCTCGTCGTGGTTACGATGGTGAGCTATTTCTGGAAGATCAGCGCACATGCTACCGGTATCGGCGGCGTAATCGGGATGCTGTCGGGCCTGATAATCCGTTTCGATGAAAATGCGTTGCTTGCGCCGTTGCTGATGACTATCCTGATCGGTGGCTGGCTCATGAGCGCGCGCCTGCAACTGAACGCACATACGCCGTCGCAGCTCCTCGCCGGTATCTTTTGCGGCCTGCTCGTCAGTAGCGGCACGGTTTATTTCTTCTTTTGACGAAAAACACTTCACGGCATGTATCAAAACCTTATTTTCGATAACAGCGACGGCGTCGTCCGCATCACGCTCAACCGCCCGGACGTTTTTCACGCATTGAGTCCGACCCTCATTAGTGAAATTACCAGCGCCGTCCGGATCGCCTCCAACGACGATTCCGTACGTGTAGTACTTCTTACCGCCACCGGCGAAAAGGCCTTCTGCTCCGGTGCCGACCTCAAAGAAGCCGTCGCCTCAGGCCAAAGCGCCGCCGAAATCCTCCGCGACTATTACGAGCCGATGATCACCGCCATCCGCGACATTCCCAAACCTGTGCTCTGTCGCATGAACGGGTTGGCCGTAGGCGCCGGCTGCTCACTGGCGCTGGCCTGTGACATGGTGATTGCGGCCGACGATGCTTATTTAAGTTTCGCATTCGTACAAATCGGTCTGATGCCCGACGCCGGGGCGACATTTTTCCTGCCAAGATTGATCGGTCTGGCCCGCAGCTTCGACCTCGCCACGAACGCCCAGCGCATTTACGCCAGCCACGCGCACGACATCGGCCTGATCGCCAGATGCGTGGAAAGAGAAGGCCTGGACGCCCTGGTGGAAAAGCAACTCCAGCACTACCGCCACGCCCCGACGAAGGCCATCGGCGCCATGAAGCATGCATTCAACCAATCGATGCATTCGAACCTGCCACAAATGTTAGAAAACGAGCGGGAAAGTCAGGAAATGTTGTTCGGGACGCAGGATGTGAAAGAAGGGATTGCCGCTTTTTTTGGAGAAAAGGAAGGCTGATTTTCAGGGCATTTAAGCAGTATTCCAAATTTTTTTCCTAAATTTACCCGTCAGAATTTGTTACTGCAAAAGTCATCACCTACCTTTGCAGTCCGATTCGGAAATGGTTTCGTAGCTCAATTGGATAGAGCATCTGACTACGGATCAGAAGGTTTGGGGTTCGAATCCCTACGAGACCACAGAATTAAGCGCCTTTCGTGAGATTGGCGCTTTTTGTTTGCCAAAAATGTCAAAAAATACACGTTTTCGCAGGCATTTGGTGAGGCCATGTAATCGTAAGCACGAAAGTGGCGGTTTGCCCGAGCTTTTAATAGAAATGTGTTTTGCGGTGACTACCAGTTTCCATAGTTTTGTTTACTGAAAACACCTCACCTCTGTATGCGTTATATTAGCGTTGTTCTGCTTCTTGCTACAATCATTCCATCCTGTAAAAAAGACAAGCAAATACCGGTCCCTTTCCAAGAAAAAGTATCAGTTTGCTTTAATCTTTCACCAGTCGAGGACTTTACAATCGACTCACTGATCACTTTTACAAACTGCTCTGATTCGATTGATGTAACCTACGAATGGAATTTTGGAGACGGTAACACGAGTAGCAGCAGGCACGAAAAACATGCCTACGCCGAACCCGGGGAATACGAAATCAAACTGACTGTATCCAGGCCAGGAACAACTCCGGTCGTGCTTAACAAAAAGATCACGGTACGGATCAAGGAACGTTATGTCGATCTGCTTTCGGTTACCAGGCCAACAGATTTTGTCGAGGCTCCGGATGGTTCGATTTACGTGATAGGCAATACAAATAGTAAGACGGAGGCAAAGCTGTATCTATCCAAATTCGATAAAAACCTGAGACTACGATGGACAAAATACTGGTCAGATAATCATAGTATCGTCTATCGCAAAATCGATGTCGCGCTCGACGGAGGACTTTTAATGGCTGGAAGTTGGGATGAATACGATTATCGGGGGCCGCTACGCATTATGAAAACCGACAGTGCCGGAAATGTTAAATGGACGAAATCGTACCCACTGAATCAGGGTGTATCTATTGATATACGGAGTACTTCCGACGGAGGACTTGTTGTTATTGCCGAGGAGCAAGGTGAACTAGAAGGTTACGGCATTGAAATGGGTTTTACATCCATGATTAAACTAAATGCCGATGGAGCCCTTTCGTGGAGAAAAATTTTCAATGAGGAGCGCGTATTTGGCGCAGGAAATATTCTTCCACTGTCCGACGGATACCAGTTTGCCGCATCAGGCACCAGTTTAAATGGTTGCGCCAACTGTTATGATTCTTTGGTCGTTTTGAAAACCGATTTCTCGGGCAAGCTCACATTTCGTAAATCCAGGCTACGTGAGCCAATGAGCTCGGTCGGCGGTACCTGTATAGCAGCGACTGAAAACTATATATTTACCAACGGTCCCGGCCCTACATTCACATTACTGAATGCTGACGGAAAGTTTTCAAATGAATTCCCAATGCCTTCAGACCATTCAAATTGGGTAAGCAGTACTTCAACCGGACACTTTGTTACCGGTTCAGGATTTACGCATTGGAATGGCTTACTGCTGACGCTTTTTGATGAAAAAGGAGTCATGAAATGGACTAAACGCTTGGGAAGACGCAACAAAACATGTTTCCCGGAACGTGGATTCGGCACTTTCGCTTCTCAGTTGAAAGACAACTCAATTTTATTCGTTGGCATCAGCTACAAAGATTGTCCAAATGACCAAGAAAGCTCCATGTATCTTGTCAGGGTAAATGAGAACGGCGACATTTTGTAGCTGAAATTCTGATAGGGTTTCACTCCGATATTAGTTCGTCCCGAGGTCCTAGTTGGTGCCGCCCCGGGAAGAATGTATGGATAGCTATTAATTTTGGTATTTTCCCGTACCACCGCAATGGCTTAACCGGGATAATGCGCAGAAGCCAGTTATAAATGGAAGTCATTATGAAACAGTTGATATTTGTTGTTTTCATCCTGATAAGCAACTTTTCATTCTCGCAGACCAAACAAGCAAAACATTAGCATCCAAGCCATTGGCAAAAGCTGAAGACGATAAGGAGTTTGATAACGGCTCGACGCTCACCCGGATGCGCCCTAGACTTTTTTTCACTTAACCATTTTTTATGAAGTATTGAAGTCGCCGGATATTTTACCGGCATGACACGTAAATTCGAAAAAGCTACCGTACCACCTCGCTCACCAAAATCACCGGCACTACATCAGTATAATTCGCAAAGTCCGCCCGGATGGCGTCCCTGTTTGGAGCAAGGGCTTTTTGGTATTCACTCAAATTTTTTACATAGAACGTGCCGATCGCCATATAAGGCAGGGGTTGGTTCGGGATACCGCTGGAAAGGCCCTTTTCAATGGTGTACTTTACCAGGTTCGAGCCCAAATAACCGGCCACCATGGGCATGTGCTTCGTCTCGTAATACTCCATATTGAAGGTCTTGCCCTCGGCATAAGGGTACATGACGGATATTTTAATTAGGCCTTTTTCCTCGGCATTGGCGTGTGTTTCAGGTTTTCCGGATTGCTTTTCCCCACTGAACGCGACAAAACAAGTGGTCAAAAGCAAAAGCGATAAAATGAGTTTGAACTTCATGACTAGCTGATTTTAGGTTTTAGAATGTCTGAATTGTCTTGAAATATATGCAATAAATTACATTGTAGCGCATTCGGGGTCCAGGGCCGGGCGGGAGATTTAGCTTGGACCAATATGGGTAAACGTCAGGAACGCGAAGCTTTTAAGGTCGTTCGCTTTGCATTTTACTCAATCATCCCCGCCGGAACGGATCAATGAACAGAAGAACTGCTATTACACAGGTTGCGGCCATGCTCGGAGGGGCGTTTTCCGCACCGACTTTGCTGGCCATGAAACGGTGGGAAGACTATGAGCAGTCTCCGTCTTTTGGGACGGATTTTACTTTGACCGAAAACCAAAAGCTGATCGTCGCGGAGGTGGCTGAAATGATCATTCCAAAGACGGCGACACCCGGCGCGAAGGATGTGGGCGTTCCGGCGTTCATCGTGATGATGTTGCAGGATTGTTATAAAACACCCGAGCACAAGAGTTTTCTGGAAGGACTGGGTAATCTGGAAAAGAAGCAATTCCTGAACCTGAATACGGAGCAAAAAACGACAGTCTTGAAGCAGGTCGAGAACGATTCCGTCGAGGAAATGAAAGCCTATCAGGTACAGCAGACCAAAATGGGGGATAATGAAGACCGCGAGCAGATGGCGGCGCAGGCGAAAGGATTACCGTTCTGGCGGTTGATAAAGGAGCTCACGATGCTGGGTTACTTCACTTCCGAGCAAGGGATCAAATCGTCCTTTGAATACGTCCCGATTCCCGGAAAGCTGGAAATGATCCAAATGAAGCCCAATCAGAAATCTTTCGCATACTAGCCGCCAGCTCACCATGAACTTGAATTTAAAATCGGATAAAGCACATACATTCGACGCGATTGTGGTCGGTTCGGGAATGACGGGCGGAATGGCCGCCAAAGAATTGACCGAAAAAGGCCTGCAGGTGCTGATGATCGAGCGCGGACGCGAAGTGAAGCACATCGAAGATTACGACACAGCCACGAAAGGCCCGTGGGAGTTTGAGCACAGGGGAAGGGTGTCGATCCATTCGGCAGAAGAATATTGGGCGAACAACCGTTTCGGGACGCTGGCCAATGAGGAAACCGGTCCGTTCTTTACCGACGATAAACAGAACCCCTATATAGAAAAACGCCCTTTCGACTGGATCAGGGCATATCATACAGGCGGGAAGTCGATGCACTGGGGCCGGCAATCGTACCGGATGAACCGGCAGGATTTCGAGGCGAATGCGAAAGAAGGCATCGCCATCGACTGGCCGATCCGGTATGAGGACCTGGAACCCTGGTATACGCATGTCGAAAAGTTTGTCGGTATCAGCGGTCAGGCCGAGGGCTGGGAAGTTTTGCCGGACGGCCACTATCTGCCGGCGATGCCGATGAGCGCCCCGGAGCGGTATTTCAGGGAGACGATGATGAAAAAGCTGAAACGGCCGGTCACGATCGGCCGCGTCGCCAATCTCACCAGGCCGCAGCCCTGGCACACGGATCTCGGGCGGGCGTCGTGCCAGTATCGCAGCAAATGCGCCCGTGGATGCCCTTATGGTGGTTATTATAGCTCATTGTCGGGCTCCATACCAGCAGCGCGCAAGACGAACAGACTGACGGTCTTGCACGATACCATTGCCAGCGAGGTTATTTACGACGAAAAAACGCATCGCGCCAAAGGGGTCCGTGTGATCAATCAGCATACGATGGCCGTAGAGGAGTTTTTTGCGAAAATCATATTCCTGAATGCCGGTTCGATGAACACCGCGGCGCTTTTGCTGAATTCGAAGTCCAACCGTTTTCCCACAGGGCTTGGTAACGACAGCGACCAGGTGGGCAGGAATATCATGGACCATCACCTGGGCGTGGGCGCGAATGCGACGGTCGAGGGCTTTGAAAACGACTATATTTTTGGCCAAAGGCCTAATGCACTATACATCCCGCGTTTCAGGAACTGGGGAACCGACAAAAAGGACTTCCTGCGCGGCTACGGATATCAGGGAGGCGCAAGCAAGTCGGATTGGAAGCGGGGGATCACGATGAATGGTTTTGGCGCCAGTTTCAAGGAGGATATGTCGCGTCCCGGCACCTGGACAATGGGATTCGGCGGCTTCGGGGAAATCCTGCCCGATCCGTCTAACCGGATGTTCCTCGACAAAGACAAAAAAGACAAATGGGGCATTCCGTTGATCGTTTTCGACGCCGCATTCGGTGAAAACGAGCTGGCAATGCGCAAGGATATGATGGCCTCGGCCGTGGAAATGCTCGAAGTCGCCGGTTTTAAGAATGTTACCGGGTTTAACCGCTCCGACACGCATCCGGGCCTGGGCATACACGACATGGGCACGGCACGTATGGGTAAGGACCCGAAAAACTCCGTGCTGAATAAATTCAACCAGGTGCATGCCTGCAAAAATGTGTTCGTCACCGATGGCGCGGCAATGGTATCCTCCGCCTGTGTGAACCCATCCATTACCTACATGGCCATGACGGCCAGAGCGGCTGATTATGCCGTGGCGGAGTTAAAACGGCAGAATTTATAAGTAAGGAAGAGAAAGCCGTGATTTAAAAGGCCAATCGGGAATCCTCTCTGTTTTTCTTTCAGCGGTATGACTGAGGTCGTACCAGCATACCCCCACTTTTAGCTAATACGTAGGAGTAGAGATATTTGTAGACTAATATCTACACATTTAATAATAATAGTTTGATAAATAATGTCTCAAACTATTTCTACATTTGTGCGCAACCGATTCGGAACCGATCAGAAACAGTCAGGTGGCCACCGCACTCTGATTTAGAATTTTTAACAGCCCGCCACAGGTATGGGCAGAGGTTTGCAACAACATTTGACTCAACAAAAACAACATCATGAATCTTGAAGCAGGCGAAACCTTCCCTTATATCAGTAGCCTTGAAGAACAATATGGTCCGGATAGCTATCAGATTATCATCGATACACTCAGCGACTGGGGGATCAATTTGTATGCCGGTGTGAACGGCGGTGGAGTTATCCACCTGCTTAAATACCTGGACCCACTCTATGAGGGAGGTGCAGAAATTCCTTCTTTCCTGACGATCGGCGAATATACGGCAGGGTTTATTCCGCTGGGCTATTACCTGGCGAGCGGGAAGGTCGCGGTGTCGGTGGCCACAACAGGCGCCGCAACGAAGCTCATCTGCTGCGGATTAAGCGACGCGAAATTGCACGATATTCCCGCTGTCTATATCGTTCCGGTTTCAAACAGAAGCACGACGGGCTTCGCCCCGTTGCAGGATACCAGCGAATACGGCAGCAATATACTGACGCAGCTCCGGGCCGAGTTGCCGGATTCGGTGTTTGTGCTGGATAATAAGTTGACTATCAGCGATCAGCTCGCGCGGGCAAAAGACCAATTGGACCGTTCGAAGCCCGTGGTACTGGTTTTAGACAATGAGGGGCTAAGTACTGCCCAGATGGACTGGTACCCCGCCCCCGCTCTTACCAGGAGGCCGGTGAGGGAGAATCTCCATTCAGGCGCGTTCGTGGCCACATTCCGGCGGGAAACCGCTGGCAAACGTGTCGTGATTTTTGTTGGCGAAGAAATGTCGAGATATCCCGGCGCCGGTACGCTGACGACCCGGCTCAGCGAAGCGCTCCGCGCGGCCACCATATGGAGTATCAACGGCGCGAATGCCGTTAGCCGTGAAAATCCCTACGGTTACGGTTATATTTCTTTCGGTGGGAACGACAGGGCGGTTTCGTTGTACAATTCACTCGGTGAGGACGACGTAATGCTGATGATAGGCGCATGTCCCGATGAGTACACGGTTAATTTCGGGAAGATAGCGGCTTCGGTAACATTTCACCTCAGCAATATTCCTCAGGCATACGGGTTCGTCGGTAGCAGCCTGCGGCATGCCGTCGCGGGTAGGTACTATCAGTTGAATGCCCCCCCTGGACTTGCTGGTGCAAACGCTCATCGACGCTGCCTGCGAACGTCCGTTTTTCAACGTGCCTATGGACAAAGCGCCCGCCGACCTGAACGATTTGCCTTTCGCGGGCGCCGACGGGAACTTCGTAAATATGGCCGGGCTGTATCAACGGCTGGACCGGTGGTGGCCCGAAGGCTCAATCGGAATCGACGATACCTGTCTGGCTTACAAGGACCGCCAGTACGTAACCCAGCGGCCTAATAACAATATCCTTTTTTACTCCCTTTACCGTGGTTCGGCAATGGGCGGCGCATTTGGTGTTGCCGTAGGCGCAAAACTCGCCGCGCCCCGAAGGCCGGTTTTCCTGTTCACAGGCGACGGTTGCTTTCGCCTGTTTTCCGGCTCGCTGGGGGAAGTAAGTAACCTGGGATTGGTCGTTTTTCTGCTCAATAACGAAACGTTTGGCATTGTCGAACAGGGATTAAGGAAGGTTCTACCTTACGTGGGAACAGCACATTACCATTCCCGGCTCGACGCGGTTGATTACTGCGGAATAGCCAGGGCGAACAACTGGGATGCGATACGCCTGGCCCCGGACCTTGGCAATCTGGACGAGGCACTGGACAGAGCGACCAACAAATCGTCCCGTTCCCTGCTGATCGAAGTGCCGGTTGACCCGAACCAGGTTTTAGGAAAGAACCCGCGTCTCAAAAATTTATAAAAAATCGCAATGGCACCTGTTCAAAACGATATATCAATCAGGCAGATAAGCGACTGCTTTCACCAGTTGGCCGGAAGGCCGCTTTACGCACCGCCGGGCATTTCGGATGTCTATCGGTGGCTTCACGAGGAAGCGCCGTACGCGATATTGGCCCATAATGCGGAGGCGGACCCATGTTTCATTTATGCCAACAATTATGCTTTGTCTTGTTTTAAATATTCGCCCGACGAAATTCTTTCCGTGCATTCCAGGCTGAGTGCTTCCGCGCAGGACCGGCCGCAGCGCGCCGCGATGTTGGAGATTGTCGTCCGCGACGGAATTGTGTACAACTATTCGGGCCCGAGGGTCGACAAGTTCGGGAACAGTTTTATGATCTATGACGGGGCCGTCTGGCAACTGCGAAGCGCGGCGGGAGAAATCTGGGGACAGGCAGCGCTTTTCTGGACTGAAAAGGACCGGCGTCCCGAATGGTATTGAGAAAGTGTTATTTAAAATTAGGTGTTTGACCAGTGTAAATTCATTATTCCTGGATAAATTAATCAAAAATAAGGGCTGCCATAACTAGAACAGATGCTTTTCGCAACTCGTCCTTTTAAGTTTCACCAGATACAACAGCTCGCTGGAATAAATGTGGGCAATGTTTTCTTTTGGAACGGATGAATGAATGAGCGGCAGGTCGTCGGAAAGAATGTAGTCGTAACAAAATTCCCTCCGTGCGTTTTTGAGAGGGGAAAGTTCCTTCATATAGCGGATATAATCCATCTGGCCGGCGCGCCCGATTCGATTGCTTGTAGCGCTCCAGAAGTGGTAATAGCCCACATTCCTGCGGAACATTACGCCTACGTTGCGGTCGGCCGGGATGTGGGGAAGCAGTTTTTTATAACTGAGGTAATTATCCGGATTGCTCAGGAAATAGGCCCTCTCGCGTTTCATGTGAATGATATTGGATGTAAGGTCGTGGTCATAGTAGCCCGCTTTTTCGAGCAGTGCGAAGACTTTCCGCCTTTCGGCATAGTCCGGCCAGCCTTTCAACGGGTGACAATTGTCCTTGCCCGGGAACTCGTAATAGTCGCTCAGGTATTTTTGGTAAATTTTGCCTGCCTCGGCGTTGCTCTCGCAAATCGCAATCGGGATGTGGCCCAATGCTTTCCGCGTTACGAAATTGATGGGAACAAGCTCCTTGCTGGGATTACCGTATACGAACGGCAGGGATAGCAACAGAAGGGAGATCACCAGGTAGATACTTTCCCACCGCAATTTCAGCGAGTATACGCAGGCTACCATAATGGCGCCCATGGCAAACAGCGGCATTTGCGTGCGCGTGCTCCAGAGCTGAAATTTCATTAACGTGCAAAAAAGCAGGAAACCCATTGCCGAGCAGGTCCAGAACCATTTCACCTCCGCATTCAGAGGCGCAAAAAGCAGCAAAATCCCCCCAGCGATAATAAGCCAGAAATGGACCGTGTTCGGTATCATGTCCTCATGCACGGAATACTTCACCGAAAACGGGTCGATACTTAAATCCGGGTCGTCGATATCGACGCCGATCGCCTGGTGAAACGAGCGGATTTTGTCGTCGAGTGCGCGGTTGAAGCTGGTAACGGGCAAGCCGACGTTCAACCCTGCGTTTTTGATTACGTTGGACAATGTAAAAAGTACCGAATGCTTATTGGCCGGCAGTTCTTCGGAAGCGAACACCGTGCCGCGGAGCGGATGCATGATGTGCCCGAAAATGGCGTAGTTACGATAAAAGAAAGGAGAAAACGTCACGGCCATCAGCACAAGCGCCACCGCCAGCACCTTCGCCGCGTAGGCCAGGCGATATCGCCACAGTATCCGCACGGCGAAATAGACAGCGAAAGGAATGGCGAATATCAGGATGGTGTATTTGGAAAAGCCGCCGAAAGCGAGCGATTGCATCATCATCACGAGGGCCAGCGCCGATTTGCGTTCCAGCAATTCGAAACCGAAATAAATGAATGCGATAAAAAAGAAACAGGCGCAAAGGTCCACTTGTGTGCTGGTGCTTTCAAAAATGCCGATCGGCAACGTGAGGAAGCAGATCGAGGCGAGCAATTGCCCATCCTTGCCCAGTCCGAATTTTTTCGCGATCAGCCCGATCCCGCAGATCGACCCTATGAATGCACCGTACTGGATCAGCCCTGCAAACTGATCGGAACCGGCGAGCAGTACGGTATCCAGCACGAGATATTCCGCGAATACATTGAGATACAACTGCTGCAAATGCATGGTAGGAAAATGATCCAGGTTGCCATTGTAGGTCCAGATCAGGATCCGGTTCAAATGGTACATGTGCGTATCGAAGTTGTTGGGCGCGGCGTAAAACGCCAGGAACAGCAGCGGCAGCATGTAAAACAACACCACGAATACAATCACCGCTCGATGTGTTGTACCGAATCCGTCCAGGCGTAATGCAGTTTTCAACGCGCCGAGCCTGGCCAGGTCTATTTTCCCCCAGCGATGCAGGTAGTAAACCAATCCCGATACGCCCATTGCCTCCAATGTCCAGAAAGCGAGCGCCGACGTGGTATTTACTGCGTTGAAAAAGGAGGCTGTTTCGTTAAAAGCAAAGACAATAAATGCATTGGTAACAAGCGACAGCAGGAGCGACCGCCGCAGATTGGTATAAACTCCCGCTCCCGAAGAGCGCAGGAAAAAGATCGTAAAAATACAGGCAAACGAAATCGGGAGTAAACAAATACCCATACGTGAATTGAAAACGAACCAGGAAATATCAGAATCTAGGCCAGTTTTGGCGCTGTAAAGGTACGCGTTTATTTGAGCGGCGAACAGGATTTGTTAGTGTACGTGCCTGATTCGCCGATTTTCCATATCAGGACCTACGAAACTACATTTTGCGGGGCGCCTTTCTGAAAACTCTCCAGATTGCCGGCCACCATTTGCAGCAACCGCCGGCGTGCCTCGAAAGTCGCCCAGGCTACATGCGGTGTGATCACGCAGTTCGGAGCGGAAAGTAACGGGTTATCGGGTTTTGGCGGCTCCACGGAGAGCACATCCAGGCCGGCCGCGGCGATTGTGCCGTTTCGCAGGGCATCGGCCAGATCGGCCTCGTGGATGAGCGGTCCACGGCCGGTATTCAGGATAATGGCCCCTGCCTTCATTTTAGAAAGGCTTTCCCGGTTGATGATTTCCCGAGTCTCTTCCGTAAGCGGGCAATGCAGGCTGATTACGTCGCTTTGCGTGAAAATAGCGTCGAGCGAGACCATTTCGATGTTATCCATTGGCACCGGATGTTTCCTGTGTGCAATGACGCTCATCCCGAACGCCAGCGCGATCTTCGCCACCTGAGAGCCGATATCGCCTAGCCCGATCAGTCCCATTGTTTTTCCTGCGAGCTCGTTCAGCGGCGTTTTCCAGTAGCAAAAATCCGGTGAAGCCACCCAGTCCCCCGCAAACACACTCTGGCTATGCGTTTCCACGCGGTTCACAATGGCCAGCAGCAATGCGAAGGTCTGCTGGGCAACCGACGCCGGGCCGTAGGCTTTCACATTCGTTACCGTGATACCTTGTTTCCGGGCCGCTTCGATATCGATATTATTGAAGCCTGTTGCCATCACCCCGATATATTTGACCTTCGTCAGCTGCGCCAGCGTCTCCGCCGAAAGCACCACTTTATTGACCAGCAATATTTCCGCGTCGTGGGCGCGACCAACGATTTCTTCTTTCGCGGAGCGGTCGTAAATGGTTACGTTTCCCAGCTTCCGAATGGGCGCCCAGTCCTGGTCGCCGGGGTTCAAAGTATATCCGTCGAGAATTACGATGTTCATAAGTTTATATTTAAATGTTTTTCCAGCCTGTTACGATGTACTGCGTTCGCGACTGGTTGATACTACCGCCATATATTAAAGTTTTTTTGCCCGTGCTGTTCTCCGAGATCTCATTGAAATAATCAGGCCCTGCAAAATGCCCGGGCATAATGGTTTGGGTGGATTTGATTTCAAAAATATCATACGGGTTTGCCATTCTGAGTCAGCAGATCGACCTCGTGGCAGTTTGAACCCTATTTTGAATTTACATGACGTTAATTTTGAAATTACATAAATCTTACTTTGAAATTGCATAGACTCTGTTCTGAATTTACATGAAAAAAGCCCCTCCGAATGACGCTCGGAAGGGCTTTAAGGATTATCGGAATAACGCTAATTTTTGGGGTCTGTACTGATCTTTCCGGCACCTGTACCCTGCATTTGCATGGGGTTAGGTGCTTTTTTCTGCTGTTGCTGCTTGAAAATCTGGAACCGGGTTGGTTTCGCGATGCGCGGGAACGAGTTATTCTCCGTGTCGATATCGGCGATTTGCTGGTAGGGGTCGAGCGTCCATTGAACGACTTTTTTCCTGGTGGAAATTACCTTGTTAACCTGCTGATCGTTGAAACGCCAAATCTCTGCGGGGAATACCGCCACGGAATCGGTACCGTCTTCAAAGTCCATTTTCACGATCACGGGCATAGGCAAGCCCCCTTTGTTTCTGACAGACAATGTGTAAAAATTGGTATTGTCCCGGATCAGCTGGCGCTCGCTTTCCGACAGCGTTGCCAGGTATTGCTCGTATTTCTGCTTATCGGCATCGGTAACCTTGAACGGATCATAGCGGTTGTAGAAATCGGCCATGGTCGAATCCTGCGCGACAACGGTTTTGTCTTTGGTTTTGGCGTCCTGTATTTTACTCATGGTCAGTTTCCTGCGGGCGTCTTCCTGGCGGGCGATTTCCTTTTCGATAGCCGGGTCCTGGGTGTCGATGTTAAACCAGTCGACCGTCACCAGATCCTGATCCACAGGCTCGGTACCGTAAAACCAGCCTTTCCAGAACCAATCGAGATCCACGCCGGAGGCATCTTCCATGGTGCGGAAGAAATCGGCCGGGGTAGGGCTTTTGAAGCGCCAGCGGTTGGCATATTCCTTAAACGCGTGGTCGAACAACTCGCGGCCCATTACGGTTTCGCGGAGGATGTTCAATGCGGTTGCGGGTTTGCCGTAAGCATTGGGGCCGAGGCCGATGACGTTTTCCGCCGAAGCCATAATCGGGCTGAGCACCGATTTGTCCGACGACATATATTCCGTAATCTGGTTAGGTTCTCCGCGCCGGGTAGGGAAGTTGTAATCCCATTCTTTCTCGGCCAGGTACTGGCAGAAAGTGTTCAAACCTTCGTCCATCCACGCCCATTGACGTTCGTCGGAGTTCACGATCATGGGGAAGAAGTTGTGCCCTACCTCGTGGATGATCACCCCGATCATGCCATATTTTACCGCTTCGGTGTAAGTTCCGTCTTCCTCCGGGCGACCGCCGTTGAAGCTGATCATCGGGTATTCCATACCGCCGCCGGCTACCGCATGGCATGAAATCGCAACGGGGTAAGGATATTCAAAGGTGCGTGCGCCGTAGGATTTCAGGGTATGTTCCACGGCGCGGGTAGAGTATTGCTCCCAAAGCGGGTTGCCTTCCTTGGGGTAAACCGACATACACCAGATCTTGCGGCCGTTTTTGTAAACATCGCTCTGCATCGCGTCCCAGATGAACTTCCGGCTGCTTACGAATGCGAAGTCGCGCACATTATCGGCCTTGTAAATCCAGGTTTTTTTGCCCGGATTTTTGTTTTCGCGTTTTTCAGCCTTTTCCGCTTCCGTCTGCGTCACGATCATGACGGGTGTTTTCGAAGTTTCGGCTTGTTTGAGGCGTTGTCTCTGAGTGGCGGTCAATACCTGCGCATAATTCTGGCATTCGCCGCTGGCGGCCACGATGTGGTCGGCGGGAACGGTGATGGCGACTTTGTAATTTCCAAAAATCAATGCAAACTCGCCCTGGCCCAGAAACTGCTTGTGGTTCCAGCCGTTCACGTCGTCGTACGGGGCCATGCGCGGGAACCAGTGCGCGATGAAGTAGTTGTAATTACCGTCTTTGGGAAAATACTCGTAACCGCTGCGGCCGTAATATTCCGTGATGTTATAATTCCAGTCCACACTGAATACGAAGCTTGTGCCAGGCTTCATGACGGCCGGGAGGTCAATGCGCATCATGGTACCGTTAATGGTGTGCGGCAACGCCTTGCCCGCCTTGTCCTTTACCGCGGTGATATTGTAACCATATTCGACCGCCGGATCCAGCGACGAGCCGCGGCCGGTGTTCAATGCCGCCAGCTGCGCCGTACTCATGCCTTTTTCACTGATAGTGCCCGTACGCGACATGGCCGCTATGCCGTCCTTTTTGAACAGGTTCTGGTCGAGCTGCATCCAAATGTATTTCAGGTCGTCCGGGGAATTGTTGAAGAAAGTAATGGTTTCGGTTCCGATGATACGGCGGTTTTCGTCGTCCAGTTCGGCTTTGATATCGTAGTCGGCACGTTGTTGCCAGTACTCTTTACCGGGAGCACCGGAAGCGGTCCGGTAAGTATTGGGAGTGGGCAAAACGGTACCCAATTGTTCAAAACGATCGTTGGCCTGATAGTTGGGTGAAGTGGGTAATTGCTGTGCCATGCCACTGAGTGCCAGCAGAAGAAATAGTAACGGGAGCAGCGCTTTTTTCATAATTGGTTGGTCATAAATAGTTGGTTGTCATGAGTCGGTGGCCATGCCTGTGAGTGTGCGGAATAGTTCGTTGTTCAGGATCAGCGAGAGGGCCATGCCGAAAATGATGCCGGATAATATCTGTATCCAGCTTGGTTTCGGGACCTTCATCAGCTCGATTATCACGAACGCAATGACTAATATAATAAACACGATGATGAGTTGCCCCAATTCGAGCCCTACATTAAATCCAAGCAGCGGATTGAAGATATCCGCCTCCTTGCCCAGCAGCGCTCTCAGGTAGTTCGAGAAACCCAGTCCGTGGATCAATCCGAAACCCAATGCGAGCGGGTACCTTAACGCGGGTTGTTTTTCCCTGGGCGCATACGGGCCTTTCGGAATTTTATAGAAGAAATTCAGAAAGGCGGTGATCAGGATCGTGATCGGGATCAGCAGCTCTATCCAGTCGGGATCGACGGCCACATAGCCGAGTGTGGATAGCGCCAGCGTGATGGAATGGCCCGCCGTGAATGCGGTAACGAGGACGATTACTTTTTTCCAGTCTATCAGCGTGTAGACCGAGCAGATTGCCATGATGAAGAGGATGTGATCATAACCGTTGGAATCTGTGATGTGGTTGAAACCTAATTGGAGGTAAGCCTGGAACTCGGACATTAAACTAGGGTTAGGACAGGTGAAACCCGACAATTTTAGTTGTCAAGACAAAATAGATAAACCCGAAGATATCTCTTTCAACGGTGCAAATCAACAATCTGGTGAAAAAGCTACGTACGACATTGAACTTTTACGGCAATGCAACGAAAAAGACCGGAAGCATCTGCTTCCGGCCTTTCCAAATTCTGACACCAATTATATAAGATTTTTGAAGAAGCTTATTTGTAGATCGTATTTTGCGGATCCCAGTTAGCCCATCCTTTGGTCCAGTCGGTAGTTCCGAATGCACCTCTGAAGGTCTCTTTTGTGAAGAATGCATCTGTACCTTTGCCTTCCCAGGTCGACCCGCTCAACAAAGGAGAAGTGGCTTGCGGCAGGAAGTTAGGAGCAGTCAGGTTGAAATTTGCACTGTTCAACAACAGGGAAGCCAGGTCTTTTATTTCGTTCTTGCGTGCGGCAGTATTGAAATAGGTAGTAGCCTGATCGTTTGTTATTTCACCTTTACCAACAACAGGAGTCAGGTTGTTCGACAATACGATGCCTCTCAGGTCGAGTTTGCCGTCCTGGGCGTTTTTCCAGGTTCCGGTTGCAGTACCATCCAAACGAAGGCCTTCCGGCGAACCAACGAAAACCGAGTTAAGAATGCTGATCGCAGTGTTTCTGCGAAGGTGCATCGCCGACTGATATGGTCCGGTTCCCTGAGGAGCCTGAGCGGTGGACGGTGTTTTGTCGGTTACGAAGTGGCTCACATTGGCAAAAATGGGTTCTGTCAGAGGCAAACCGTTGTTGGCGCCGGTTGCAGGTTCTCCCGGATTATAGTTATCCGATTCGAAACCGTTGGAAGCCGACTGGTCAGCAAACTGGGGATCACGAAGTGAAAGCGCATACTGAACTTTACCGGTAAAGCCCCAGTCGGTGTCGAAGTCATCGTCGTAACCGCGGAATGCGATGAGGTTTTTAGCATTTACCGTTCCGCCAAACCATTCGTAGGAGTCGTCGCCGGAATAAGAAACCTGTACGTGGTCGATTACGGTGCCCGCACCTACCGAGTAGAGCGTCAAACCATTGATTTCGGAGTTAGGCGTTGCACTCAATGCAATACCCGCAAACTCGATACGAACGTACTGAAGTGTTCCCGAGTTGTCGTTGGCATCCGTTCCTGCACCGATCGTTCCGCGGATACCACCTTCGAATGCAGTGGAGGCCGGACGGTTATTGGGAGCTTTACCAATCAATACTACACCACCCCAGTCGCCGTAGCTGCGTTTGCCGGGATCCTTGGCAGAAGTAAATACGATAGGCTCTTCGGGGGTACCGATGGCCATCAGTTTGGCACCTGCTTCCACAATCAAAGCGCCACCTTTTCCGGATGCGTTAGGGTCCTCTTCTTTGCCCGCGCCTTTAATGATGGTTCCTTTTTCGATGGTCAGGGTAGTGCCCGCTGTCACATAAACAAAGCCTTTCAGGATATAAAGCTTGTCTTTTGTCCAGGTAGTGTTAGCTTTGATTTCACCGCTAACTTCAACAGTTGTACGATCGGACACTGTGAAGCTTGTCGTGCTTTTCGCAGTTACGCCACCTACCGTTACGGATATTACCCCATTGGTAGCGCCAGCAGGAACGGTCACTTCCAGTGAAGTCGCGGTCGCTGCGGTCACGGTTGCCTGCGTGGTATTGAACAACACGGTATTGTTTGCCGGAGTAGGGTCAAACTTCGTACCGGTAATCGTCACTTTAGTCCCTACCGGCCCGGAAGACGGAGTGATAGCGGTAACAGTCAATTCCGGCTGCGGCGTTGTGTCGGGCTCGTCGTCGTTGTCGCAAGCCGACATGCCTGCAACCAGGCCTGCCAGAAGGAGCAATGAATACAATTTGTTTTTTAAGCTAATCATAGTGAATTCAAGTTTGTTTGCAATTGGATGGTTTATTGAGCTGTTACTGTATTTATCCGGTATGGTGGTGCTGCGATTGGATTATGGAACAATGGTTCTTCTCCCGAAATTGTAAGCAGCCGTGAGGGTGAAATAGCTGCCGCGTCTGAATTTGCGGATGTCCTGGTCGGCATTCGGACCTTTGGTGGTCACGTCTTTACCGATTTTCCCGTCATGGTTGAAGTCCTGCGAGAAGCGCACGGGCTGGTTGAAAATGTCCTGGATACCCAGGCGCAATTCCAGATTGCTCTTGAACTTCTTGCTGATATTCAGGTCTACTACATTGCGTGGCATTTCGTAAACGGTTGGATTGTCGACATTGCCCACCGCGAAAATTCTTTGTCCGAATACATTGTAAAGGATATTCCACTGCCAGCCGCTCGGTTCGGCGTAGTAAACACCCGCATTGACCAGGTAAGGCGATTGATTGGCCATTGGACGCTTGCTATCGGTAATGCCAGTCAGGTCGTATTTTTGAATCGCACCACTTAGGTCCGGCCCTTCAACTACCTGGCCAAGGTCTACGCTGCTTTTGATCAATGACGCATTGGCTACCAGTGTCAGGTTTTGCAGGAAACGGCTCGATGCCTGTGTGAAGCCTTTGCGGATTTCAGCCTCCACGCCGTAGCTTTGGGCTGAACCGGCATTGATAAAGGTGTAAGCCAGTCCGTTACCGGTAGGGATGAGGAATGTTTCGATCGGGTTTTTGAAATGCTTATAAAAACCGGTTACGGAGATCAGTTCATTCTGGGTTGGGTAAAACTCCCATTTCGTGTCGAGGTTCTGGATTTTTGCAGTTTTCAGCGCGGTATTGCCGCGGATGTCGGCCAGGAGATTGAAATCAAAGTAGGTAAACGGCGCCATTTCGCGGAATTCGGCCCGGTTAAGGGTTGATGAGTAAGCCAAACGCAGGTTCTGTTTTTCGCTCAGCTTGTAAGTGAAGTTCATCGACGGAAGCGGGATGAACACGATATTGTTTACCAGTTCCTGCCGTTGGTTCACGACGGTCGAATGCAGCTGCTGATTGTTATACTCGCCCCGGAAGCCAAGTGTCAGGATTGCCCTGGAACCGAAGTTTACATCGCCGCTTAAATATGCCGCGTAGTAGTTGTTGATACCGTTATATGAATCCAGGTCCTTTGTCCCGTCTTTGACCGTCAGGCCTCCGTTTTCTCCGGTTATATTCTGGGGCGTGAAAATGGAGCCGATGTCACGGCGAAGGATTTCGGAGGCATCACCTACATTGGTATAGCCGTAGAAGCGTGCAGAGTAGTCGCGGTCCTTGCGTTCGCCGTAGATACCGAAGCGGATCTTGTTGGGCTCTCGATCGACGGGGTTGCCAAACGTATGTTCCCCGTTTACCGCCAGGGTTACCACGCGCTCGTTCAATTTGGAATAAAAGCGTCCAAGGTCGATGGGATTCGGGTCGATCGGTGCTACTGCCTGGTAAGGGGCCGGCTCGCTTCCCGGTTCGGTAGTCCTGCGCTGAAAACGGATTCTTTTCCAGTCGGGCTCCCAACGGCCGGTATAACCAAACCCGGTAATCCAGTTCAGTTTCGTCAGATCGCCGATCTTGTGATCGCCGGAAACCTGCGTCGTGACAATGGTGCGGTTCTCGAAACGCTGTGAGTAATTTTTGACATCGTATCCGTCTATTACACGCTGACCTTCACGGGCAACTGTCTCGGTATTGCCCATTTGGTTAAACAACGTCTTCCATTCAAGGTTGAAAACAGGCGAGAAGCGGAACGTCCAGTTATGAAGTACGCCGATGCGTGTCTGACGTGCATAGTTGGCATCGTTGTATTTCTCGAAAACATCATTGGCATTCAAACCATTTTGGTACAGTTTCAAATCGATATTTGAAAACTGGTTGGTCATCGAGTAGTTGATGTTGGTGATATTGCTCACATCCACATTACCGATGTCGAAGCGGCGACCGAGGTTGAACGCCAGACGCACGTCTGGCGAAACGTTGATGTTTTTCAATGCCCAGCTGTTAGGTAAAATCCTGCCGTAGGCAGCCCTTTCAGCTGAACTAAGCGTGTTGAAATCCGCGGAGCGCTTCGGAAACGCGCTCGAAAGTGTCTGGTCGGCTCCCCATAATCCAAGCCAGTTGGCACCGCTTCGGGAATGGGTCTGCACATTCTGGAAAGTAGTGTTGGCGCGATACCCTATGGTCAGGGCCCCGTCTGTAAAGTTCTGGTCCGGACGGCGTTTTGTGTAAATTTTAATAACACCACCTGCAAAATCACCGGGAGACTCCGCTGATCCTGATTTGTAGACAATCATCCGGTCGATGATATTGCTGGGAAGAAGATCGAACGAGAAAGCACGGGTGTCTACCTCGGTTGAAGGTGTAATTACGTCGTTGATCAGCACCGCATTGTAGCGCGAGCCCAACCCCCGGATCATCACGAAACGGTTCTCCACAATGCTGATGCCCGGCACCCGGCGGATCGCCGCCGCCGCGTCGCGGTCCTGCGATTTCTGGATCTGCGCCGCCGAAATGCCGACCGCGATCGGTTTTAACTGTTTGACCTCGCTGATAACAGCCACCTCAGTGTTGGTAGCCCGGTTTCCGCGAACGACAACCTCCTGCAATGCCTTGCCTTCTTCATCCAGCTCGGTGTCGATAACGGTCGTGTTTCCGGATTCGACCCTGACGTTCGGTATATTTTTCGTTTGGTAGGAAACGAAGGAGATGATGATGTTGTGGTTTCCGACCGGAACATTGGAAAGTACAAAATTTCCGTCGACGTCGGCGGCGGCACCGATTTGAGTGCCTTCTATCATAACGGAGGCGCCGATAAGCGGCTCCTTGGTTTTTGCGTCTTTGATGGACCCGCGGATCGTACCGGGGTCTGCAAACGCCGTAATGACGGCAGTGAGGGTGAACAGTAATGTAAGTAAGTTGGTTTTCATCTTAAGGTGTCAAATTTCCGACACAAAAGTAGATTGCCAATGTTACCTCAATGTTAACCCTATGTTACGCGTCAATTATTTCGGAATTGTACTTTTTAGTTAAAAATCAGGTAGTTATTCCACGATTCCTTGTCCTTTTTCGGTATTGAAATCGTCCAGATCATGTACGAAACCATTCACGACGGCATACTTCACTTTACCCCCTTTTTTGAGGATAAAAGTGGCTGTATTGCCTAATCCGGGCGTACCCGACGGGGCGGCCTGGCCGCTCCTGAGTATATGTAGCGGGGCGGTGGTGAAGTAAAGCCCAAGGGCGCGCGTGTTGGCGTCGGGGGCCAGGCGTACGTACGTGTAACCTTCCCTGAGCAGGTTCAGGGCATTGAGCTTACTGATCTCGCTTATATTTTTATAGGCCGTCGGATAAACTTTACCTTTTTCAATTGTAAGCCCCGTTGCGTCGAGTTCCTGGCTGCCATATTGTGGGTGGAGATCACCGAAGTCCTCGATTTTGCTGTAATAGAAGAATTTGGTTGCATTGGAATAGCTTACCTCATTACGGTTAATGCCCAGGTCGGCGGTGAACGTCTTGCCCGATTGCCGCACGGTCGCATTGCGCACGACGAGGTCGTATACCCAGCGGCCGTTTTCGGGAATGTTGTAGTACTCTTCCCGGTTTTCCTTCGTCAGTGAATTGTCCGCAATCTTATCCAGGGAGGACAAAATAGCCATAAAATTGAGCTGACGGATGTACTGTTTTTCAGGATCGCCTACATAACCTCCCGATTCGATCAGCACCAATGTGGTACCCCATTTTTGCACATTATCGCCAAATCCGCGTGGCTCGTGGTCGTCGGCGTAGCGGGCTACCTGGCCGGGAATGTATCGTTGCAGAATCCTGTTCATGCCCACAATCAGTTGCATTGAGCGCTGGCGTACGTCGTTGACGGACAGTTCGTAGTCGTATGAAGTCGCCAGGAACGAGACCGTCGCCAGTTTCGGGCTGCGGCCTGCGGAATAGCGGGGATTCTGGTCGTGGAGGTTGAAGCCGTAATCGGGTTTCAGGCGGTCAACAAGGCCTTTCAGGATTTGAGCTTCGGGTGTCTGGCCGGCGGCGGCGTCGCGGTTCATGTCGATCCCCTGCATGGTGCGTCGCTGGTAGCGTTCCGCCCCGTCGGGGTTAAGCATGGGTACGAAATATAATGTGGTATTGTCGAGCAGCTTCTTGCGGAACTCGTCGAAACCATCGTTTTTCCCTTCAAGAAAATTGAAAATATCGAAACTTGCCATGGTAGCGGTCGGTTCGTCGCCATGCATTTGCGTCCATAGCAGCACCTTTTTCTTGCCGTTCCCGATCCTGATCATCTGAATAGGCCGGCCCTCGAACGACTCTCCGACTTTTTCGATATGATACATCGCATTGCCTTCCCGTCCCGAGATCAAAGGAAGAATATCTTTTTGCTTGAAACGGCGCTGGGTAAGGGCTTGTTCGCGGAAGGTTTGGTGTGCCTGGTAAAGACGATCGGCGAGGTCTTTGGTTTGCGCCTGGGAATCAACGGTAATCAAGGTAATGAGCAGAAAAAATAGTGGCAGAATGATTGGTTTCGTCATGGTTCAGGGCCATTTGTTAACCGCAAGGTACGAAGATTTTTCTAAGCAAATTTTAATGTAATATTTACGGCTTTCTTGACCGGTTATTGTAAATTTTACTTACATTTGTGCCATGTTAACAGCTGAAACATATCATTTGCATCACGGCCTTATGGCTTTCGGACGTCTAGGGTGATGTGTTTTTGCAAGTAGTGTTGTAATAAGGTTGAATACATAGTATCCCAGAAGCCCGATTGTCAAGATCGGGCTTTTTTATTGTCGATTTCAAGTACAGATTGGTATGAAAACCGTCATTATCAAGTACAATGCAGGCAATGTGCAGTCGGTCATGTACGCGCTCGACCGCATTGGCGCGAGCTATCTTTACACCGACGATGAAGCCGAGATCCGTTCCGCCGATAAAGTGATCTTCCCGGGCGTAGGCGAGGCCAGCACCACCATGAGCTACCTCCGCAATGTGGGCCTCGATAAGGTGATTCCTTCATTGAAACAACCCGTGTTCGGGACCTGCGTAGGCATGCAGCTCATGTGCCGGTTTTCGGAAGAAAACAATACCGTATGCATGGGTATTTTCGATGTCGATGTAAAACGTTTCCCTGCGGCCCCGGGTTTCAAAGTGCCGCATATGGGCTGGAACAATATCACCGGCTATCAATCACCGCTCACCGAAGGCCTGCCCGATAATGCCTACGTTTATTTCGTTCACAGCTATGCGGCACCGATCTGCGACTACACGGTGGCCAGCTGCGATTACGCATCGCCGTTCAGCGCAATGCTGCATAAGGACAACTTTTACGCCGCCCAGTTCCACTGCGAGATCAGCGGCAATGCAGGTCAGCAAATCCTCGAAAATTTCCTCAAACTCAGATAACCGCCTGCCCCACAACCATGATCCACATTATCCCCGCTATCGACCTGATTGAAGGCAAATGCGTCCGCCTCACACAGGGCGATTATGGTCAAAAGAAGATTTACAATGAAAATCCCCTGGAAGTAGCGCTGCAATTCGAAGACGCGGGCCTGAAAAGGCTGCATTTGGTAGATCTCGACGGTGCGAAAGCCAAAAAGGTCGTCAACTGGAAAGTGCTGGAAAGAATAGCCACCAAAACTTCGCTGCATATCGATTTCGGCGGGGGCGTACAATCGGATGACGATCTGAAAATTGTATTCGAAAGCGGTGCGAAACAGGTTACCGGCGGCAGCATTGCCGTAAAGCAACCTGATCTGTTCGGACATTGGCTCAAAACCCACGGGGGCGACAAGATTATTCTCGGAGCGGATGCCAAAAACGAGAAGATCGCCGTGAGCGGCTGGGAGGAAGGTACCGCTATTTGGGTATATGATTTTGTGGAAGAATATGTGGAAAAGGGCGTGAAGTACACCATTAGCACCGATGTGGCGAAGGACGGCTTGTTGCAAGGCCCGTCATTTGATTTATACAAAAACCTGCAAGAGAAATGTCCCGACCTGAATATCATCGCCAGCGGGGGCATCGCAGGGATCGAAGACGTGGAAAAGCTGGCGGAAATGAATATCTACGGCGTGATCATCGGTAAGGCGATTTATGAAAACCGGATCAGCCTGGCCGATTTACAGCGTTTTTCAGTTTAATATATGCTTACGAAACGAATTATTCCCTGCCTCGATGTGAAAGACGGCCGGACCGTCAAAGGGGTCAATTTTGTGAACCTCCGCGACGCTGGCGATGCCGTGGAACTGGGCGCATTGTACGCCGCGCAAGGCGCCGACGAGCTGGTTTACCTCGATATTACCGCCACTGTGGATGGCCGCTCGACATTTATCGACCTCGTCCGCAGAGTAGCGCAGACCATTAATATACCTTTTACCGTCGGCGGAGGCATTTCCTCGATTGCGGACGTGTCGGCGTTACTGCACGCGGGTGCGGACAAAGTGTCGATCAATTCGGCGGCTGTGCGCAATCCGGACCTGATCAATGAGCTATCGCTCGAATTCGGCAGCCAATGCATCGTGGTAGCCATCGATACGCGTTATATCGAAACGGAAAACGGTCATGAGCACATCGTGCACACCCACGGGGGGAGAAAAGCGACGGAAATCCGTTCCATACCCTGGGCGAAGGAAGTGGAGGAGCGTGGCGCGGGCGAAATTCTGCTGACCTCGATGGATACCGACGGTACGAAGAACGGTTTTGCACTGGAACTGACGGCGGTTATTTCAGGGAATGCCAATATTCCGGTGATCGCTTCCGGCGGGGCAGGCAACATGGAACATTTTTACGATGTCTTTACAGCCGGGAAAGCCGACGCCGGCCTGGCGGCCAGCATTTTCCACTTCCGGGAAATCGATATCCCCGATTTGAAAGAATACCTTAAAAACAAAGACCTGCCGATCCGGATGACCCGGTAATGGCGCGGAGTTTTATTAAATACAGAGAACCGGCCGGCCGGGAAGCACAATGCGGGGCTGGCGGGAAATGTGCTAATTGAAACAATCAAATAATGAGCGAGACGTTTTCAACCATTGACTTTAATAAATCGGCCGAGGGCCTGGTGCCGGCGATTATCCAGGATGTAAATACCGGTAAAGTGCTGATGCTCGGCTACATGAACGCCGAAGCACTGGACGTTACCCGGCAGCAGGGCACGGTTACTTTTTTCAGCCGCAGCAAGCAGCGCTTGTGGACAAAAGGTGAAACGTCGGGCAATTTTCTGTTCGTAAACGACATCGCGGCCGACTGTGATGGCGATACATTGCTGATCAAAGCCACACCCGCGGGCCCTGTTTGCCACACCGGTGCGGATACCTGTTTTGGGGAAAAAAATAGCCAGCCGGAAATTGCTGACACACGTGCGGGCGACGCCGCATTTTTGAATTACCTGCAAAAAGATGTGATCCGCGAGAGAAAGCTGAACCCCTCGGATGCGTCCTATACCAGCAGCCTTTTCAAAAAGGGGATCAATAAAATCGCACAGAAGGTGGGGGAGGAAGCAGTCGAAGTTGTCATCGAATCGAAGGATAATGACGACGATCTTTTCAAGAACGAGGTATCGGATCTGCTGTTCCACCTTCTCGTTTTGCTCGAACAAAAAAACATTGACTTAGATGAGGTAATTGACGTACTTCGTAGCCGTCACCAATAAAAACCGGAATCGTATGAAGTTACTCCTGCGTCTTGTAATCAGTACTTTGGCGATCATCGTCGCTGCGAATTTGGTGCCCGGGGTTGTGGTTGCGAGTATGGGCACGGCCATTGTTGTGGCCATTGTGTTGGGTATTTTGAACACATTCCTTAAACCCATCCTGCAAATCCTGGCATTGCCGATCACGATCCTGACGCTGGGGCTGTTCTATTTTGTCGTCAACGTCTTCATCATTTACCTCGCTGCGTCGCTGGTGGACGGCTTTCGGGTCGATGGTTTTATTTCCGCATTATTCTTCGGTTTGATCGTTTCGGTCGTCTCCGCAATTCTTGGTATGTTTTTGGATTGATGTGAAGAAAGTCTGTTGTCAGGCACAAAATGTTTTCACATGATTTGAAAATTTACCGCTATGCTGAGTCAACTCGAAGAAATCAAGGATACCCTTTTTAAATATTTCGAAACGCGGATCGACCTGTTCAAGATCGAGACCCGCGACAAGATAGAGCGGGCCGTCGTAATGGGAATTTACGCCGCGATTCTGCTTTGTATCGGTCTTACGATCCTGATTTTGCTGGTCATTTTGCTGGGGACATTCCTGAACAAATGGCTGCACAGCGATTACCTGGGCTTCGTGATATTGCTCGGTGTTTTCATTATCAAACTGACAGTTACCATTATCTGGCGGGAAACATGGATTAAACTGATCCGGAAAATAATCGTTCGTTTTGTCAGCACGAAAGAGGAATAAATGCTTTTTGGCTGCTTATTTGGCAATAAGTTTCTCTGAATTGCTATTTTTGGATTCCTTTTGAAAAAATCTCAGGCACTATTTAAACAGATATGAAATGAGTTCTTCAATAGATTCTTCCGTAAAAATCACCAGGCCGTTTTCATCGGATACGGACAAGGACAAAGAAGGTTTGTTGCAGGACGCCGATCTGTACCGCGAAAAACTGGAAACACAATGGAGCGGGCTTAAAAAAGACGCCACGGAATATAGCAAGCAGGCGCTGGTCATCGGCGGGGTCGTTGTGACCACTTTCCTGGTCATGAATGCATTGCTGCCGAAAGGGAAAAAGAAAAAGGAAATTTTGGTGGAGCCGGTGAAGCCCGTGGAAAAGGAAGTCTCCAAAATCAAAACCCAGTCTGCGGTCGGACAAGCCGTTCAAAGTTTAGCCTGGACATTGGCTGTGGGATGGGCGCGCCAGAAGCTGAAACATTTTATTGAAGACGAACGTAAAACCGAATGAAAGCAGCGAAACATCAAATCGCAGACCTCCTTTCCGAACGCAAAGCAGAAAAAAGGAAATCGTTTGCTGTTCTCCTTGACCCGGATAAAATTAACCTTTCTACATTCCCGACATTCCTCGAATACGCGGCCGGGCATGGCGTTGATTTCTTTTTCGTAGGCGGAAGCCTCATTACCAACTATGCCATCGACAAGCTGATCGCCGCTATTCATGAGTATACCGACGTTCCCGCGATCCTTTTTCCCGGAAGCAGCCTGCATATAGAGCCTACCGCCGACGCTATTTTATTGCTGTCGCTCATTTCAGGCCGTAACCCCGAACTGTTGATCGGCCAGCATGTGATTGCTGCGCCATTATTGAAAAGAAGCGGCCTCGAAGTGTTGCCGACGGGCTACATGCTCATCGAAAGTGGTAAGCTCACGACCGTCTCCTACATCAGCAATACAACGCCGCTCCCTCGCGACAAGCCGGGCATTGTGGCATGTACGGCCCTTGCCGGTGAATACCTGGGCCTCAAAAATATTTTCCTCGATGCGGGTAGCGGTGCGCAGTTCCCGGTTCCCGGCGAAACCATCGCGGCCGTACGCGCGGCGGTCGACACGCCGATCATCGTAGGCGGAGGCATCGATTCCTACGAAAAAGCCGATGCCGCGCTGCATGCGGGCGCGGATGTGATCGTGGTAGGTAATGGTATCGAGGCCAACCAGGAACTGCTTCCCGAAATAGCCGCGTGTGTACGGGCTCACAACGAGAAATTGTTGAGCGTTTAGGGAGAATAGGGGAAATAATAGGATAAATTAAAGTGAATTAAGAATTTTCTAAGGAAATTTTAAGTTCTTGGAAAAATACAAACTTAAAATTTAGGAATATTCAAATCGATCCTATTACCTTTGTATCGAACCTTAATTACACCCAAGAAATGAAAAAATTCTTTGCATTTGCGTTTGTTGCCGGGATGGTAGCATTCGCTGCTTGTACTAGCAAACCTGCTGACGAATCAGCTGATACTACTGCTGTAACTGTTGAAACTCCTGCGGTTGATACAACTGCCGTTGACACAGCTGCTGCTGCTGCAACTGATACTGCTGCTGCTGATACTACTAAGAAGTAATCAGACGTACAAGTCGAAAATCTTGAAAAGCCCTATGAAAGTAGGGCTTTTCTTTTTTTATTCGGGTATGAAAAACGTGTCTTTGGCGTCGTATGTGCCGGATGGGGCGAGCGGGTATTGCCAGGAGTTGTATCGATCCCACCGGTTTGATTTTTCCCTCTCGCGCCCGCGGCGAACGCGCCTGGGCGATTTTACGGTAAAACCGGGCATGGTTCCCCGGATTACGGTCAATGCCAATCTGAATCCTTACAGCTTTCTGATTACTTACCTGCACGAGGTGGCGCATTGCGTTGTTCATTATAAATATAAAGGCCGCCGCAGGCGGGTGGCCCCGCATGGTGCCGAATGGAAACACGAGTTTCGCGAACTGCTGGTGCCGGTGATGCACGAAAGTATTTTCCCGGGAGACATTCTGGTGCATTTGCTTCGTTATGCTCAAAATCCCGCCGCGTCTACCGGCGGTGACCAGAAACTTTTTAACGCGCTCAGAAAATACGATGAGCAGGAATTGAATACCGGCAAAGTATGCCTGTTCCAACTGGACGAGGGTACAAATTTCGTTTTCCAGAACAGGACTTTTACACGCGGCACACTCAGGCGCACGCGTGTGCTTTGTACGGACAACGCCTCTCAGCGTCTTTACACGATCCCCGCTCATGCATTGGTTGAAGCATGCTGATGCCCCGAAACTAATGGCCCGTACAATACCAGGCTTTCTGGCATTGCTGGTTTCCTTTTTTTCCTATGCACAAAAATCGGTGTTGTCGGAAGGCCGGTGGTTTAAGCTGGCGGTGACGGAATCGGGGATTTACCGTGTCGATGCGGATTTGCTTTCCGAAATGGGTATCGATATCGCTTCCGTGCGCCCGTCGGGCATCCGCATCTATGGTAATGGCGGCGCAATGCTGCCGCAATCCAATAGGTCGGGATATGTGAATGCGTTGCAGGAAAACGCGATCTGGGTTAGTGGCGAAGACGACGGGAAGTTTGATAAAGGCGACGCCGTATACTTCTACGCGGAAGGCCCGCACCTGATTCAATACGATGCCGCGAAATCGGAACTCCGGCACCAGATCAATTACTACTCCGATTCAAGTTTCTATTTCCTCACTTTTACCGAAAGTAACGGGCTGAGAATAAAGCCCGGTGCCGGACTGGCCGTCACGGCCGCCAAAACAGTGAGCCAGTTCGACGACTACTGGTTTCACGAATCGGAATCTTCCAATACCCTTAAATCAGGCCGTGAATGGTGGGGCGAATATCTGGGTGGTTCGTCGGGTTTCGGCATAGATGTTGATATGCCCGGTGTCGTGCCGGCGTCGGATTTTAAGCTGAGGACGTCGGCCATAGGTGCCGCGCAGGTAGCGACGCGCTTTGTATGGCAGGTCAACGGAAATACGGCGGGCGAGGAGCCGATCGGAACAGTGAGCCCGGGTACTTACGATGTGAAGGCATTGCGGACCGCGAATACTTATATATTGAAAAACGCGCCGGCCTCCGGCAACTTTTCGATTCGGGTAACTTACCACAACAACGGTCAAAGCTCGGCCGAAGCCTACCTTGATTACATCGGCTTGCAGGTAAAGCGGGAGCTGAGGCATTATAAGGGCCAGCAGGTCTTTCGCTTTTTGCCGCAGCCTGACGACACCGTGCATTATCAATTTGCGGGTTCATCCGAAGGTTTCAACCTTTGGAATATCACCAATCCGCTCATTCCGCTGGTTATTTCACAAAAGGACGCTGCCGGAGCATTCTCCTGGATTTCCGGCGGCGCGAAAAATATTCAGAAGTACATTAGCTTTAAATGGGAGGACGCATTGCCGCCCGCCGCCTGGCAAAGTATCGCCAATCAGAACATCGCCGCCGCTCCCGCGCCCGATTTGCTTATCGTAACACCTCCCGCCTGGGCGGATGAGGCCAACCGCCTGGCGGGTTTCAGGAATACACATGACGGTCTCGACGTGCTTGTTGTTACGACCCACCAGATTTACAACGAATATGCCTCAGGAAGGCCCGATATTACCGCAATACGGGATTTCACCAGACAGCTTTATCGGAAGGAACCCGGCAAGTTGAAATACCTTTTACTGTTCGGTGATGCGACATACGACTACCGGAATTTGCTCAATCACCAGTCGGAAGCACAACGGGCGGCCTGGGTGCCGGTATACGAGAGCCGCGAGTCGCTGAACCCCGTTTATACCTATTCCTCCGACGACTATTTCGGTTTTATGGATGCCGCCGAGGGTGAATGGAACGAGAATACGGCCGGCGATCACACGGTCGATATAGGTATCGGAAGGTTACCCGTAAAATCCGCCGAGGAAGCGAAAATCGTGGTCGACAAGCTGATGCGTTACGAAAAATCCTTCGGGATATGGAAAAACACGGTCCGGTTCGTGGCCGACGACGGGGACGGGAATATTCACCAGCGCCACGCCGACCAGCTTGCCAACCTGATTCGGGGCCGGATGCTTTCGGCCAGATCGTTTATCGACGAAGTACCGCAGACCACGACCGATGCGGGGCAGAAAGCGCCCGCCATTAACAACGCCATTCGGAATGCGATCGATAACGGTACATTGATATTGAATTATACCGGGCACGGGGGCGTCAGCGGCTGGGCCGAAGAGCAGGTACTGACGCTGTCGGACATGCTTTCGAGCCGCGGAATGGATAATCTGCCTTTGTTGCTCACCGCAACCTGCGATTTCGGTCGTTACGACGACCCGGCCGTCGTGTCGGGGGCCGAGTTGATGGTGCTGAGCCCGAAAGGAGCGGCGATAGGGGCGATCAGTACCACCCGGCCCGTTTATTCGAGCACCAACTTTGCCTTGAACAAAGCATTTTATGAAGCGTTACTGAGTGCCAGGCCCGAACAGCGCGTGGGCGACTTTTTCGTTTACACGAAAAACAATGCGCTCGCCGGAAGCCTGAACCGCAATTTTACCCTGCTGGCGGATCCGTCGATGACGCTGGCGCCCGGCAGAAAAGGTATCCGATGGACAGCGAAGCCGGATACTTTACGTGCATTGCAAAAGCTGACGCTCAGTGCCGAGATTTTTGACCGGGGCACCGAAAAAGTTGACGCGGGTTTCAACGGCACGGCACGGCTGGTGATTTACGACAAGCCGATTGAATTCCGTACGTTGGGTAATGGAGGGGATGCTGAAACATATACAGAGTTTAGAAGCAAGCTTTTCGATGGTAATGTGTCGGTGAAAAACGGGCGTTTGCAATGTACGCTGCAGATGCCGAAGGACATCGATTATCGCACAGGCACAGGCAGGGTGAGCGTTTACGCCGTGAACGCCGACAGTACCCAAGACGCCTCGGGGCAGCTGGCGGTGACCGTGGGCGGAAGCGCGGTCCAGCAAACGGATTCCGTTCCGCCAAAGCTTGCCGGTTATCTGAATACCCCTGCCTTCCGCGACGGGGACACCGTTGAGCCATCGTCGTTGCTGGTGTTGCGCATAAGCGATGAGAGCGGGATCAGTATTTCGAAAGCGGGAATCGGCCACGACATTACGATGACTTTGAACGATACGCTTACCGTCGTCCTGAACGACTATTATGTAGCGGATCTGGATAATTATCAGGCGGGTACGATCAATTATCCTTTGAATAACCTTCCGGCCGGTAAATATATTGTCCGCGTAAAAGTATGGGATACATATACTAACTTCTCCGAAATAGCGTTCGGGTTTCTAGTGGGCCCGGCCAAGGGAATACGACTCAACACCTTTAATATTTATCCCAATCCATTTCAGAAAGACCTTACGCTGGAACTTGGTCACAATCGGGTAAATGATGACGTAGAATTAATTTTTAATATATTGCTTGTCAATGGGCAACCTTTGGGTACTTACAAAAAGCTCTATTATAATAGCGAGCCGGTTATCAGGGAAATGTGGGACATGACGCCGCTGCTGCGGAAGATACCGTTTGGTGAACCGCTCGTTTACCAGTTACGGATCAGATCGTTAAAAGACAATTCTTCGGATCGGAAAGCCGGGAGACTTGTCCGAAATCCTTAGGATAATAAAACTTATCAAATTTTTAGTAAAAACTATCTTTCATTGTATTTTTGACCCTTTAAAGAAGCTGATACAAAGCACTTCCTATCGCAAATCCAATTTCTATGAAACTTTTTTTTGTTACATTATCCTCACTATTCTTTTTAACATCAGGTACGCTTTTCGCCCAGCTGGATTCTACGAGAAGAATTCCGGCATCGCCACTTTCCTTTCTGACATTTGCCCCTGATGCGAGAAGTGCAGGGTTAGGAGAAGCCGGTGTTGCGCTCAGCCCCGATGCAAATGCGAGTTACTGGAATGCGGCGAAGCTTCCTTACAACACGAAAGACTTTGGAATTTCAGCATCTTACACCCCTTGGCTGCGTTACCTGGTCGACGATATGTGGCTCGGCTATCTTACGGCCTACAAGAAATTGGGCGACCGCCAGGCTGTTGCGCTTTCGTTCAATTATTTCAATAATGGGGAACTGGATTTGCGGAATGCGACGGGTGACAACGTCGGTTACTTCAACTCCCGCGAATTTGCAATAAACGGAACATACTCGCGCCAGCTGGGAAGAAACTTCTCGATGGGGTTGACGTTGAAGTACATCTCCTCGAACCTGGCCGGAAATGCGGTGGTAAACAACGTTTCTTTGAGCCCTGCCCGTGTGGCTGCGGGCGATATCAGCGCTTACTATAAAAAGGAATTCAAGAACGAAGATACCGGCAGCGAGTTGGTATGGTCGCTGGGTGCGGTACTTTCCAACCTCGGCGGTAAGATCAACTACGGTTCGGGCTCGGAAACCGAAAACTTTATCCCGACTACCCTGAAAATCGGTACCGGATTGTCCTACACAGGTGACGGAAGGAACCGTTTCAATTTCATCATCGATTTCAGCAAACTCATGGTGCCGACTCCCGATGGTAAGACCAATATCAATACCAAACCATTGCTGAAAGGCGTGTTCGGTTCTTTCTCCGATGCTCCGGACGGGTTCAAGGAGGAAATCCAGGAGGTGGCTATCGCAACGGGGCTCGAATACTGGTATAACAATATCTTCGCTTTGAGAGCGGGTTATTTCGGGGAAAATAAAAACAAAGGCGACCGTCGCTTTTTTACCGCCGGTGCGGGTATTCGTTTCGCGGATCAATATGCCGTCGACTTCGCATACATGTTCCCGACTACTCAGGGAAGCCCGCTGGCACAAACATTGCGTATCACATTGTCGCTCGCATTGAACAAAGCAGAGAAGCTAGACGTGAGCGATAGCGAAAACTAAGCACTGCCAGAAATTTAATTTTTTCAGGACGAATGGCGTTATTGCAACGTCATTCGTTTTTTTATACTCATTGCTGCCCATGTTGCCGGACCGTACCATTGCCCCCGATTTCAAAGTCATTCAAACCGTAAATCTGCCAGACCCTCAAACTTACACGCTGGATAATGGCCTGGCGGTGCATGTGATCAATATCGGAGAGCAGCCGGTTGTACGCCTGGAATGCATTTTCGAAGCAGGCAGCTGGTACGAGAGAGAGGTGGCGGCATCGTATTTCGCGATCAAAATGTTGCCGGAAGGGGCCGGCGGGATGACATCGCAGGAAATCAGCGAGGCTTTCGACCGCCTGGGCGCATTTACCGAAATGACCCACACCCCTGACCGCGTCGGCGTCGTGGTGTATTGCCTGTCGCGCTTTTTGCCGGACGTATTGCCGGTTGTCCAAAAGCTGATCGGCAGCCCGAGATTTCCCGAAAAGGAATTTCAGGAGCTAAAAAATATTACCCTTCAGAACTTGAAGGTAAACAAGGAAAAGACCGCTTACCTGGCTACCACGGAGTTCAGGGCACGCCTTTTTGGGAATGAACATCCTTACGGGCAGAGTCAGAGCGAGAAGGGAATCGAAGCGTTGGGAATCGATGCTGTGAAGGCACATTACGAGCGTTTTATAAAGAATAGCAAATTCACGGTAGTGCTCGCGGGACAGGTCTCGGAGGCGGATGTCCGGCTCATTAACGCAACATTGGGCCAGGGCGCCGTTAGCACAGGCGGTACTGCGGTATCCTATGCGCCTTCGGGCGTTTATCAGGGACAGGAGGCGGTAGTGGAGAGGCAGGAGAGCGTTCAATCGTCCATCCGGATGGGCCGCGTGCTTTTTAACCGCCAGCATCCCGACTATTTCAGAATGCTCGTCACGAATGAAATCCTGGGCGGCTATTTCGGATCGAGGCTGATGAAGAATATCCGCGAAGAAAAAGGACTTACCTACGGCATTTCGTCACATTTGGCGACGTTGCGTAACGAGGGATATCTCATGATCGGGACGGATGTGAAGAAGGAGTTTACACAGCAAACGATCGACGAAATCAAAAAGGAGATTCGCCGGCTGCAAACCGAGCCGGTAGGTGCCGGGGAATTGCAGACTGTAAAAAGCTTTATGGCCGGTGAATTCGCGGGATCGTTGAATACCGCGTTTGAGGTCGCCGACCGCCGCAAAATATTACTGCTGGACAACCTGCCCGCCGATTTTTTCAATCAATATATCGACCGCATCCACGCCACGACAGCCGAAGAAGTGATGGAAATGGCTAACCGCTATTTGAGTCCCGACGATATGCTGACGGTCGTCGCCGGGGGAAAATAGCTATCCGCTTTCGTTCGGGAACGTTTCACTGCGATCGTGCGCTTTGCGGGCAAACTATATTCTACGCACAGATCGGCCCGCTTCTCCCGTAATAAAGCCCGGTATTGTCGTGCAGCCGGAGGTCGCGGCGAAACCAGAAAAGGGTGATTCTTCTGTCGTTTTTACGCTCATGAGATTTGAAATCGGAGCCCCTGGCTCCTGTTGATGTGAAGTCGGCTACGAATCATTACCACCTTCCGATTTTTTCGTCCCAAAAAACCTGCGTCTTTAATATGTGTCGGCCTCCGAAGAATGGATCGTGAAGTCGTATCTTTACGGCAGTGGTGATTTAATCCAATTAATGTTGTACAAAATCCTGCCAACGCAATCTTAACTTTACCTGTATCCATGAAATTACAACTCACGATCCTGTTCAGCCTGATTTATTTGACTGCCTTTGCACAAAAGAATGCCGACAAACAAGAATGGAAGCAGCTCTTCAACGGAAAGAATCTGGACGGCTGGGATATCAAAATCCGTGGCTACAAACTGAACGACAACTACAACAACACCTTTCGGGTAGAAGATGGGAAAATGGTGGTGCGGTACGATCAATACGACGATTTTGCACAAAAATACGGCCATATTTTCTATAAAGGCGATTTCTCCTACTACCGCATTGCCGTCGAATACCGTTTCGTGGGAGAGCAGGCGCCCAAGGGCGAGGGCTGGGCGTGGCGTAACAGCGGCATTATGGTGCACGGACAGCCGGCTGCCACGATGGGCAAGGACCAGGATTTTCCTGCGTCGATCGAGGTTCAGTTGCTGGGCGGGAACGGAAAAACGCGCACTACCTGCAACCTCTGTACGCCCGGTACGAATGTGGTGATGGATGGTAAGCTGATCACACAGCATTGCGTAAATTCAAAATCGAAAACTTACGATGGCGATCAATGGGTACGCGCCGAAGTGCTCGTGCTGGGCGATTCACTGATCCGGCATTTTGCCAATGGAGAAATGGTGCTCGAATACAATAAGCCGCAGCTAGGGGGCGGCAACGTCAGTGGCGACACCGATCCCAACATTAAAATTGCCGGCAAGCTCCTCGATCACGGTTCGATTTCGCTGCAAAGCGAAAGCCATCCCGTCGAATTCAGGAAGGTTGAAATATTGGACCTGAAAGGCTGTATGGATCCGAAAGCGACCAATTACAAGTCGTACTATGTGAAGGCGGATAATAGTAAGTGTAGCTACGGGAAGAAGAAGTAAGCGAGTCAGCCGTTAGTTTGAACAAACACGAAAGATGTCAGTCTGAGCGAAGTCGAAGACAGTCCGCACAGCGAATACTGTGCACCGCCCTTCGACTACGCCCAGACTGACATTTGTTTTACAATCTTACAATTTCCGCGCCGATTGCGTTGAGACGAGTGTCGATATTCTGGTAACCGCGGTCGATTTGCTCGATATTGTCGATAATGCTCACGCCTTTGGCCGACATCGCTGCGATGAGCAATGCTACCCCCGCACGAATGTCGGGTGATGTCATACGGATACCGCGGAGTTGCGTCTCGCGGTTATGGCCGATTACCGTTGCGCGGTGCGGATCGCAAAGGATAATCTGCGCGCCCATCTCGATCAGTTTGTCTACAAAGAACAGGCGGCTTTCGAACATTTTCTGATGGATGAGCACCGTTCCCTGCGCTTGCGTAGCCGTCACGAGCACGATACTCAGCAAGTCGGGCGTGAAACCGGGCCATGGGGCGTCGGCTACTGACAAAGTGGAGCCGTCGAGGTAGTTTTCGATGCGGTAGCGCTCTTGCGCGGGAATGAAAATATCATCGCCGCGGAACTCCATTTGGATACCCAATCTTTTGAAAACATCGGGAATAATGCCCAGCTCGGGGATGTGGCAGTCTTTAATGGTGATCTCCGATTGCGTCATCGCGGCTAGACCGATAAAGCTACCGATCTCGATCATGTCTGGCAGCATGGTATGCTCGGTCCCGCCGAGTTCGCTTACTCCTTCCACAACGAGCAGGTTCGATGCGATGCCGGATATTTTGGCGCCCATGCGGTTCAGCATTTTACAAAGCTGCTGCAAATAAGGCTCGCAAGCCGCATTATAAATAGTGGTAGTGCCTTCGGCCATTACCGCTGCCATCAATACGTTGGCCGTACCGGTTACCGATGCCTCGTCCAGAAGCATGTAAGTGCCTTTCAGATTGGCCGCGTCGACACGGTAAAAACCCCCATCTTCTTCATCATAGCTGAACTCCGCACCCAGTTTCTCGAAGCCCAAAAAGTGCGTATCGAGTCTTCTGCGGCCTATTTTGTCGCCACCGGGGCGGGGAATGCGTCCTTTGCGGAAACGCGCCAGCATAGGCCCCAGCAGCATCACCGACCCACGCAATGCGGCGGCTTTCTGACGGAACGAATCCGATTCCAGGTAGTCAAGGTTGATATCGTCGGCTTCGAAACGGATGGAGGTCTCGCTCAGGCGGGTGCGGCGTACGCCGAGGTCGCCCAGGAGGTTAATCAGCTGGTTTACGTCGCGGATATTGGGGATGTTATGGATCGTTACCGGCTCTTTGGTCAACAGCACGGCGCAGATGATCTGCAACGCTTCGTTTTTGGCGCCTTGCGGCACGATTTCACCCTTGAGACGACGATCCCCGGTAATTTTGAATGATGCCATAAAGATTTTGGGCAGTTGAGACTGTATAAAATGAAAACCCGGAGCTTACATTCCAGGTTTTTTGCGGTTGTTATTTCGGTTGTTGCCGCTCCGGTTAGAGAATTTGTTCCGGTTGCGGTTTTGATTGCCCTGGTTATTGCCGCTTTGTCTGTCGGAATTGTGGCTTTGCTGGGCTTTGAAGTTGCCGCCCATCTGGTTCACACGGTTGCGTTCCTGGTTGTTGTTGCGGTCTTTCGGTGCAGCTTCAATAGGCCCCGACTTGCGGATGTAGTCGATCTCCTCTTTCAAACGGCCCTTGCTGAGCTGTTCGAGCTGGCTGAGTAGAACGTTGTCTTCGGGGTTATCCTTGTTCCATGCATTGAAAAACGAACGCATCAGGCGAAATATGTAGGAAACGAATGCGAGGCGGTCTTCGGGATTCTCGGTCTGCGATGCCTTTTCCAGCAGCAATTCGATATTGCGGCCGTAATGGCGGAACGTCAGGTTTTGCTGGTTATAATCAACCCGGAGCGGCTTTTTGCCGAGCGCCTCTTTGGACGGAGGCGGGAAAGGACTATCGACGTCCAACTGGAAACCGGAAATAATGTACAGGTCGTCCCACAGTTTGTTGGTATAATCCTGGTTATCCCGCATGTTGGGGTGTATCTGGCGCATAAGCTCGACCAGGATGTGCGCGTAGAGTGTGCGCTTGGCCTTATCCTCGATCTTGACGATGTGGTCGGCAAGTTTTTGTACGTTACTACCGTATTCTTTCAATGGGATATCTTTTTTTATAATGGACAAAAATAATAAGTTTTTGTGGAAACAAAATGAGGTATAGCGGTAAAACAGGCATTCCACGGGCTTGTTCAAGGGCTGTATTGCAAATGTCCGCGCGCGCAGCTGAACGGGAATGCCGGGTTGCCCGCACCTTCCACAGTGCCGATGGTGTAGTGGTAAAGTCCGGCCGGAAGTGTTCCGGGATGCCAGAACCACTCGTTCCGGCCGGTATGACAATGTAACAGTTTCCTGAAAACCGTCGTTCCCGCCGTGTTCGTGACCACCAGGTCGAGTCCGGCGCCGCCCGGCCCGTCGTTTTGAATGATGAACCTAAACCATTGTCCCGAGGGATTGGGAGAGACGGATACGCTAAGCTGCCCGTTTCGTGCCGGTACCTGAAAGCGAATCTGGTAAGGCGCCGCCGAATGGCCGGTATAATCGCGGCACTGGACAGTCAGCAGGTATGTGCCGGGGGATAAGGTGGTTTGAAAAATAATTTCATAGAACTTTCCATTTACATTCATTCCTCTTGCATTTCGAAGCGGTATGCGCACATCCGTACATCCTTCGCATTGCTTTTTGAACCAGACAGCCAGCATTGCGGTATCGTTTTCGACGACCGGAAGCTGACCGTCGAAAATGCGGATACGGACCGCCGGGTTTGAGGAAACCATGTCGCCGTTTACGAGCTCCCTTTCGTCGATAAACACCTGCATGATCGGGGAAAGGTCTTCTTTGCTTGAATAAGTGGCGGTATCCGGGAGCAGGGACGGGAAAATGCGAATGGCCGGGTCGCCGTGGAGTGTCATTTGCTGTACAGTTATGCTGTCCAAAATGCCGGGATTACGTGCCAGGTTCCGCCGGATCGCTTCCTGCCGGATCATGCCGAATGGCTTGCTTGTGAATGCGGAATCGGCCAGGACTTCGTAGAAGATTTCGGTGTAGCGTTTCAAGGCGGTCGACGGGCCATTGAAAGTGTGTGCCAAAAAGAGTATGGCTCCGCTCTCAGGCGCGAAAATCCAGTCGCCGCTTAATGTTTGGGTTGAATAAAAAATACTGCCCGCCGCACAGCCATTCACGATTACCGCCGGATAACGCGGATGGTTACGGTAATTCCGCGCGGGATCGGTTGCACGGCCGATATCGATGTCGGTCACATCCGTGGAGGAATGGCCGAATATGGTGACAAGGGCCAGGCCTTCATTAACCTGTTTATCGATTTGGACCGGCTCGACCGCGTTATCCGTCAGCTTTGAAATTGTGGCGACATTAACCGCAAGCGGCGAATTGGCAAGTTTCCTTTCGAATGACTGGGCGTAGGATTTGAACACATTCAATTCATCCTTCGACCTTCCTCCGCTTAAATGCAATATTTGTTTCCGCCAGGCCGCTCTTGCAGGTTCCGCCTCCATGGCCTGTACTTTGCGCAGGTAGTCGAGCAGTTGTTGGGAGCTCAATGCATTAATGCGGCCAATCGGAACGAGCGGATTGAAATCGCCTTTTTTAGTAGCCAATGCGATGTCCGAACCCGGCCAGCCTGCATTCGGTACCATATCTGTTTGCCATGAATCTTTCATTTTACGCGCTTTCTGAGGATCGGTCGACCTGCCGGCCAGCAATACGAATTTCAAATTGCCTTCGCCGTGCAGCCACCGGATCACATTCCGGATGCCCTGCGGACCGGGTTGGCCGGCATTGAACTGGTCATAAAGTTCATGGCTGTAAACGATCGCCGTTTTATACCCGCCGCCATCGCCGGAAGCACGATAATGTGCATACTCCGCGACCGCGTCGACCCGGCCCACGGGTACGCGCATGAGCGGGTGCGTAATGACGAGGTATTCGGTCCCGGGATCGATCCGTGAAAATTTCACAATGCGCGGACGCGCGATATGCATAGGTTCGGGCGCAGCGCGCGGTCCTGCCTGCGGATAGCGAATGCGTGCATACGAGACCGACACGTGCCCGCCTACGGGCAGGAGCGTTAATGTCAGCAGTCCGGTTTCATCGAAATCTTCCAGGTGTATTTTAAATGAAATTGCCCTGGTTTCCCGGCCGTTAATGCTCGAATCCGCTAATTTTCGCTTCAAGCTTTGCGCACTGCCAAGCCATACCGCAAATGAATGCACGCCCGGCGTCCAGCCTGCGACGAGTATTTTACACTCGATATCCGATCGCTTTTCGCGGAAGAGCCTATCGGTTTTAAGGGCAATTTCAAAAGGCGTATGTTCGGCCGTTTCAGGACCCGTCCAGCCCTCGCCCTCATCATAGGCGGTGAGTAGCGAGCCGGTTTCATAGCCGCTTTCCGAGGGGAAGAACCCGCCCGGAAGGTAATGGGAGGTAAAAAGCTGCGTGGGCTCTTCCCAATGGAATGCCGAGCTGTCGATAATGGTGCCGGAAGCAGGGAACGTCGTTCTTAGTCCATGTTTGTTGTTTTGCCAGGTGAGGAAGTAGGCGGTGGTGTCGGAGTAAAGGTTATAGTAATGATGTGGCATGGCGTCGGGTCTGGTATAAAGCGCCGTATCCGCATAGCCGTCATTCTTTTTACCTGAAAATAAAATGTGCCCATCGCGGCCTAACGTGCCCGATGGTCCGCCCGTGACTTCGATGGGTACCTCCATGCCATGTTCAAACAACCGAATGCCCGGTGCCCATATCGAATCAACGGGGATGCCTTCGCGGGCGAGTTCGGCGGCGGTAATTTTGTAAACGCCCGATTCCGCCACCGGGATGCGCAGGTAAGTCTGCCCGTAATCGATCCATTCGTTGCCGTAGCGTTCCTGTGCGTTGCTTTCAAAGCAGCAAAGGAGGAGTAGGGTGAGTGTAAAAATCCTTGTCATCGTCTAATTTTTGATGCACAAGGTCAGTCTTGCTAGGATCGTGGGGCTATTCCCGTTGCTTGCGGATGTACAGGTTCATGGAAAACGAATACAGATGATCGTTATCAGTACCATGAAATTCTGAACTCCGCAATTCCCAATCGTTCGGGTCGAATGCGGGAAAATAAGCGTCGCCTGCTACTTGTGCGTGTACAATGGTCAGATACAGTCTATCGGCCAGCGGGAGCATTTGCCTGAAAATACTCTCACCGCCCAATATGAATACGTCGGTTTCATCGGAAAGTAACGCAATAGCTTCGGAAATATCTTTGGCATATTCCACATGCGGCTTCCCCTGCGCGGGCGGGCGGGAGGTAATGATCACATTCCGGTATTCCGAATGCAGCGCGTCGGGCGCCTCGAAACTCTTTCTGCCCATAATGAATGCCTTCCCCGCAGTGACTTTGCGGAAATGCGCCCATTCATCGGGCAAATGCCACGGTAAGTGATTGTTCAGTCCGATCACATGATTTTCGGCCATCGCCGCGATGATATATAATTGCAGTTTCATATTTAATGATCATTTTTTCTCTTTCTTTCTTTCTCTATCTATCTATCTCCGTCGGTTAAAACCGACGGCAAAAGATAGTCTATTACCGTCGGTTTTAGCCGACGGAGTATAGCGAAGAGTATTAATTCGGTTGCGGCTTATAGTAGCACATAAATTTTAACCGATCACCATTTAAATTGACCATTCATCCCAACACCGGTATTTTTTTAACATGGTACCTTGCATCACAAAGTACCTGTGTATACCTTTGTATTGTTAGAAGTATAAATTCTATCTGTTAGCCATGAACATATTCATTTAAAATTAACTCATGAAACCACATGAATATTGAAAATGCCCAAGTGCAGATGCGGAAGGGAATTTTGGAATTCTGCATCCTGCACATCATATCCCGGGGCGAAGTGTATGCTTCGGATATGTTGGATGAACTCACGTCCGCTCACATCATGGTGGTGGAAGGCACATTATACCCTCTTCTTACCAGGTTAAAGAACTCAGGCTGGCTGGATTATAAATGGGTGGAGTCGTCTTCGGGCCCTCCCAGGAAATACTATGTTTTGACGGATGAGGGGAAGGTCTTTCTGGACGCGATGCAGGCTACATGGTTCGAGCTCGCCGATTCGGTGCAAACCGTGATTAAACGCACAGAAGAGTTGAGCAAAACGGCTTCAAGCAACCTTCCTGACCCTAACTGATCACTCAAAGACATTCGATTATTTCAATCATGAAAAAGACAATCAGCATAAATATAGGCGGCATTATCTTCCATATCGAGGAAGATGGCTACGAGAAACTGAAAGGTTACCTTGCCTCTATCCAGAAATACTTTTCTTCGTTCGCGGATAGCAAAGAGATCCTTTCGGACATTGAGGGCAGGATTGCGGAGCGGTTTTTGAACAAACAAAAAATAGAGAATAAGCAGGTAATTTCACTTTCCGACGTCGACGAGCTGATCGCCGCAATGGGTACCGTGGCCGACTTCGAAGCGATCGAACAAGCCGAGGATATTCTGGCCGATCCGCTGGAAACTGCGTCCGCGCAAACCGCCACACCCAGGCCGGAAGCCTACGCAGCAACGCCGAATGCCCCTAAAACGGAACCTGCAAGGCCCGGCGCACCCCGAAAACTTTACAGAGACCTGCGCAGAAAGCTCCTGGGCGGCGTAGCGGCTGGTCTTGCGCATTATTTTGCGATCGACGCCATTTGGGTAAGGCTTGCCTTTCTCTTCGCGGTGATCGGGCTGCCGGCCGGCTCGGGTATGCTGGATATGAACGCCGAAGAGGTGTTCGGACCTATTTCGGGATTTACCGTGCTGGTTTACATTGCCATGTGGGTAGCATTCCCCGGATCGACGACGCTTGAAGAAGACGCGCATATCAAGAAATTCTACCGCGATCCCGACCGTAAGGTAGTAGGTGGTGTGGCTGCCGGAGTGGCGTCTTATTTCGGGGTCGACCTGGGTGTGGTACGTTTTCTGTGGGTATTATCGATCCTGCTATTCGGAACGGGCTTTCTGATTTACATCGTGTTGTGGGTAATTGCCCCGAATGCGAATACACTTACCGAAAAAATGGAAATGCAGGGGGGAGCCTATTACCCTCTCCAATATTGAGTCGAATATCAAACAAAGTCTCAATTTGGAAGAAAGAGGGGGAGAAGAGCATATCGTTACCAAAATATTGTTATTGCCTTTTCGCGCCATCGGGCTGGTAGTGGCTGCGTTGGGGAGATTGTTGAAAGGGCTGGGGCCTATTGTGCGGGTGTTGATCGGCGCGTTTCTGATCGGGACGGCAGCGCTCGGGTTACTGGGTCTGGTGATCGCCGGCGGGGTTGCGCTTGGCCTTACCAGCGCCGGAGTGTTCGACGACCTGCCGCTTCCTGTCCTGATTTACCAGGAGCTGCCCGAAATACTGATATTCTCAGGAATCCTGGTAGCCGCCATCCCGCTGGTAACCTTTCTCTTGCTGGGTTTGACACTGGTTTCCAATAAAAGGATCGTAGGCGGGAGCGTTTGGCTCACGTTGCTGGGACTCTGGATCGTGGGCGTCATCGGTGCCACCGTCGGCGGGGTTTCCTACCAGAGAAATTTTGCAAAAAGGGGCGAGGTAACCGAAACGAGCTATTACGCTGTTCCCCGCGGGACGCTGACTTTGGATTACAACTATATCTATGACGAAGAAAATATCGACGTGGACGTAAGACTGGCGGGGATCAGCGCCGGGGACAGTATCAAGCTTGAAAAAACATTGCAGGCAAGAGGCCGTTCCAGGGAAGATGCGGAAAAGAATGCGAAGAATATCCATTATAACCCGCAGCTCCGCGATTCCGTTTTCGTGTTCACCGAAGGTCCGGTGCTTTCGGGCCGCACGCGGTTCCGCGACCAGCATATCGATCTGACGTTGCATATTCCTTACGATAAGCCTTTTGCTATGAAAAGGGACTTCTACCACCAGTTGAACAACTGGGAAAGCAACCAGCAAAACATCAAAAGATATGACCTGAGCAATGCCGACGATATTACCTGGAACAAGCTGATATGGGTAATGCGCCGTGATTCGGGACTGGTTTGTACGAACATCCCGTTGAAATATATCCGCAGCGAAAGCGGCGACGATAACAACGACGGGTACTCTTTCGAATATAACGACAACAGCGATCTCGAACTCGGCGAGCGCGGCAGTTACAGCAAGCAATTCCCGGTTTCGGATTTCAGGAAAGTGGACATCGGCGGCGCGTACTCGATTATCATCCGCCAGGGCGCCGAATACAACGTAACGGCCGATTCGGACAATCAGGAAAATATAGACGATATTAAGGTAGTGGTGGAAGACGGCGTGCTGAGGGTGAAACGGGCCCGAGACATCAACCTCTTCGACCACCAGGAATGGCAGCGTGTAGGTATCGTGATCACCATGCCGACGATCGAGAACCTTTCGCTTTCGGGAGCCAATAAAACGCTGGTAACAGAGTTCAAGGATTTGCAAAAACTGAACGTCGAGGTTTCGGGTGCTTCCAAATCGGAACTGAATGTGTTCACGGATCAGTTGACCGTCAATATTTCCGGTGCTTCGAAGGCTACACTGAGAGGTTCGGCCAGGTCGGCCAAGCTGGATGCCCACGGGGCCTGCAAGCTGACGGCCACCGAAATGACCATCGAGAATGCAGATGTGAATGCCTCCGGCGCCTCGAAAGTGGAACTGAGCCACGTACCTAACCTGACCCGGCACGCCAGCGGAGCGAGCAAGATCAACATGCAGTAATAATTTGAATGCCGGTGCAACTTCGCCGGCATTCCTGCCATCTTTTAGAAAATCTAACTTGTTGAACCATGAAAAGAACGCAACTACTTCTCATTGCAGCCCTTTTGATTACCGCATTGTCGTGCCGTGTATCCGCGCAGGAGACGCGTAAATTCTCAGTCTCGGGCTTTAACAAGCTTGCCATGGGCAGCGCATTTAAAATAGATGTGAAGCAGGGAGGCAGTTTCAGCGTGACAGCCACCGGTCGCTCCGAGGACCTCGATGATATGGAATCGTCCGTGAAAGGCGGTACCCTGCATTTGGGTTACAAAAGCAATGGCTGGAACAAGAACCGGAAGACCGTCGAGATCAGTATTACCATGCCGGAGCTCGAAGGTGTCGACTTCTCCGGTGCTTCCAAAGCCAATGTCGCCCGTTTCAGTGGCGTGAAAAGTATGGACATCGAAGTTTCGGGCGCATCGCAGGTGACCATGAGCGTCGCAGCGCCGAAAGTGACCGTTGATCTTTCGGGCGCGTCGTCGCTGACGCTTACCGGTGAGGGCGACGTTCTTACCGGGGACGTTTCGGGCGCATCGTCTCTCAAAGGCCGCGACTTCTCGGCCAAAACCGTCAATATCGACGCCTCAGGGGCCAGCAGCGCGGCGGTACTCGCCAGCAACACCGTCAATGCCGAGGCCAGCGGTGCCAGCAGCATCCGCTATTCAGGTAGCGCCAGGGATATCCATTCGAGCACTTCCGGCGCGAGTTCGGTTAAGAGAGAATAAAGAGAATCATTTTAATATTCACCATGAACTACAAATAAGGCCTGCGGTTGCGGGCCTTATTTGTTGATATTTCATCCTTAAAGGACGGGAGATTACCGGCAGCCTCCGTATTTATAGGTTAGCTTCGTGAAACCCGAGTTTACGCCGTTGTCATTATTCCAGGATTCAGACCGCGTAGCTGGGTAGTTGCCGGCATTGTAAGTGTAGGTAAAGTTAATTGTTGCTATCAGGGGTGTTTGCGTCTCCCAACTTGTAGTCTCGATTTTTACGGGATTATTGACCTCGTCACGCCGCTGACGGTTTTGAGGGGTTCCACCTAAAAACCATGGGGTTGGAATTCCTTTGAAAGTAATTGGGATTGAATTCTCAGGCCTGGGACTATCGTCGTACCAATATTGGTACTGTGACATTTTCTTTCCATTTCTGCTTATTTCAATCAAAGTGAGATTGCCTTTCTGGTCATATGTAAATTCCTGAACACCTCCGTTCGAACTTGTTATCTTCTTTGTTAACCCGACTTTAAGCTCGAAAATCTCGGTGTAAGGGCCATACTGGTCGGTTCCTGTGATTGAGGTAATTAGCCCGTTCTCATAGTTAGTCACCGAATTCCAACCGGTTGATTCTGTAAAATGAACTGCCTTCAACAGACCTTGCGGATCATATTGGTAAGTCCTTTACTGTTAAGCGTGGTGGAAATAGTGCCTATATTACTGGTTATGTAGGAAACGGTCTGATTAAAATCCACTTCTTTTAACGTGCCATTCTCGTATTTGAAGTCTGTTATTTCGGAAGTCTCGGTACGGAGCTTTTTAGTCCGGTATTGAAGGAAAAAAATATTGTCAGTCTCCGATTGCCGGTCGGTAACGTCTTGTCTGACTATCTGTGTGAGATAGCCGCTATTATAGTTGTATGTGGACTGATCGGAATCGGTGCTGGTGTACGTTTCCAGATTTGCTACGGTATCACGTTGTTTGAAAGTTCTCAGTGACGCTGTCTTTGTTGGATAGAGGTCGCTGGTTTGGTCAATGTTATAATCGTCGGTATATACAGTTTTAACAGCGCCGTTATGAACTTCCTGAACCAGGAGATATCCGAGATAGGTGCACGAAGGCTGAGGAGGGTGGTCTTGCAGGGAGCAAGAGCTGGCAACCAGGAAAACAAACAGAGTTTTTGCGTAGAGCTTCAAATTTTTCATAGTGTGATTGATACATTGATTAAAGTAAGTGAAATCAAGGTGACTCCGAATACTTCCGACAATTTGGGATAAATCAGTTTCTTTTACAACTTGCATCACTCAACACGCATTACCGACATCACACATGAGCAAAAAATATCTACTTTCCGTTGCGTTGTGCCTGACAATCTTTCAACACTTTGCGCTGGGACAAGGCCGGTCCAAATTCGGGGGGGCGTTATACCAATCCTTTCGGCGTGTTGAGCGTGACGGCAGGCGTGGGAGTGGCCTATTACATGGGCGACCTGAACGACGGTGTAAATGTAAAACACCTCGGGCTCGGACCTTCCATTTCGCTCGGCGTCGCATACCGGCTCACCGAGCATGTGAGCGCGCGCGGGGAACTGCGTTTCTACCAGGTTTCGGCGGATCAGAAGTATTCCAAAAACTATCAGAACAACCTTTCATTCAAGACATTCAACCCGGATATTAACCTTGGTTTACAGGCTGATCTGTTTGCCTATAACAAGCATGCGCCCGTTAACCCGTACCTTTTCGGAGGCGTGGGTGCGACGTATTTGAATCCCAAAGCGAAGCTCGATGGTGTGTGGTACAGCCTGCCGCCGCTTACTACCGAAGGGGTAAAGTACAAACGGATGCCACTGGTGTTCACGGCCGGAATCGGCGTTTCGATCAAGGCGGGGGAAAGGCTGAGCCTGGGCCTTGAACTTTGTAACAACTTCCTCAATTCCGATTACCTCGACGACGTGAGCACGGTGTACCCCCATCCCGACCAGCTACCGAGCGATATCGCGCGCCTGTTATCCGATCGTTCGTATGAGATCGGGGAGCCGTTGCGCCAGCCGGGCTGGAACCGGGGAAGTGCCAAAAGCAAGGACAGCTACCTGTTTTTTCAGGTTCGGGCGGCCTATTCGATCGGCAACCGGGCCCAGAACATCGAGCGGAGAAAGACACGCTGCCCCAAATTTTAATTCTTTTTCATACTAAAATGCTGAAACCGAAAAAGCCCCATCAATCCGAAGTAACCATGACCGAAATGGTGCTTCCCAACGACACCAATACACTCAATAACCTGATGGGAGGCAGGCTGCTGCACTGGATGGACATTTGCGCGGCCATTTCGGCACAAAAACATTCCAACCGCATCGTCGTGACGGCCTCGGTAGATAATGTGTCTTTTTCGGAGCCGATCCGGCTGGGGAACATCGTAACCATGCGGGCCAAGGTAACGCGGGCTTTTAATTCTTCGATGGAAGTGTTTATCGAAGTTTGGGCCGAGGATATTCCGGCCGGTCAGCGGGTAAGTACCAATCGCGCATTCTACACTTTTGTGGCTGTTGATCAGAACGGCCGCCCTATCGAAGTGCCGCCTCTGGATCCTGAAACGGCCGAGGAAAAAGAACTGTATCTGAGCGCCCTTCGTCGTCGTCAGCTGCGGCTTGTGCTGGCCGGGCGTTTGAATGCGGCCGAAGCGACGGAACTGAAAGCGCTTTTTAACGTCGGATAAGTCGGTAGGCACGGCATTATTTGGTAATTTTGCGGCATTAACTCTTGTCACTTATGCCCAAACAAATCATATTTTCGGATAAAGCACCGGCCCCCATTGGCCCTTACAGCCAGGCTGTTAAAATAAATGGTACTGTTTATGTTTCGGGTCAGATCGCCGCAGAACTGGCGAAGTCCGGGGATATTAAGGCCGAGGCGGGAATGGTTATGCAAAATATCGGGCATATTCTGGGAGCGGCCGGACTGGGTTTCCAGCACGTGGTAAAAGCCAGCATTTTCCTCCGCGATATGAACGACTTCACGGCGGTGAATGAAATCTATGGCAGCTTTTTTACGAAAGAACCTCCCGCCCGCGAGACCGTACAGGTGGCGCGCCTGCCGAAAGATGTGAACGTCGAAATTTCCGTGATTGCGGTTGAGTGACGGCGGTTATGGTCATGTGTAGTCAGGTATGGTCATGTGTAGTCAGCAGGTCAAGTGCTGAATGGAGAGAGAATTTGATGAGAATACCAAACAACAAGTGACAATCCATGACAACACCTGACAATCCATGACAACACCTGACAATGCATGACCGCGATGACAGTACCGAACCATTGAACTTAATTTTTTGAATAATGAATAATAGACCTGTCAGGGTACGATTTGCGCCTAGTCCCACCGGTCCGCTCCATGCGGGCGGTGTGCGTACGGCCCTGTATAATTACCTGTTTGCACGCCAGCAAGGTGGCCAGATGCTGCTGCGCATTGAGGATACCGACCAGAACCGCTACGTTCCGGGCGCGGAAGCATATATTCTGGAAGCACTCGAATGGCTGGGCATCGGTATCGACGAAGGCCCGCACCAAGGCGGCCCGCATGCCCCTTACCGGCAATCGGAGAGGAAAGAAATGTACCGCGAATATGCGGAAAGGCTCGTTCAGGAAGGGAAGGCGTATTACGCTTTTGATACCCCCGAGCAGTTGGACGATATGCGTAAGCGCCTGGAAGCGGCAAAAGTTGCGGCTGTTCAGTATAATGCGATTACCCGTATGGAAATGACCAACTCGTTGACATTGTCGGCAGAAGAAACAAAGTCGCGGCTAAAAAGCGGAGATCCTTATGTGATCCGGATGAAGATTCAGCCCAAAGAAGACATTCGTTTCAATGACCTGATACGCGGGTGGGTAGTAGTACATTCGTCGCAGATCGACGATAAGGTGCTTTTGAAATCCGATGGAATGCCTACTTACCATTTGGCGAATATCGTAGACGACCACCTGATGGGCATTACCCACGTGATCCGCGGGGAGGAGTGGCTGCCCTCGGCGCCATTGCATGTGCTGCTGTACCGCTATTTCGGCTGGGAAAGCACTATGCCGCAGTTCGCACATTTGCCGCTGCTGCTCAAACCCGACGGCAACGGCAAGCTCTCGAAACGCGACGCCGACCTGGGCGGCTTCCCGATCTTTCCGTTGGAATGGACCGACCCGAACACCGGCGAGAAGGCCCGCGGCTTCCGCGAAGAAGGCTATTTGCCCGGAGCCACCGCCAACTTCCTGGCATTGCTCGGCTGGAATGCAGGCACCGAGCAGGAGATTTTCAGTATGGACGAACTCATCGCCGCATTCAGCTTCGACCGCGTGCACAAGGCGGGTGCGAGGTTCGATATCCAGAAAGCGAACTGGTTCAACCAGCAATATCTGAAACAGCTGGACGACGCGGCGATGATTGGGGAACTGAAACCGCTGTATGCGGCGAAGGGTATCGATGTAAATCATGATCAGCTCGTGCAAATCGTACATTTGCTGAAAGACCGTGTACATTTTATCAAGGAAATCGTATCCGAGTCGCTGTTTTTATTCGAATCGCCGGAGGTTTACGACCCGGAAGTCGTATTAAAGAAATGGAGCGAGGAAGCGGTGAATGCGATCGGTGCCTTTAAAGATGCATTGACCGGCTTCGAGGGTAATTTCGTGGCACACGACATCAAGGAAGTGCTTTCGGCGTCGATGGATGCTGCCGGGATCAAGATGGGTAAAATCATGCAGGCGTTGCGCCTGGCGGTGACCGGTGCGGGCGCTGGTCCGGATTTAATGGTCATCATGGAAATACTCGGAAAAGACGAGGTTGTGAGGAGGCTTGAAACTGCGCTGAGCCGTTTGTCAGCGCAAATAAGGCTGGCTTAGACCGGGCCGACCGCAGGATCAAAAACAATTGGCACCCCGGGGATCATTGCATATTTTCGTAATAAGTGAATAACGGGCCGCGTAGCGGACCATTGGCATCAAACACATGGCTAAGAAAAAACAGTCGGAAACATCCAGGCCGGCCCCTGAAAAACCACGCGTGCACAAGGACCTGGAAGGATTTGATATCCAGATCAACTCGTTCGGTGAAATCACAACGAGCTTCGATATGGACCGTATCAATGAATTTTTGAATAAAAATGTGGATGATAAAAAGCTCCGCGACCGGGAAGATATCCCCGGCCGTAAAACCCGGAAATCGAAAAGGAAGGCTTCCGAGGAGGAAGAAGAAGAGGAGGAATAGCGGGGCCGACCACGCAGTTTGTTTTTGATCAACCTTTAAAACCTTTTACGAAAAAATGATCTCACACGAAATCGATTACAAAATCATCGGCGACGATATCCAGGTGGTGGAAATCGAGCTGGACCCGAACGAAACCGTGATTGCGGAGGCTGGGGCCATGCTTTTCATGGAAGACGGCATTCAGTTCGAAACCAAGATGGGCGACGGCTCGGAAGCGAACCAGAGCATTATGGGCAAGATTTTCCAGGCAGGAAGCCGCTTGCTTACCGGCGAGTCGCTGTTTATGACGCATTTTACCAATCGTGGCGTTGGAAAAAAGAAAGTGGCATTCTCGGCACCTTACCCCGGCACGATCATGCCGATCGACCTTTCCAAAATTTACAGCAACGAGCTGATCGTACAGAAAGATGGTTTCCTTTGCGCGGCAATGGGTACCAGCATGAAAATCCATTTCAACCAGCGCTTCGGGTCCGGCTTGTTTGGCGGAGAAGGCTTCATCCTCCAAAAGCTGAAAGGCGACGGGATGGCATTCGTGCACGCGGGCGGCGTGGTAATGGAGAGGCAGCTGAACAACGAAACCCTAAGGATCGATACCGGCTGCGTGGTGGCATTCGAGCAATCGCTGAGTTTCGATATCCAACGCTCGGGCGGCCTGAAATCGATGGTATTCGGTGGGGAAGGAATGTTCCTGGCTACTTTGCGCGGAACAGGCCGTTGCTGGATCCAGTCGATGCCGATTTCCAAACTGATCCAGCGGCTTTCGGTTTACGGGCCCAATGCCCGCAAAGAAAGCGGTTCGGTAATCGGAGGGTTGGGTAGTTTGTTTGAAGATTAATCTCAACCGGCATATCAATGGAAAGGCGAGCTTTAACCGGCCCGCCTTTCGTTTTTTATTTCAAAATATAAATGCCCTTGCCCGTTCCCAGCCATATTTCCCCGGCAGGACTTTGCCCGAAGGCGAATATGCCGTCGCTTTCGTCGAGGTCTTTGAGTTCCCATTTCCCGTTTTGGAACACACCGTATTCCCTGTCATTTGAAAATGATGCCCAAATGCGGTTGTCGCGGTCAACGAAAATGCGGCGGGTCATATATATTACCTTGTCTTCCTCGGGGAGGTTAATTACACTGGCCGATTGTCCGTTGAACCGGAACATTTGCGGCCGCCCGGTGACCATCGTGCTCGAAAGGCCGTAATTGATCGAGGCCAGCAATTGGTTTTGTTTGTCGGTAACGATATTTCCAAAATAATAGGGCGTAAAACCGAATTCCTTTGCCCCGAAAATATCCCATTTGCCATTCCTGATCCGGGCTATCGACGTGGTGGAGACGCCGTCGTTAAATGCGGCCCAAACCGTATTTTCCCGATCGATCGCGATACCGGCGATGAGGTTGCCCGGCAACGCCGAGTTTTCGGGCGTAAACGTGCTGAAATGCTGCCCATCGTATTTCACGAGCCCGCCTTGGCGGAATGCCCCGGCCGAAAACCAGATATAACCGGCCCCGTCGATAGCTACCGACTGGACTGGATTTCGCGGCAGGTTGTATTGCCCCGAGCCGTACCGGGTAAATCTCGAACCGTCATATTTTACAAGATCGTCGGTGCCGAGCCAGATATTTCCTTTTTGATCGACTTCGATATCCCAGATCGCCGCCTTATTTAAAATGGAGTTGGTGGAATCAAAAACGGTGATACTTGTACCGCTGTATCGGATCAATCCTTGACCGAGGGTTCCCAGCCAGGCTGTGCCGGAAGCGTCAAAAGCGATGGAGATAATATGATAATCTTGCAACCGGGCATCCGAAACTTCGAGTGGAACGGGGCTATCGGTGTCTTTTTTGCATGCATTCAGCAATGTCAGGAAGAACAGAAAGAGTAGCAATCTTTTCATAGGACCGGGGTTTGCGGTTTGGAACGGAGTATCGACCTGATGACACATTCGTTGTGGCAATAGTTGGAACGGGTTGATTATTAAGAAAGTAGATTTATTTTCAATGAAATATGACGCTTTGCGCACGGCTCCGCCCGGCGGTAATCACCCGGACAACATACTTTCCTGCGGGTAATGCGTAACGCGGGCGCACGGATAAAAGGCCTACCGCATCATGGGTTGAAATGTAGATGGGATGTTCCCGGCCGGCGGCGTCGAAAAGCCGGCAGATAACGGTCGTTTGGGAAGTTGCCGGGCTACCGGGCGCGTCGGCTGGCATAATGAAAAACTGCTGCTGTGTTACCGGGTTCGGAAAGACGGTCAACGGCGCCGGGGCACCGTTACGGAACAGGGCTATGATGGTTGAATAACCGACGGAGCCATTGGTATACACCATCCTGATCCTGTAAAAAATTGTCCCGCTGCCCGCGTTGCTGTCGGTATATCCAAATACCCCCGACTCATTGGACGCCGGAGCCGGGAAACTTTCGAGGTCATTGTAATGGATTCCGTCGGTCGTTTTCTGGACGATCATCGAGGCCAGGCCCGGTACGGGCGCGATGACCCACGTTATCCTGACGTCGTCGTTCAAGGCGCGGGCGCCGATGGTATTCACATATTCGATCGTGCGGGATGTACTTTCGACAGAAAATGGTTGCGAAACGCTTCCGGGGATGATGGGGCTAAGGCCGGTGAGCCGGATACGGTAAATGCCGTCGGTGAGATCGGCGGGTAGATGAATGCGCAACGGGCTGCCGTCACCTGCGCCGACAAAGGTTATAAACTGGCCGGCGCCATCGAGCAACTCCGCATTTATTTGGAATGGCGAAGGCGCATTGCCCGTGATTGCGAATGGAAGGTCAAAAGTCGCATTCGGATACGCGCGGGCGGGCGTTACGCCTGTATGTAGCGCATATGCCGGCTGTAAAGGAATGGTCCTGGCGATGGTGGTGTCGGCCAGGCTCCGGTTCCAGGCCGTGGCTGTCAATGTAAGCCCCTGAATGCCGCCGGGGACATTTTCAAAATGCGCCGAAGCCGGACGGGGAATTTGGATGGTGTCGAGGTCGGGGCCGGGAAAGGCATTGAAACCGGACAGGGCTATCAACCGGTTTTGCGCGTTTAGCACCGGCGGGTAACCGTCCTGCAATTGGTTGCTGGCCGAATTGCGGGCAATGTACCAGGCCACGTTATAACCGGTGTCCCTGCGGCTGTTCTGAATCAGTGTCCTGATCCCTTCGAAATATAGGTCTTCCCTGACACCCTGCTGTGCGTCATTCTCCCCGTGCGACCATAGCACCGCTCTCACGCCCGTGAGCGAGGTCATGTAATGCATTGTATTGACGATATTACTGTAAGGCTGCCGGTTAGGCCAGAATTTGCCTACATATAAATTGTAAGCATCCTTGCCCGAAGCGGCGTCGCGGTAGTTTTCGGCATTGGCGGCTGCCCAGGCTGTATTGAAAAACAGCACCGGCGTTTTCCACCTTTGGAACAACATCTCCCCTAATTCGCCCCAATACCAGGAAGTTTCGCCATTTGGAAAGATATTGTTGCTGCTTTTCAATATTTCGAACGACGGCGCGGGCATAGGGCCATCCGGTGCGACGGTGATATTTTCGGTGTTGAGCGATTTATTCAGTGCATTAAAGGAAATTACATTGGCCGAAGCGTCTTTGGCTCCGAGGTCGGGCAGACCCATCGCGTTGGAATTGCCGGCTACGAGGAATACTTCGCCTACACCCACGCGGTCGACAATCGCGGAGTCGGATATGCCGTTGGCCGCAGTGGCGGTCAGTTTGAGGCGGTACCAGCCGGTAGGAGCGGTGAACGAGGTGTGTAAAAATCCCTGGGTCAGCCGGGTTTGATCAAACTCCTGCTCGTACATGCCGTTGGGATTGCCCCCGACCGGTTGCAATGTGGCGACGATGCGGGAATAGGGATAATGTGCGTAGGCGGTGATGTAAATGGAAGCAGTGCCCGAAGGATCGCGCTGCATAACCTGGTTTGTGACAGGACTTGTAATAACCAGTTGCGCATACACTCGCACCGGCCCCGCCACCAGGCAAAGCAGGGCTAACTTACAAACGACAAGCCGGCTGACCGGAACGTAAATCCTTTCCAACATCGCAGTTGATTGTTAAAGCTCGGACCGTGAATATAAAAGAAAATGACTTTCGGGGCTGGGCTTTGGCATAAGAACGAAAAAAGCCAGCCTCCAAGTGAAGGCCGGCTTTTATAAAGCAGATAAGAAAATACTAGTTATACCCTGGATTCTGAGGTTTCAGGTTCGGGTTGTTCTTCATTTCCTGGATACCCAGCGGGAACAGCAGGTGTTTTTCCTGCAATGCCGCACCGCCGCTCACGTTCATGTTTTTGTGTCCAACGAAGTTGTCGAAACCTTTGGTTTGCTCGTTGAACACTTTACGCAGCCGTACCATATCGAACCAGGTAATGCCTTCATAGGCGAATTCGTACCAGCGTTCGCGCCATACCGCCTCTTTGAAAGTAGCAGGAGTAAATGTACCGATTGCAGGTGTTTTCAGCTTCGCACGATCGCGGATAGCCTTGTAAGCTTCGTAAGCCTCCGTATTAACCGTACCTAATTCGGCCTGCGCTTCTGCATACATCAACAGCACGTCCGCATAGCGCATCTGGTTTACGTTCAGGTTATTCAGGCGGGTAGGGGTAATACCTGGGCCACCCAATGCAGCGATGTTGAAGTATTTGAACACGTATGGAGCGCCCAGGTCAAATTTCTCGCCGGTACCATTGGTATAATAGGTGGTGTAGAACCAGCCTTCCTGGTCTTTCGTACGAAGGTCACCCGTTTCATACGATTCGTAGAACGACCGTGTAGGCACTGTGCTACCGGTTCCGCTGGGCCCTGCATAAGTTACCGCCTTGAAGTTCGGGAAGAAGTCGTTCAACGGGAAACCGGCTACCACGGTGTTGTACTGGATCTGGAACAGGTGTTCCAGGCGGTTTTTCAGTTTTTCGTCGTGTAACTCCTTGTAAGTCGGGAACAGCCCCAGCGTAGAAGGGTTAGCTTTGGCATAATTGATCACTTCGAGGGCTTTGTCTGCCGCTAGTTTGTAATGCGACTGTCCTTTTTGCAACGGGTAGCCGGCCATTGTCAGGTACACTTTCGCCAGATAAGCTTTCACCGCCATTTTAGATACACGTCCGTTGGTAGTAAAATCGGCGAAACCGGCAGCCTCCGCAGCCAGGAGGTCTTCTACGATCAGCTTGTACACTTCCTCCTGTGGTGCTCTCGAAGGGAAGAAATCCTCGGACTCCACAGTCTGCGGCTTGGTGATCAGCGGCACATCGCCCCACAATCTAACCGCGTAGAAATAGGCCCAGGCGCGAAGAAAACGTGCTTCGCCGAGCAGCTTCACTTTCTGCGACTCATTGGCGGCAGGGAATTGGATGCCGGGGATTTTTTCGATCGCCAGGTTGGCGTTCGCGATTACGCGGTACAAGCCGTTCCACCAGTTGCTGATGTGGCCTGTGTTGCCGTCGTAGATGAGGGCGTACAGGTTGTTCAGGTCGGAGTTTTGGCCTGTTTCGGTAGTAGCGGTGCCGGTAGGGGCTTCCAGCATCTGCCAGTTGGCCGAAAAGATACCCGCGCCATCGCCAAAGAAACGCATTTCCGCATAAGTCGCAGCGATAGCGGCTTCGGCGTGGTCAGGAATGGTGTAGAATACGTCCGGTTGAAGGTTAGACGGGTCCTGCTCGTCGAGGAAGTCGGAGCAGGCTGTCGGCCCCAGCAGGATCGCCCCGCAGAGCATTAGCTTATAAAGGTTCTTATTATTTAGTTTCATGCTGAAATTCATTTTTGATGGTACAACGGTTCCGGTTGTTAGAATGCGATCTGCAGACCTCCCAGGTAAGTGGTTGGTTTAGGATAGCTGTGCCAGATCATCCCCTGTGAGAATACGTTGTCGGCGTCGCCACCGCGGATAGGGGTTTGCTCCGGATCTCCGAACGGATATTTGCTGATAATGAAGAAGTTCTGAGCCGATACGTAAAGTCTCAGCTTGCTCAGTTTCAGCTTGCTGGCGATTTCGGACGGGAAGTTGTAGCCGAGCAACAGGTTGCGTCCACGAATGAATGAGCCGTCGAAAATCCAGCGGGTATCCACGTTGGTAACATAGCCAGCCTTCGTATCACGGATCTGTGCGATCATTGTGTTCTGGTGGTCAGGTCTCCATGCATCCAGCACGGTCGTGTAGCTGTTGGCCAATGCCTGGCGGTCTTCGCTGGCGTGCAGGTTCATGTCCATCAGGTCGTTTCCGTAGGAGAATTGCAGGTCGAGTGTCAGGTCGAAGTTCCCGAAACGCAGGTTGTTCGAAAGTGACCCCCATCCTTTGGGTGAACCGTTACCGATAATGCCCCGGTCCGCGTCGGTGATCGCGTTGTCGCCATTCACGTCTTTGTACTTGATGTCGCCCGGCAGCATTTTCAGGTTACCACGGTAGCTGGTGAATTTAGCAGCCTCATCCCTTTCCGCTTCGCTCCATGTTCCAAGGCGTGTGAGTCCCCAGAATGCGCCCACGGGTTCGCCGATGCGGATCACGCTGGTCTGGTTGGTGATCGAAGGCCCGCCCACGCCGAAGATATCCGCAGGCGTTGCCAGTGTCAATACCTTGTTCCTGTTGAACGAGATGTTGAAGCTGGTATTCCACGAGAAGTTTTCCTTTTCGATATTGACGGTGTTCAAGCCAAACTCGAAACCTTTGTTTTCCATCGAACCAATGTTCTTTCTGATCGTCGCATAGCCGCTGGTGCGTGGTACGGGGGCATCGAGAAGCATGTCGGTAGTTTTACGATAGTAGTAGTCCGCTTCGAGGGAGATCCTTCCTTTGAAGAAGCTGATCTCCAGACCGCCGTCTGTCTGAGCGGTTTTTTCCCAGCGCAAATCGTTGTTGGCAAGCCTGTTGATGCCGGTTCCTCCGACACGCGTATCGCCGTAAACCGCCGCGTAGTTGGATCTCAGCAAGCCGAGTGACGAATACGGAGGAATCTCCGAGTTACCGGTCAAACCGTAGCTTGTACGAAGTTTCAGGCTTGAAATGACAGGATTACCTTTGAGAAACTCTTCGTCAGATACTTTCCACGCAAGGGCGGCCGATGGAAAGAATGCAAACCTGTTGTCCTTTCCGAATTTGGAAGATCCATCCGCGCGACCGGTTACTGTCAAAAGGTATTTGTCGAGTAACGTATAGTTCAAACGACCGAAGTACGAGTTAAATGCGAAACGCGACGCACCTGACACGTAAGGGTTGGACGACGGCGCTACCGATCCGGCAGCGAGGTTATCGAATCCGTAATAGTCGGTAGAGAAGTTCTGGGCACCTACGCCGGTTGTGGTGACATTGGTTTCCTGCCATGAAATACCGGCGAGGGCATTGATCGAGTGGATACCAAATGTTTTGTTGTAGGTCAACAAGTTTTCCCACGACCAGAATGTCTCTTTTCTCGTTTCTTTTCTGGCGGTGCCGAGCTCGTTAGGCGTCAATGTACGGGTCTGCGACTGGTTAACCTCCTGGTTGATCACGTTAACACCCAATACCGAACGGAATTCAAGTCCTTTTGCAAGGGTAATGTTTCCGTAAAGGCTACCCAGGGTAGTTTGCGTATTCAGGTTGTATTTACGTCCCATTAAGCGGTGTACCGAGCTGAACGAACCTTCCGCACCCGGATAATCGCGGTTGTTGGCGTAGGAGCCATCCGGCCATTTAACAGGCAGGAAAGGGAAGTCTTCCACCATCTGGCGAGGTACCGCGTCGTTGATGTCGACCAGGTTTTCGGCCTGGTTGTTGTAGCTCAAAGTACCCCCTAAGCGCAACCATTTTTTCACCTGGTCGTCGATGCTGAAACGGGTAGCATAACGTTTCAGGTAGGACGTTTTGATCAGACCCTGGTCGTCGCGGTAGTTTAGCGACAACGAATAGGTCGTTCTCTCATTACCGCCGCTGAAACCCAACTGGTGGTTTTGGGAAACACGGTTCTGAGTCGACTCGCGGAACCAGTCGGTGTCGTAGTTAGGCGAGAATGTACCGTCGGCATTCTTGGTGAATACGTCCGGATGAGCCGCTGCCAGTTGGGCGCGACGCACAAGCGGATCGTGGCTCTTGTATTTGCCTGCGTTCCAACCTTCCGGATCGAATTTCTCCATGTTCTTGTAGGCGAGATCTTCCACCTCCATATATTGCTTGGCGTTCAGCACTTTCGCTCTTTTGGGGCCTGCGGTAGGTACGCTCAGGTCAAGACCGTAAGTGATCTGGCTTTCGCCGGATTTACCTCTTTTGGTGGTAATCATGATCACACCGTTGGCACCACGGGCACCATAAATCGCGGTCGACGACGCATCTTTCAACACCTCCACCGACACGATGTCGTTCGGGTTAATGAAGTCGATCGCCTGGCTCTGCTGGTTCTGGTTACCTTGCGGAAGCATTACACCGTCCACCACGTACAACGGGTTGTTTGACGAGTTGATGGAGCTGAAACCACGGATACGCACGTTGGCGCGACCACCCGGGCGGCCCGAGTTCACGTTCACCTGCACACCGGAGATTTTACCCTGCAAAGCCTGGTTCAACGAAGGCGCCGGGCGTTCCCTCAGTTGTTCTTCTTTCACGGAACCTACCGATCCGGTAAGATCGGATTTCTTCGCGGTACCGTACCCGATCACGACCACTTCGCTAAGCGCCTTGGAATCGGAAGCCAGCGAAACGTCGAGTGTTGTGCGGTTACCGACGGGAAGTTCCTGGCTGATATAACCTACAAAGCTGAAAACCAGCGTCGCATTGTCGGGGACAGAAAGCGTATAGTTACCTTCTCCGTCGGTGGTGGTACCACTGCTGGTGCCTTTTACAACAACGTTTACCCCCGGAAGACCGTCGCCGGTTTCTTTGTCGGTTACTTTTCCTTTGAGGGTTTTATCGATACGGGCAGTAACAGTGATTCCGGAGTTGGCGAGGGCTGCGTTCACAATCACAGGGCTTGCGAGCGCGGGCAGGAGCAATAGAGAGTTACGGATGCCCCTCATTCGGAGCAACCATTGATTGGTATCGGTATTTTTCATGTAGTAAGGCTTGTTAAACGTTTCTCATGCAGTCTTGGAAAACACGAATTTTAGTCATAGATCTCTGTTCGTTAGGTGTTTGCTTTCTTTGTTTAATCATAGTTTGCGGTTTACAGTTAACAATGGTTTCGGTGAATAGTGAAATAATTATAGCTGGTATTTAATAAATTACATTTCGTCAGAGCCGCATTAATCCCTGCCGAGTTTTGAAATCAAATCATGATCACAGACCCTGACAGCACTATGTCAAAAAAGGCATTGATACGGTACGTTTTCTCTGACGGAGGATGGATTGGATGGCGGATGCTCGGGACTGCAACCGATTATCTGCCGGATAAATGCTTCAAATAGTGGCGTCAGTTGGCATTAATAAAAGTCTTTAAGAAAACGCGTTGCAATATTATAATATTTAACAATAGATTTCGAATAACCGGGCAGGAAAATACATAATAATTTGTGCAAACGTTTGCATTAATCCTGTAAAAAATTACCCCGAAAAGCCACTGGATCAACCCGTTATATGCTAATTTTTAATAAAAAAGCCGCCTCCGGCTGTACGCTTCGGAGGACGGCTTTGTGCAAAAATGCTACAACTATCAGGCAATATCAGCTTGATTTATGCTAAAATCCTACATTCTGAACAAGCGCCTTGTTGTTGTCCGTTTCGCGCTGCGGGATGGGTAGGAGCAGGTTCTTTTCGGTGAAGGTCTTGCTGTAAACAGTTTTATGGCCCACGAAATTGTCCCATTGTCGGGTGAGATCGTTCCGAACCTTGCGCGTGCGAAGTATGTCGAACCACATCTTGCCTTCATAACAAAGCTCGAAGTACCGCTCGGCCCAAACGGCTTTCTCGAATTCGTCCACATTGGTCGTCGTCACGGCCGGTGCCGCCCCAGCCACCGCCGCCGTTGTTGAACGTCACGATCTGCGAATAGGCCCCGTCTACGAATGCGCGGGCGATTTCGGGACTCGAAACCGACGAAGAGGTCGTAAGCTGGCCGGTCGGGTTGTCGGTCAGGAAGTCGTTGCAGGAAGCGATGCCCAGCGCCAGGCAAGTATATAGAATATGCTTTTTCATTGTGAGAGTCAGTTTAGGATCACTTTAAAAAACAATGTTCAAACCAAGGTTGTAGGTGCGCGGACGCGGATATTGAAAGAACTCCATATTCGCATTCAACTGCCCGCCGAAGCCGGTCAACGCTTCCGGGTCATAGCCCGAATAGTCGTCGATGAGGAAGAAGTTCTGCGCGCTCGCGTAGATGCGCAGGCGCTGGAAATTGACCTTCCCGAACCTGGTCGGCAGCGAGTAGCCCAGCACGATATTCTGGCCGCGGATAAACGAGCCGTCTTCCACCCACCAGTCGTCCATATGGGTATCGTAACCGGCATTGTAATGGCGGATCTGCGCGATATGCGTATTCTGGTTCTCGGGCGTCCAGGCATTCAGCACGGTGCGCGAGCTGCTGGCGATTGCCTGGCGGTCTTCTACGGAGTGCTTGGTGGCATTTACGGTATTCACGCCCATCACAATGCGGATATCGAACGAGAGGTCGAACTTGCCGAGCTGGAATGTGTTGGCAATATTCATGTTCCATTTGGGATAGGAGCGACCGATAATGGTTTCGTCTTTACCATCGATTTTGCCGTCCTTGTTGATATCCTCCCATTTCAGATCGCCGGGCAGGCGGTTATACTTGGCAGCTTCGTCGGCTTCGGCGGTTCCCCACGTTCCGAGGCGGCGGTAACCCCACAGCGTACCGATCGGCTGACCTATCCGGAGAATATTGGTATTGCCCAAAAAGTTGGGTCCGGGGAAAATGTCGTCGCCGTTCCTGCCGAGGCTTAAGCACTTTGTTCTTGTTGGCCCCGAACTTCGAAGCTCCGTCGTAACGGCTTGTGAAGGTAATGAGGTAGCGGTCAGCAATGCCGAGACGTTGTGGTCTGCCCAATGGTTTTGTTGTAATTGAAATAATTCTCGAATTGCCAGTAAAACTCGTTATTGGCCGAAATACTGGCTGAACCTTTCTGGTCGGCCGACAATGCATTCAGGTCGCGGCCGGAATAGAAATTGTTCTTATCGAACCGAAGCTCATAGCTGTAATTGGTGCGGAGGCTGAGGCCCGGCGTGAATTTGATATGGGAATACAGTTGCCCCAGGATTTAATCTGCCCTGATCGGTGTAACCCACCGAAATGCTGTAAGCGCTTTTTTCGCCGCCACCGCGTACCGCCAGCTCGTGGTTCCGGGCCCAGGTCGGCTTGTAAATTTCCTTTTCCCAATCGGTATTGTATTTGGGTTTGCCGTTGGCGTCGAAGAGATTAGGGAAATTGGCGGGCAAATTGCGCACATACTTGCCATCTTTGAAGCCTTGCTCGTCGAACTTCTCGGCGTTGTCGTATGCCGTGTTGTAGACCTTCATGAACTCGTCGGCTGTAAGCGTTCCGAGCCGGCTTGCAGGTGTAATGTAGGAGCCCCAGATGTCGTAAGAAATCTGCGTCGTGCCCGATTTGCCACGTTTGGTCGTGATAATGATCACCCCGTTGGCACCGCGGGTGCTTGTAGAAGTATGGCTAAATAAAAAGCCCTGTTACGGATATACCGCAACAGGGCTTGAATATGAAACTCCTTATACTCAGGCGAGATCCACCGTCCGTCCGGTTTTCACCGACTCGTCACAAGCGAATGCGATCTGCAAGCTGGTAACGGCGTCCGACAGGTGGTCGGTCAGGTCGAGGTCTTCCTTGATCGCGCGCAGGAAGTAGCGCTGCTCGCGGTTGCAAAGTTCCTGGTGGTCGGGCTCGTCTTCGAGGTTAATCCACGTGTCTTCCTTCGCAAATTCGTCGGAACCGTTCAGGTCGGCGTGGTGTACACGGATCGATTCGGTTTTCGTATGTGCCTCTACGGAAGATGATTTTCCGGTACCGCCCGCGTCTTTCGCGACAATCGACGCCGAGCCTTTCGGTCCGATCACGTCTTTCACGAAGAATGCCGTTTCGCTGATCATCGGCCCCCAGCCGGCTTCGTACCAGCCCACCGAACCATCTTCGAACCAGATTTGCAACTGGCCGTAGTTGTAGTTTCCTGCCGGAATATCGTCGGTCAGGCGTGCGCCGATCGCATTCACACGGAGCGGCTTCGAGCGGGTCATCTGGCACATCACGTCGATGTAATGCACGCCGCAATCCACGATCGGGCTGAGGCTCTTCATGAGGTTGCGGTGAACGCCCCACATGTAGCCGTGGCTTTGCTGGTTGAGGTTCATCCGCATGACCAGCGGCTTGCCCAGGCCCTGCGCTTCGGTCACGAAACGCTCCCACGATGGGTGTACGCGCAGGATGTAGCCAACTACCACTTTTTTATTCGCCTTTTTGGCAGCTTCCACTACCCGCTTTGCGCCTTCGACGGTATCGGCAAGCGGCTTTTCGATGAACACGTGCGCACCGGCTTCGAGCGCCTTGATCGCGAAATCCTCGTGCGTATCGGGATAAGTTGAAATACAGACGGCATCGGGTTTGGTTTCTTTCAATGCCGTTTCATAATCATTGAAAAGGGCATAACCGCCGCCGAGTTTTTCGTTGAGGACCTCCTTGCTTTTTCCGGTCGAAACGATTCCGCAGATCTCGAAACCATCCAGGAGCTGGTAGGCAAAAGCGTGGGAAGCACCCATGTTCCCGCAACCGACTACCAGTACGCGGATGGGGCTTTCGTTTTCAAAAGATGACATAGTTTAAAGATAAATGTTAAGATTATGGGTTAGCAGGAACAAGCGGCATGCAATAGCGCAGCCTTGTTTGTGTGTCAAAATTAGACATTAAAATCCGTATTCGGCCAGTTTTGGTTCAAGTGAAAAAAAATCCGGTTTCGGTGATAAAATTCCCTTTGAAAATCGAAATAACTGTGCGATAATGCATGAATTTTTGTTACTCCTCATCTACTTGTTCATGACTAACTTTTTACTTTCCATCAGGCCGTCCGGTCTGTTCCGCAGGAATGTTTTGTCCATCCAATTCCTGTTGTTTTGCCTCTCTTTCCATGCTTTCGCACAGGATGATTTCAAACCCAAGCTGGGACTGATCGACCGCGCTTCGCTCGAAATGACCGCCTATCCGGGCGACAGTACCGCCGATGCCGTTTACCTGTACGATTATGGCAAAGTCACATTCTCCTACGACAACCTCAAAGGCCTCCTCATGACGTCTAATATCTGGGTTCGGGTCAAGATATTGAAAGAGTCGGCGCTCGACAGGGCCTCGGTTGCCATTCCGCATTATATGGGTTCCAGCTATAAGGAACAGGAATGGATCGAGGACCTGAAAGGCTACACCTACAATCTCGACAATAACCAGATCGTCCGCACAGAGCTGGAAAAGAAAGCCATACGTCGTGAGAAGACTTCCGACACCCGGACTACTGTTAAGTTTAACCTTCCCAATGCTAAAAAAGGTTCGATCATAGAATACTCGTATTCGCTCGTTTCGCCGATGAGCGTAAGACATGAGCCGGATATGTGGGCTTTTCAGGGGTCGATACCACGCAAATGGAGTGAATACAACATTACTATACCGGGTTTCCTGGATTACAAAATGACAATGGGCGGCTACCTGACGCTCGATATTCACGAGCAGGAGCCGGAAAACGTGTCCGTCGGCCACTCGACTTATGACGGGCCCGGATTATCCTACCGGTTTGTTATCAAGGACGTTCCTGCGTTTGTGAATGAGCCTTACATTACGACGGCTTCGGACTACATATCCAAAATCAACTTCGAGCTGGCGAGCATCACGATACCCGGTGAGATGAAAAAGAACTTTTCGCAAACCTGGGACAATGTGGAGCGGACGCTCGACGAAGCCGCCTGGTTCGGAGGCGAGCTGCGGAAAAGTGGTTTCCTGAAAGAAATCCGTGATGAAATCGCCGCGAAAACGACCGATCCGACTGAACGTATGAATCTGGCTTACAAGCACATTCAGAACCATATGAAATGGGACGGCTACTCGGGCTTGTTTTCCGATACGGGTATCAGAAAGGCCTACGACAACCGAAAAGGTAATGCGTGCGATATCAACCTGATGCTCACCGTGCTCCTCCGCGAGCTGGATCTGGAATGTAACCCTTTTCTGTTAAGCACGCGCTCGCATGGGTACCTGCACCAGGAGATCCCGATGCTCGAAAGCTTCAATTATGTGGTGGCGCATGTTAAGATAGGCGAGAAAACGTATTTCCTGGACGCGTCCGAATCCTATTCCAAGCCGGGTATGCTTCCTGAAAGAGCATTAAATGGTTTTGGAAGGCTGATTCCGAAAAAGGGAGCCGGCAGGTTTCTGGAAATCATTCCAGCCGATTCACAAAGCAAACTGGAAATGATCACCGCTACCGTCTCGCCGGAAGACGGGACGATGAAGGGTACTTATAGCATTTCTTACGGCGGTTACGAGGCACTCGACTGGCGTTCCGAATATGCAGCCGGGGCCGATAATGTAGTGCACGAGGCATTGAAAAAAGAAGTTCCGGAATGGAAAATCCAGAATGTGAGTATCAAAAATAAAACGGAAGACCTGAAGGGTACCGTCAACGTCAGCTGCGATTTTGAGGCGGAGGATGAAAACGCATCGCCCGGCGTGTTGTACTTTAACCCTATCATGGCCGGCCGGTGGACGAAGAACCCATTCAAATCCAAGGAGCGCATTTACCCGATCGATCTCGGAACCGGTATCTCAGCCTCATTCATCGGTAATTTCACACTGCCTGAGGGGTATGCTTTGGAAGAAATGCCCAAGGCGGAGATCGTGGTGCTGCCCGATAAAGGAGGTAAATTCTCTTACCAGGTACGGCAGGTGGGCAATGTGATTCAGGTCAATACCATGATCCAGGTCAGCCGGACCCGTTTCCTGCCCGAAGAATATCCGGATTTGAAGGAGTTTTTCGAGCGCGTTGTGCAGAAGCACGCGCAGCAATTGGTGATCAAGAAAAAGAACATTTAATATCCTCCTGTTTTCATGCAAAAATTAAAAATATCAGTCAGAAATATAATATCCGTGTGCCTGCTGTTCCCCCTAAGTGTTTCCGGACAGTCGGATTTCAATGTGGATAAAATCAATCCTGCATTAATAAAGGATGCGAATGCTGTCGTGCGGGTCGATGAACTGGTTTGGGAAATCAAATCCCAGGGCGAGGCCATTCAGAAAAACAGGACGGTGGTCACCATCCTCAACGAAAGCGGGGAGGAGGAGCACGGGGTGCTGTATGTGCGGTACGACAAGTTCACGAAGATCTCCGATATCAGCGGGACCCTGTACGATGCCAGCGGTAAGCAGGTCAAGAAACTGCGTAATTCGGATATCGAGGATTTTGGCTACGGTTCGGGCGGAGACGACATCAGCGATGCACGCATGAAACTGGCCAGTTTTGGGAAAAAGAGCTATGCTTACCCTTATACGATCGAGTACGTGTATGAGGCGCGCAAGCGCAACATGATGATGTACCCATGGTGGACGCCTGTGTCGGACGAGAAATCGGCCGTGGAGCTTTCAACGTACAAAATCAAAGCTCCTGCCGGTTTTAAGTTCAGATATAAAGAATACAACGCGGCCCCGGCTGTCGTAAAATCTGCCGACGCCGATGGCAGCGACTTGTATCAATGGACCCTAAAAGACTATGCAGCAAAAAAATCCGACGATTTCTATCCGCTTCCCGAAGAAGACCGGGTTCCGCATGTCATAGTAGCCCCTTCGGAGTTCGAGGTTCAGGATTACAAGGGAAACTTCAATACCTGGGCGGATTTCGGGAAGTTTTATCATACGCTGAATGCCGGCAGGGACGTGCTGCCGGCTAATACGCTCGCCGAGATAAAAAACGTGATCAAACCGGCGAAATCTGATCGCGAAAAAGCGGAGCTAATCTACAAATGGATGCAGTCGCGTTCCCGCTACGTGAGCATTCAGCTCGGTATCGGCGGCTGGCAGACCATCGACGCCACAACGGTGGCCAATACCGGCTACGGCGACTGCAAGGCGCTTACCAATTTCACCCTTGCGGCATTGCGGTCGGTTGGTATCCAATGCTATCCCGCATTGATCGCCGCCGGAAAAGAACAACGGATGAAGCCCGATTTCCCTAGCAACCAGTTCAATCATGCCATCGCATGCGCATTGGTGGACAAGGACACACTCTGGCTCGAGTGTACCAGCCAGACTACGCGTCCCAATTACATGGGTTCCTCCACAGGCAGCAGGTACGCGCTGCTTGTGACGCCCGACGGCGGCAAGCTCGTGTCTACATTAAATTACAAACCAGACCAGAATGTGCGGAACAGTCGTGTGCTGGTGAAACTGGGCGAGACCGGAGATGGCGAAGTGGATGTGAAGGTTTTGTACACGGGCTTGCAGCATGAGAGCCGTGCGGGTGTGATCAACAGCGGATCGAAGGAAGAACAAAAGAAGTGGCTTTTAAACCATATTAACCTTCCCAGCCTCGACTTACAGCGCTTCGAACTGACGCAAGGGCAGGAAAAGGACCCGTCGGTTACGGAAAAGCTGACGCTGAACGTTCGCAACTGTGCTACCAAAACAGGTACCCGGCTATTCGTTAAACCGAGCCTGCTGAGCCGGCCGTTCGAACTTCCCGCGACGGGCGAGCGCACAACGGATTTCTACCTTCCCATTTCCGACTACAACTTTACCGATCTTGATACAGTGTTATACGAAGTTCCGGCCAGCTATAAATTGGAAACGACCTTGCCCGCCTTTCTGATCGCTTCCGCATTCGGCAGTTATGAACTGAAAACAACGTACGAGAACAACAAGCTCATTTGCGCGAGGAAAGTGGTAATGAACGGCGGGCGCTACGGATCGAAGGATTTTGCGGCCTGGGTCGATTTCCTGAAAAAGATCCGGAAGGCCGACAGGTCGCAGGTGGTGTTCGTCGAAAACAAGCTTTGAGAGGATTTTGGGGAGTATGTTAAAATATGTAAGGAATTGATTAAAACATGTGAATATCCGCATGGGAGCATGGATTAATTTTGGACTAAAATTTTAACATAAGCAGGATATGAACAAAGAAGCATGGTCTGGCATTTTCCCAGCGTTGGTGACGCCATTCAAATCAGATGATACAATTGATTTTGAGCTGTTCGGCAAGAACCTCGAAGCGCAGGTTGAGGCAGGTATAACAGGGGCGATCGTAGGCGGTTCGCTCGGGGAGGCCAGTACACTCACCCGCGCCGAGAAAATGGAACTGGTGAAATATGCTAAGAAGGTACTTCCTGCCGGCCTGCCCGTGGTGCTTGGTATCGCCGAACAATCGACAGCCGAGGCGGTAAGCATCGCGAAAGAAGCTGAAAGCGTAGGCGCCGACGGCCTGATGATTCTTCCGCCGATGCGCTACAAAGCCGACGACGATGAGACTGTGACCTGGTTCAAGACCATCGCCGGAAGCGTATCGCTTTCGATCATGATCTACAACAACCCTTACGATTACAAAATCGAAGTGACCCTGCCGATGTTCGAAGAGCTGGCGAAAGTTCCGAACATCCACGCCATCAAAGAATCGACCCGTGACGTGAGCAATGTAACGCGCCTGTTCAATAAGTTCGGCGACCGTTTCCGTGTGTTCTGTGGCGTCGATACATTAATTATGGAGGAAGTAATGCTGGGTGCCGATGGTGTCATCGGTGGTTTGGTGGACGCATTCCCGAAAGAAACCGTAGCGATTTTTAATCTTGTGAAAGCGGGTCAATACAAAGAAGCGCTGGCGATTTACCGCTGGTACCTGCCATTGCTCGAACTGGACATTCATCCCAAACTGGTACAAAATATCAAACTCGCCGCTGCCAAAATGGGTATCGGTTCGGAATACGTACGCGCACCGCGCCTGCCGCTTCACGGCGCAGAGCGCGAAAAAGTACTCGCGATCATCGACCAGGCCATCGCTACACAGCCCGAATTGCCGGATTATCTGAATTTGACGGTCGACGTGGCATAATACAGGACAGGAAGCTCCTCCGGAGTCGTGATGTTCTTCCGGTGCGCTGCACCTGACGAATAATGACGGTAATCCATATTCACGCACATCGGGCTACAAATCTTGCGGCGCTCTGCGCCTTGGCATACGCAGGAGGTGCAGCGCATCGCAAGATTTGTAGAATGTGTTGTGCATCAAAGGAGCCCAGGTGCAGCGCACCGTAAGATTTGTAGAAACGGTGTCACGAAACAACGAAACGCCAAGGTGCAGCGCACCGCAAGAATTGTAGAACAGCGTTGTGAAACAACAATTGCCAAGGTGCAGCGCACCGCAATATTTGTAGAAGGTGTCGATGTTCGAATGCGGTTTTGACATACCGGAATATTGCCGATTGCGGAGCAATCTCCTATTTGTAGCAAACCCGATCATAACAAATATTTCGGACCCCAGAAGGGGTTTCCTGCGTGGCGCAATGGTCGCAACCCGGCTAAATGCTGTAATATTGACAAAAAAGCCTCCGGTGATCGTTAGATTTCGAAGGCGGGATTGTTACCATTTTGTCAAAAACATTAAATTATGAAATTGTCCGATTTAGACCTTATTCTCGAAAAAGCCCGGCAGGCATTTGTTGCAATGAATGCTTATTCGCTGCGCCGCAGGGTTGCGTTGATGACCGCTATCGCCGATGAGATCGAAGCGCTCGGCCCCGAACTGATCCAGACGGCTATGGCGGAGTCCAACCTGCCCGAAGCCCGTTTAACCGGCGAAAAAGCCCGGACGGTATTCCAATGGAGAAGCTATGCCGAAGCGGTGGAGAAAGGATATTCGCTCGATGCGAGCATCGATACCGCCAACCCGCAACGTGCCGTGCCCAAGCCTGACATCCGAAAAACGAATGTGGGATTAGGACCCGTAGCGGTTTTCGGGGCCAGTAACTTTCCGTTCGCATTTTCGACTGCAGGCGGAGATACGGCCAGCGCTATCGCGGCGGGTTGCCCGGTGGTGGTGAAAGCGCATCCCGGCCATCCGAAGACTTCGCAGATCATGGCCGATGCCATTAGCCGCGGGGTTGCCAAAAGCGGTTTTCCGGAAGGGACATTTGCGCACATTTTCACGGATACCATCGAGGAAGCGCAGGCATTGGTGGCTCATCCGGTGATCAAGGCCGTCGGTTTTACCGGTTCAAATCGTGCGGGACTGGCATTGGTGGAAGTAGCCAATAAGCGTAAGGAGCCTATTCCGGTTTTTGCGGAAATGGGAAGCATTAATCCGGTGTTCCTGCTACCCGGGAAGCTGGCTACGGCGGGAATAGAATTAGCCAAACAATATGCGGGCTCGCTGACGTTGGGTGTGGGACAATTTTGTACGAACCCAGGCCTGTTGATCACGGAAGATAACCCTGCATTAGACAGCTTCATCGAAGCCTTGAACCAGGAAATTGTGAATATCCTTCCCGCACCGATGCTGAATGCGGGCATTGCGATCGCATACCGCGGGAATCGCGAGAAAGTAATAGGCCAAACCGGCGTGGAACTGGTGGCCGTAGCTGCTACCGAGGCGGCCGACGGACAGGGAGCTGCTACCGTGGCAACCGTTCGCGGGGTCGACTTTTTGATTAACGATGAGTTGCAAACCGAAGTTTTCGGTCCCTTTGCGTTGATCGTGAAATGCCGGAACGCGGAGGAGGTGCTGGCGGTGACCCAAAAGCTGCACGGCCAACTGACGGCTACATTGCTGGCGACAAGCGAAGACCTGGCATCGCACCGGGAGTTGGTGGCGGCTATTCAGAACAAATGTGGCCGCATTATTTTCAACAATTTTCCGACAGGCGTCGAGGTGTGTAAATCCATGCACCACGGCGGACCATTCCCGTCGTCGAGCAATAGCCAGTTTACCTCGGTAGGCCCGGATGCGATCAAGCGGTTCACCCGCCCATTGAGCTTCCAGAACTGGCCCGACGAATTTTTACCCGACGAATTGAAAAACGCCAATCCACTGGGAATATGGCGGATGGTGGATAATGAGGTGACGCGGGAAGCTGTGAGGACTTAGGCCTCGGGCTTTAAGCTTTAAGCTATAAGTTACAGTTGGATGAAGAAAATAAATTAATTAATAAGCTTAAGGCTTAAAGCTTATAGCCTAAAGCTCCAATCAAAACCTGGCCTAAAGCAGACAGCTTAAAGCCTTAAGCCCCTTTATGCGCAAAACTTTTTTCTGTATCGATGCCCACACCTGCGGGAACCCTGTACGTGTAGTCGCAGGGGGCGGGCCGCTCCTTGAGGGCAACAGTATGATGGAGCGCAGGCTCCATTTTTTGAGAGAATTCGACTGGATCCGCAAAGGCCTGATGTTCGAGCCACGCGGCCACGACATGATGAGCGGTAGCATTCTTTATCCGCCCATCGATCCGGCGAACGACATCGGCGTACTCTATATCGAAACCAGCGGCTGCCTGCCGATGTGCGGGCACGGAACGATCGGTACTGTTACCATCGCCATTGAAGAAGGGCTGGTAACGCCGAAAGTACCGGGAAAGCTACGGCTCGAAACACCCGCCGGTTTGGTACTGGTAGAATATGTACAGGAAGGCCGAAAGGTGAAATCTGTCAAACTGGTCAATATCAAATCATTCCTAGCGGCGGAGAAACTGACGGTCGAATGCCCCGATCTGGGCACACTGACAGTGGATGTTTCTTACGGCGGTAACTTCTACGCCATTGTGGATCCGCAGGAGAATTTCAAAGGCATTGAGAACTACACCGCCGACCAGCTCATCAGTTGGAGCCGGGTGTGCCGCCAGCGGATGAACGAACAATATACATTCGTTCATCCCGAAAACGAGCATATCAACGGTCTCAGCCATTTCCTCTGGACCGGTGCCCCGCTGGACCCCACTTCCACGGCACGTAATGCGGTATTCTACGGCGACAAGGCTATCGACCGCTCCCCGTGCGGTACAGGCACGTCCGCGCGTATGGCGCAATGGCACGCGAAGGGTAAGCTTAAAAAGGGCGACCGTTTCGTGCACGAAAGCATTATCGGTTCCAAATTCATCGGTACCGTGGAAGAAGAAACAGCCATCGGCGACAAGCCGGCCATTATTCCCGGCATCGAAGGCTGGGCCGTCATCACCGGGCACAACACCATCTTCATCGACGACGAAGAGGACCCTTATGCGTTTGGGTTTCAGGTGTTGTGAGGCTGTAAGCGTTAGGCTATAAGCTGTAAGCTTCAAGCGGGAACATTGATTTGAGGTGCTTGTAATTAGATAAATGTCAATAAAATAGCTGTAAACTTTCGGCCTAAGGCTTATAGCTTACAGCTTATAGCATACAATGAACACCAAAAAAGGCAGCTCCCTCATCATCGGTGGCGGGATTTCGGGTTTGGCTTCGGCCTATTATTTGCTGAAAAGCGGGTGGAAAGTGACTTTGCTCGATAAGGGCGATTTGTTCGATAATTGTTCTATCGGCAATGCGGGCATGATTGTGCCGAGCCATTTTATTCCGCTCGCCGCCCCGGGGATGGTTTCTAAGGGAATAAAATGGATGTTCAATAGCCGCAGCCCTTTTTATGTGAAGCCTTCGCTCGACTTTTCACTGATTTCATGGGGCTTGAAATTCATGAAAGCCGCCACAGAAGCCAATGTGGAGCGCGCCGCGCCGCATTTGAGGGATTATCATTTATTAAGTAAAAAACTCTACGAAGACCTTGTTCGCGACGAAAACCTGGATTTCGGGCTGGAAGAAAAGGGCATACTGATGCTCTATAAATCCGACAAAACCGGAGAAGAGGAAATCCACGTCGGTAAACAGGGGCAGCAGCTCGGCCTGGACATCGATATGCTCAGCCGCGAGGAAGTTCAGGCATTGGAGCCGGGCATCAAGCTCGATGTGGCCGGGGCCGTGCATTACCGTTGCGATGCGCATTTGTATCCGACGGCATTGGTGAACGGGCTTATCCATAGCATTACCGCGCTCGGCGCAGAAATTGTGAAGAACACCGAAGTGACCGGTTTCGACATTCAGAATGGCGGGATAAAGAGGGTCAAAACGGCTGCCAGAACTTATGAGGGCGACCTGGTAGTGATGACCGGCGGCTCGTGGCTTCCGCAGCTCGCCAAACAGGCTGGCCTTTCCATTCCGGTTATGCCGGGCAAAGGTTATTCCTTTATGGAGTCCAATTCCGAACATCCCATTGTTCATCCCGCGTTGCTCCTCGAAGCCCGTGTAGCTGTAACGCCTATGAACGGACAGGTGCGTTTTGGCGGCACTATGGAACTGGCCCCATTGAACAATCAGATCAACATGAACCGGGTGGAGGGCATTGTCCATTCGATTCCCCGCTATTACCCTGAGCTGAACGTGGCCGTGCCTCAAAAGGACCGCATCTGGTATGGTTTCCGGCCTTGCTCCCCCGACGGCTTGCCTTATCTGGGTTATTCCAAAAAACTGAACAACCTGATCGTCGCCGGAGGGCATGGCATGATGGGGGTCAGTCTGGGACCAGGCACGGGTAAGATTGTAGCTGAATTGGCCGATCGGGTGAAATCGTCGGTGGATGTGACGCCCTACGATCCGGAGCGGTATCAATAAATGCAGGCGGAGCGGTATTGCAACGCTATTTTGGCAAGAGGCAGGATGGGATATTGTGAGTAGTTCAAATACTTCGTAGTTTACACAGTTTAAAACCTGACTTGATAACCTATTACCCTTTATGCCACAAGAAAACACCTCTTTCAAGCCCTCGTTAGGTCTTGTTGACGCCACTATGCTCGTTGCCGGCAGTATGATCGGGTCGGGCATTTTTATTGTAAGCGCCGACATCGTGCGGAATACCGGAAGCGTGGGTTGGCTGATGTTCGTGTGGCTTATCACCGGTTTTATGACGCTTACGGCCGCATTGAGTTACGGCGAACTCAGCGCCATGTTCCCCAAGGCGGGTGGTCAGTATATTTATCTCAAAGAAGCTTATAACCCGTTGATCGGCTTTCTGTACGGTTGGAGCTTTTTCACTGTCATCCAAACGGCCACTATCGCCGCGGTAGCTGTGGCATTTGCGAAATTCACCGCCTATCTCGTTCCACAATTCAGTGAAGATCTGGTCGCGTTGGACCTTGGATTTCTTAAGATAAGTCCGGCGCAGCTACTGTCTATTGTGGTCATCGTGTTGCTGACGTTTACGAATACACGCGGCGTCAATAGCGGCAAAATCATCCAGACCACATTTACATTAACGAAGCTTCTGAGCTTGCTCGGTCTCATTGTTTTCGGGTTATTTTTCATGAAACCGGAAGTGTGGGCCGCCAACTGGGGCGAGGGTATGTGGGATTTGCATAAGCTCGACCCTGACGGAAGTGTTGCCTCCTATACTACCATCGCCGCGTTCGGGGCTATTGCCGCTTCGATGGTAGGGTCTATTTTTAGTTCTGACTCGTGGAATAATGTAACATTCATTGCCGGTGAAATCAAAAATCCGCAGCGCAATATCGGCCTTAGTCTCGCATTAGGGACCATCATTGTGACGGTCATTTACGTGCTCACCAACGTGATGTACACCGGCGTGCTCTCTTTGCAGGAGATCGCCTCCTCCGACAAGGACCGCGTGGCCGTAACTGCTTCCCACGTCATTTTTGGCAATGCCGGAACGATTGTGATCGCCGTAATGATCATGATTTCGACTTTTGGTTGTGACAACGGACTGATCATGTCCGGCGCACGGGTGTACTATTCAATGGCGAAAGATGGGCTGTTTTTCAAAAAAGTGGGACAACTGAATAAGAACGCGGTACCGGAAATCGGTCTTTGGCTGCAATGCGTGATCGCGTCGTTATGGGCGCTGAGTGGAAAATATGGCAACTTGCTGGATATGATTTCCTTTGTAGTGGTGGTATTCTATATGCTTACGATTATTGGCATATTCATTCTCCGCAAAAAACGTCCCGACGCACCGCGGCCTTATAAGGCATTCGGCTACCCGTTTTTGCCGATCATTTACATTATTATGGGCGTTGCATTCTGCCTGCTGCTGATCATCTACAAGCCTGAATACACCTGGCCAGGGCTGATCATCGTGCTCCTTGGAATACCGGTTTATTATATGGTGGCACGTGATAAGGGCTTGGCGTGATTAGTTGGACCTAGTGATCAAATTGAACGTAGTCAGAGACGACGCGACCGATCACTAGGTTCAATCCAGCGTATTTGTTTGTTGATGAAATGCGTTGCCTACTTTTCCAGCAACTCGTCCAAATTGCCAAGCGCCATCGTAAACCCTTCCTGGAAGCCCATCTGCATCATCTGCTCGATGTCTTCATATTTGTCATACTGAATCGCCACGGAAACGGTAGTAGTACCATTGGCTTCGGTGAAATTGTTGGTCCAAAGTGCTTGTGCGAACTCCGTGTTGATCGTTCCGTTCTCGTCACAAAACGCGTCGTTGGCCGAGAAGCTTTTCTGTGGGTCGATCGTTTTGTATTCGACTTTCGCCCAATGCTCTTCGCCTTCGGGGCCCACCATGGCATAAAGCCAGCTTCCGCCTACACGGAAATCCATGGATTTGGTGCGTGCTTTCCACGGCCGCGGCGCCCACCATTGGTCGAGCAGCTCGCTTTGCGTCCATGCGGCCCAGACTTTCGCCACCGAGGCAGCAAATTCACGCGTTACATTGACGCGGTTATTCTCTTTGTCTACCGAAAAATTCATTAACAGGTTACTTTTCATTGGAATCTGAATTTAGGTTGGTTAATAGTTGATCTAATAGATTGAAACGGTCTTCCCAGTGTTTTTTGAACTGCGTCAACCAGTGGTCGAACTCTTTCATTTTGACTGGATTGAAATAATAATGGATCTCCCTCCCGACCTTGTTCTGCTTCAACAGCTCGCAATCGGCGAGTACCTTGATGTGCTTCGAAACCGCCTGCCTGGAAGTCTCGAAATGTTCCGCCAGCGCATTCGGCGTCATGGATTGCGTCGCAATCAGTACGAGAATGGCCCTTCTCGTTGGATCCGCAATAGCCTGAAAAATATCTCCTTTCATACAAGATCGAAATATGCAACTTGATGGTTGTAAATATATATGCAACTTTTTAGTTGCGCAAATTTTTTTTGTAATTTATTTCAAACCGGTTGTGCGGAGGACTTTACGCATCCAGGAGCGTCCGTTGCGCAAATCGCAACGCCATGCCGCCAGGCGTCGTACCTGCGGCATAATTGATTGGGAAGACGGCGGGAGGTTGGATGTGAATGCGGCTTGAATAGGTAGCTTTTTAATGTTCGGAGAAGGGGGGGAAAACGGCGCCGGGCTGTTTTAAATACTTTGGAGGAGCTTCCTGATGATTGTTAGCTATTCGCCACCACCACCGTCACCATCCCCCGCGCCGGAATTTTCAATCCTTTCTTTAAGTTCTTAACTTTCGTATGCTTCATATCAACCCCTTTGTCCCCGGTAGTCAAATAAACCTCCGCATTCTTCACCTTCAATCCTGCGATCTCCGGCCGCAAAACGCGCTCTTCATTGCCATAGTTAATAGCCACCAACACCACTTGCTTCTCGTTCGCAAAGGCCGAAACCATCAGATCCTGGGCAATTTGCTCCTTGCTGAGTTTATCGCCGCGCTCCACACTCAGTCGGTGCATTCCCGGCCGGACGAAGCGGCTGTAATGGCCCAGCGCCCAGAGGTTTTTGGTGGCGGTGATGCTGCCATCTACATACCCGGGTGAAGAAGGTTTGAGGGCGATGAGGTAGTAGCGGGTGTCGAAATCGGGGTTGCCGGGTTCCCAGCTGTTCCAGAGCTTGCCAGGCGGCGGCGTTGCCGTATACGAGGTCGTCGTGGATGACTTTGGAGAGGAACAATGCGCAGTCGATGGCGGGGATGCGGCCGGTTTTGCCTTCGCGGTAGCCGTCGGCGAGCATAGAGTATTCGGTTTGCCAGAAGGTGACGCCGTATTTGGCAGTAGTGTCGGCCACGTGGCGGCGGACGGCGATTCGGGCGCTGTCGCCTTTGTCGGTGAAGTAACTGTGGCCGCCGATGATGCGTGGGAGGTGTTTCAGGTCGGTTAATGCAAGCCTGCTTTTTGGGTTGAAAAATGCCTGCGTTTGTTGGTTAGCGTTACCGGTTTTGGCATAGAGGTAATCGAGCTGGGCGGCTTCGGTAAGGAGAATTCGGGCGGTCGAGCCGGTGGTGGTCAATGCGCTGTCGAGGGCCCGGGCCACGTACGCGATCTCGTCGTTGTGCCATGGGCTGCCTTCCTGCTTGGCACCCTGGCCCGGCGGGTGCGACCAGTCCCATTGCGGCTCGTTCACGGGACTAATGTATTTGAAATGCAAACCTTCGTCATCGAAATGCTTCAAAACCGTCGCCAGAAAGCGGGCATAGTCGCCATAATGCTCCGGTTTGAGATTCGAGATGTAGTCTTTCGTGGTTTTATAACCCCGACCATTCTTTGTAAACTGCACTGGTGGTGTGTTGGAGAACGCAATCATGTTTTCGACGCCGTATTCCCTCGCTTTTTTGGTAAACCATACATAACCAGCCTGTTTCGACCAATCGTAAGTACCATCAGGACGCAGGAAGCATTCCACGCGTTTGCGGAAATCGGTAATGCCGCTGCTGTCGCCCTGCTCGGCTGTGCCGCCGCCAATGTTGAAGCGCCAGGCCGAGAGTCCGATGCCTTTGGGGTTGCCATTTGCATCGAAATCCTTGCTGAACAGCCATTCGGCCATTTGTTCTCGGTTTTGTGCGGGCCAGTTTTTGGCAATGCCCTCGGTGAACCAGGCTCCGGCGGCACCGAAGTTATCCATTTGCTGGGCTTTGTTTCGGGTATCGATTTTAACGACCAGCTCTTTCGGCTTTTGCGCATGTGCAAGCACTGTGGTAAGTATAGAAAGGATGGTAAGGAGCAGTTTTTTCACGATGATTAATTTAAAATACATTAAAAGCCATAGCAAGAAGGATCAGTACCACTGCCCAGCCAGCAAGTTGGAGCAACACCGGGTGTTTGTAGCTGCCCATCAACCGGCTTTTCCGGCTTGCTACGAGCAGAATGGCGAGGGCAATGGGGAGTACAAAGCCATTCAATGTGCCCACAAAGACCAGCACTTTCACCGGTCGGCCGACGAGCAGGAAAATGAGGGTGGAAATAAGGATAAAGACAATAATAATGCGCGACTGATGCTTTTCTATCAGCGGGTGGAACGACCTCAGAAAGGAAATGGAAGTGTAAGCCGCGCCAACCACCGATGTAATGGCGGCCGCCCAGATCATGAGTCCAAACAACTGCTTTCCAAAGCCGCCAACGGCGTTTTCAAAAACCGAAGCTGCGGGATTGTCGGGGTTGATACTCGCGCCGCCGAGGACAATCCCGAGCGTGGCCAGGAAGAGCAGATAGCGGATCAAAGCGGTGATAAGTATGCCGGTGGATGCGCCGCGGTTGACTTCTTTCAATGCATTTCGGCCTCGTACGCCCGAGTCGAGCAGGCGGTGCGCGCCCGCGAAGGAGATGTACCCGCCCACGGTCCCGCCTACGAGTGTGAGGGTGGCGATAGGGTCGAATTTTTCGGGCAGGAAAGTGTGACGAACGGCACTGCCGAGTGGCGGGTGCGAGGTGAATGCGACGTAGAGAATGAGGGCAATCATGACGAAGCCAAGGATTTTGGCGAAACTGTCCATGGCCTTGCCGGCTTCTTTGAACAGGAAAATACCGATGGCAATGGCCGCGCTGACGATCGCGCCGGTTTGAACACCGATGCCCGTCATGGCTTCGATGCCCAGGCCGGCGCCCGCTACATTACCGATGTTAAAAGCCAGCCCGCCGGCCACGATTAGGAATGCGAGCAGATAGCCCAGGCCGGGGAAAAGGTCGTTGGCCAGATCCTGGGCGCGTTTGCCGGAGACGGTGACGATTTGCCAGATGTTAAACTGGACCGCGAGGTCGATCACGATGGATATCAAAATGACAAAGCCGAAGCTGGTCGCCAGCTTTTCGGTGAAGACGGTCGTTTGGGTCAGAAAGCCGGGACCTACCGCGGAGGTGGCCATAAGGAATGCGGCGCCTAGCAGTGCATTTTTGTTTTTTGACATTTTTTTGTTATCACGAAGGCGCGAATTCTACACGAATGTCTTCGTGCACATTCGTGTCTTCGTGGCATTATTAAATTGAAGTTCCAAAACCCCCGCCCCCCGGAGTCTCAATTGCCAAAACATCCCGCGCATTCACTTCAAGACTACAAATTCCGGGTAACTCATTCGCCGAGCCGTTTGAAAAAAGCACATGCCGCCCGCGAAGCCCATCGCCACCACCAGCCATGCCATAAGGTGCATACCGCCGGTGCTGACCAAGCAAAGTAACCTGCAATGGCATCAGGAATTCCAGTTTCCGCACAATGCCGTCCCCGCCGCGCCAGCGCCCCGCACCGCCTGAACCGCGACGAATGCCGAATTCGAGCAACCGAACGGGATATTTCCGTTCCAACTGTTCCGGATCGGTGATGCGCGTGTTGGTCATATGCTGATGCACCGCCGAGCGGCCATCGAATCCATTCCCCGCGCCCACACCGCCACCGATCGTTTCATAATAGCCGAACCGCTCGTTTCCGAAAAGGAAGTTGTTCATCGTCCCCTGGCTGCAAGCGGCGAGGCCGAATGCTTTTAATAAAGTATCCACCAGCCGCTGACTCACCTCCGTGTTTCCGCCAACCACCGCCGGGCATTGCCACGGATCGTCGGAAAATTGCGGATGCAGAAAGCTGTTTTCGGGCAGTCTGATCTCTACATTCCGCATCAGGCCATCATTCAAGGGAATCTCTTTGTCTACCAAAAGCCTTAGCACATACAATATCGCACTGTACAGAATGGAAATATTTGCATTCAGGTTATTGGGATGGACGCCGGACGTGCCTGTGAAGTCGAAGATTTGCTTATCATCGGATATGGTAATTTTGACGTTTATCCGATTGTCATCGTCCAAAAGCTCAGAAGCCTCAAAAACCCGCCCTCGCAGCGGAAGCAATGCATTCCTGAGCTGCGAAACAGCCGTTTGTTTTAGCATACCCATATATTTTCGCACGGTTTCCAGACCATGGTTTTCCACCAGTTTCAGCAATTGCGCGCTGCCTTTTTTCAATGCCGACAGGGCTGCTACAATGTCGGCTTCGTTGGACAGGAACGAACGGGTCGGGTAGGGGCCGCTTGTGAACAGTTCCTGCAATGCCTCCCATTGAAATTCATCTCCCTTTACCAAATATTGCGGCACGATTACCACGCCTTCCTCGGCCAGGCAAGCCGCGTCGGGCGGCATTGACCCGGGTGTTTTGCCGCCCACTTCAGCATGGTGCGCGCGGTTGATGACATAACCTACACAAATCCCGTCGTCTGTAAACACGCCGGCGATCAGGGTAATGTCCGGCAAATGCGACCCGCCGTATTGTGGGTGGTTGGTAATCACCACATCGCCCGGACCGATCGCGATGGCTTCGCGCACGAGGCGCCCGCATATGCCCATGCTCCCCAGATGCACCGGAATGTGTTGCGCGTTCACGAGAAGTTCGCCGTCGGCGTCGAGCAACGCGCACGAAAAATCGAGGCGCTCCTTGACGTTCACCGAAAAGGCCGTCCGCTGCAATTGCACGCCCATTTCGTCGGCGATAGCTTTGAAGCGGTTCGTGAAAAGCTGCAATGCAACTTCCTCACTTTGGTGCCCGGTATGGGTCCCTGCGCTCGCTGTTCGCCAGGCAATGGCGTCCTGCCCATGCTGGATCACCAGTTTCCAGCCTTTCGGCAGGTAGGTCGTGGAAGTGTTGTTAAGCAAAATGGAAGGCCCTTCCAGCTGATCGCCGGGTTGGAGGTTGTCCCATTCGAAAACCGCCGTTTCGGGGAGGCGCGGGTCACTTAAAAACGGTTTGCTGCGGCCGGAATGCAATGCGTCCGGCCCATTTTTAATAACCGGTAACGGCTCGATGCCTGCGCTTCGCTGTTGGACTTTCAGTTTGACGCTTTCGAGTTCCACTACGACATTAGTCGGGAAATACCCGAACTGCGCGCGGTAAGTTTCTTCGAATTTGGCGAGCGTCGTGTCGCCCGAATAGGGTATTTCGACGGTATTTTCCTGCCCCGCAAACCGTAGGTAAACATGGCAGAATACGATTTCAAAAGCATTAACTCCCTGTTTTCTTAAAATTTCGGTGGCCTGCTTTTCCAGATTTTCCCACCACTCAGGGATATTGTCCGCCGCCTCTGTCCAGGGCAGCAGGATCTGTTTCGAAACGATGGTGCTGATCAACGCCTCGCCGATGCCCGCCGCGCTGAAAAGCCCGCCGTCGTAAGGGAGCAGCACAGTATCCATATCCAGCAGCTCGGCCAGCTGGCAGGCATGTAGGCCGCCAGCACCGCCGAAAGTGACCAGTGCAAACGCTTTGGGATCGATCCCTTTTTCCACTGAAATCTTTCGGATCGCGTCGGCCATTTTTTCGTTGGCAATGCGTTCGAGGCCCGTCAGGATTTCGTAATGGCTTAAAAGATTGCCGGTTTGCGACCGGATGGCGGTCCGGAGCTCTTCCAACTTCGAAATAGCTGCCGCGGGGTTAATGGGAATACTGAATTTCGATGTTTCCAGCTGGCCCAGCAGCAGATTGATGTCCGTAACCGTCAACGGCCCGTTCGCCCCGTAGCAGGCCGGGCCCGGCGATGCACCGGCGCTTTCGGGACCTACCTGCAAGGAGAAACCATCAAACCAGCACACCGAACCACCGCCGGCGGCAACGGTTTCAATGGCCAGGGTAGGGTTATGGAATTCAATGCCGTCGATTTCGGTAACATATTTTAGTTCCGGCTGGCCGTCGATCAGCGCCGTGTCAGTGCTCGTGCCGCCCATGTCGAAGGTAATGGCTTTTGGAAAACCCAGTTTGCGGGCGAAGTTGGTGGCCGCGACCATTCCCCCGGCCGGGCCGCTGAGCAAGCTGTCTTTTGCGTGAAAACCACTCACTTCGGAAAGGCTGCCGGTGCTGGTCATGACTTGCAGGCTACCGCCATCCGGCGCGGCGCCATTCAGTGCTTTTCCGATATTGGTTAAATACTGGTCAAGGATCGGATCGAGGTAGGCATTGACTACCGCCGTTTGCGTCCTGAGCAGGTAATGCGAGAACGGAAACAGGTCCGACGATGCGGAAATGTATTTTGCGCCATTATCCCGGAACCACGTCGCCAGCTGCGATTCATGCTCCGGATTTTGGTAGGAATGCAAAAGAGAAACGGCTACTGACTCATAATCAGCAGGTGTTGTTTTAGATCTGAAACCGCTTAAATCCAATGCATAGAGCACAGTCCCTGCCGCATCCAACCGCTCATCCGCTTCCAGCACATCGCTGTAAAGCAATTTAGGTTCGGGGATATTAAGCTGAAAAAGTGACGGGCGCTGCTGGTTACCAATGTAGAGCAGATCTTTGAAACCCTTTGTGACAACCAGCAACGTCTTGGCGCCCTTTCTTTCGAGCAATGCATTGGTGCCTTTCGTTGTGCCCAATCGCATGGCAATCGGCGGAAGCGGCTGGTCGAGCGGCGTTTGGGTAAGCAGCCGCGCGGCCAGAATGGGCGCTTCCTCGCCCGTGGTTATTTCAAAATCGGTGGGCTGGGTAAATGCCAGATCATCCTTCAATGTGATCGTGTGTTGCCGCCTGTCTATCGTTTCGATGCGGCTCGGCATTTCGTTTCCGTGCAGTTTGAATGTATAGTTTTTGAAAAGGGCGCCATCGTACGACCAGGAGGCTTTGAAACGGTAGGTATTGTTGCCTAATTTCTCTGTAATGCGGCCCCGGAGGCAGCTGGAACTAAGTACTTTGATGCGCGTTTTGTTCCCGGTCGGGTCAATAGCCAGGCAATCGGTAAATGTCCCGCCGGTATCGATCCAGATTTGCCAGGCGGTTGAAGGGGTATTTTTCAAAACAACGGGTTTTGTTTCAATAAAGCAGCAGAAACCCTAATTTACCCAATTCAGCGCATTGAAGCCTGTCTTTACCTTAAATTTAAATATCCCTGAAACCTTTCTGGTATTCGCCGGGCGACATGCCGGTCGTCTTTTTAAACACCCGGTTGAAATTCGTCACGTGGTCAAAGCCGGTCTGGTAGCAGATGTCCGAAAAGCTGTCGAACTTCCCGGAAAGGATAATCTTGCAGGCCTCGTTGATCCGCACTTCATTCAGAAAACTTACAAAGGTCTTGTCGGTGTGCTTCTTGAAATACCGGCAGAATGCCTGTGGCGTGAGGTTGGCGACTTCGGAGATTTCGGCGAGGGAAATGTGGCGTTTGTAGTTCGTGACGAGGTATTGAAAAATACGGTCCATCCGGATCCCCTCGACCTCGGAAATGACTTGTTCGCTGTTGCTGGTAGCGAGCGGTTTCAGGTCGCGGGTGGTCGAAAACTGGTAGAGCAGTTTGATAAACGCCGCCACGCGCTGGCTTTCCTTGTAGTGGATAATTTCCGAAATGATTTTCTGCACACTTTCCCGCGCTTCTTCAGGGATTTGAAAGCCGTTGTGAACGCCGTTGACGAACTTCCGGATACTGGCCATTTCCGGCAGGCTCAGGATGTTCTGGGATAAATAATTGGGATCGAAGAAAATGGAAACGGAATGGATCTGCCTGGGCTCGTCGGGATTGAAATAGGACTCGTCGTTCTTGAAAATGTGCGACTGATTAGCCCCGATAATGTAAATGTCGCCCGACTCGAACCGCTGCATATAGTTCCCCGCGACCAGGATTCCCGAGCCTTCCACCACCCACTCGATTTGCACCTCGCGGTGGCGGTGCAAATGCGGGTAGTAATGCGGCAGTTTTTCCTCCTGCACGACAATTGTACTTTCGCGGGAAACGGGGATGGTGAATTGTACGACTTTCATAATATTAAATATACGCAGGAAGGTTGGTTAATGCTTCATGCCGGAATTGTTTCGTTTGATGTATTGCATTTTTTGTTGTTACATGCCTACGGCATTAGAAGAAGCGTTGCGTCCGTTAGGCTACCAATGTTTCATGCCTAACGGCATTAGTTGAGCTTAATCGCGTAGCGGTGTAATATTGGTAGCAAGATATCCGTCATCTGGTTATGCAGAAGCGGTTTACGTACCGCGCTATCAGTATTTCATGTCTAACCGCATTAATCAAGGCCAATCGCGTAGCGATGTAATATCGGCAGCCAAGAACCCGCTTCCGCTAATAAAATCCCGTCAGGGATGTAACATCGTTAATGCGAATGCAACACCGGCCAACCATCATTCCAGTCCAACGACTCCACCCGCAGCTTGGAGCGCCCTTTGTCTTTTGCATCATAACCATGAAATACGAGGTAATCTGTCCCGTCGAATGTGCAAACCGCATTGTGCCCGACGCCATGCCAGTCGGCATTGCCTTCCAGTAATAATGTCCCGCCACCTTGTGTCATCGGAATACCGTCCATGTCGAGGTAGGGGCCGGTGAGCGTTTTGGAGCGTCCGACACGCATTTTGTAAGTACTCTTTTCGCCCCGGCAACAGTAGTCATAGGAGGCAAACAGATAGAAATAATCAGATTTTCTGAAAATAAACGGCGCCTCGATGGCCCCGTTACCGGTGGAGTCGCTGCCCGCTCTCTTGCGCGGGACGCTCGCGAGGGTGAACCAGGTTTGCGGCTGAGCAATATGGCGGGCGTCGGCATCGAGTTTTACCAGCTTGACGCCATTCCAGAACGAGCCGAACGCGAGCCAGGGTTGCTGTTGCTCATCGAGGATTAGATTGGGATCGATGGCATTCCATTCGTCGCGGCCGGGGACAGATTCGATCACCTGTCCATGATCGGTCCAGCGATAGTCGGCGCTGCTCGGGTCGAGGGTCTTGTTGGTGGCCAGGCCTATGCACGAGCGGTTTTTGCCAAATGTGGAAATGGAATAATAGAGGTAATACAGGCCATTGTAATACGAAATATCCGGCGCCCAGATGTGTCCTTTAAAACCCGGCACGGCCTTCACGGCCCATTCGGGCGGCGCATTGAATACCGGCCTTTCTTTTTTCCAGTGACGCATATCCTTCGAAGACCATATGCCGATGCCACGGCCAGTCGCGAAAACGTAGTAAACCCCGTCCTGCCGGATCATCACCGGGTCATGGACCGGGATATTCGTTTGCAAAGAATCCTGGGCGCGGCAGAGTTGCGCGCCCAGGATGAGTAGTAAGAAAATAAATGGCCTCATTACTTCAACATAATCTTCTGCGGCATGCCGAAAAGCATTTCACCCACACCCGAAGTTTTCACGCCTATGCGCGCATAGACGTACTCGCGCGACGCTTGTGCGGCCGGAATGTTGACGGTCAGCGTAACGGGCTTCGACAGGTCGGTCAGGTTGGCAGCCACTTCCTGCGCATTAGCGACGCTGTTATTCGGATCGACAATCGTAGTTGTGCCAATGTAAAGGTTAACCCTTTCAAGCGTGCGGCCCTTTGCGACCTGCTGCACGTTGAAGGTAGCTGAAACTTTACCTTCGCCTTTAGAGTACACATCGTTTTTAAGCACGAAATAGGGGTTTACAGGCACATCGATTTCTTTTGAGGCACGCAATTCCACATCGATGGAATCGGTATTGTCGGTCCACGGCCCATTGCCACGGAGGAGCACGAGTTTATAATTACCATCGAATAGCGAAGCCGAGAATGTACCGTCCTGGCTCACATGCACGGGTATTTTGGTAAAAAGCTGATAGCCGTGCTGCCAGAGTTCGAGCTGGACGCCGTTCGAGCGCACACCCACGGGCTGGCCTTCATATACCACCCGCCCCTTCAAAACCGATTTGGGTTCGGTGCGGTTATCTTTTTCGCAAGCCGACAGGCCGAGCATGAGTGCCAGCAGCAATGCCGGAATGCCATATATGATTTTTGATTTCATTGCGATTAATGGAATGGGTTACGGATGATTTTCGGGTTGTTGTCAATCACGTTCTGCTGAATGGCCGAGTAATAGTTGCCCATCTGGAAGAATCTCGGCGTCCGGAAACGTGGCGCTACCAGTTTATCAAAAACGTATTTGCCGTGCGTGGCGTGGCCGGGGCGTACCACGCGATAAGGATATAATGCGTAGATAACCGCATCCGGATTGGCTGAATTGCCGTTCCACACTTCGTGCGCGATGCGCCATCTTTTCAAATCCCACACACGATGGTCTTCGAAAGCCAGTTCTACACGGCGCTCATTCTGCAATTTTTCCAGCGTGAGCGTTTTCAGGCTGTTGGCAGGAAATCCGGCGCGTTCACGAAGGGTATTAACGTACTTTAGTGCATCCGCATTCCGGCCGAGCTCGAATGCTGCCTCGGCGGCATTCAGGTATATTTCACCCAAACGGAACCTTACCCACCACATATCGCTGCGGATACCCCGCGTGCTCGACATGGCCGTCTGGTCCACATATTTACGGAGATAGAAGCCCGTATTGGAAACTTCGGTCTGTGAACGTTGGGGGCCGGAGGCGCCGGTAAGCAATCCGCCGTCGTCGTAGGTCGAGCCCAGGACGTTAGATTCTACTGTTTTGAAGGCATTGGTCGCATTGTCCCACACTTTTACCCCGGCCTGTATCTGAACTTCCATGCCGCGGAACGTTGTACCGGGGTAAATTACCGTTCCGTAAAGGCGGGCATCCTTATTCGCGAAAATGTCCTGCAACTTGTCATAATAAATGTAATCGGTATTGCCGGCGTTGCGGTTTTTCAGTTCGCCCGAGGTACCGTCGAGGTATTCATAATCCTCGACCAGGTTCAGCGACGGGGTAATGGACGATGACGACAGGTTGTCCTCCCGTACGTTGCGCGCGATGTTGTCGTAAGTGAATCCGTGACGTTTGTCTTTACTTACCAAAAAATCCTGCGCCCAGATTACCTCCCGGTTGGCGCTCTTTTTTGTCACGGCCTCATAGAAGTTCATCCCTTTATCCGGATTGGTTTTATAGAGCTCATAGGCGCCGCTATTGATGATTTCCTCGGAGGCTTGCAATGATTTCGTATAATAATCATTGGCACGGGACGCCGGGATTCCCACCTCGCCACCAGGTGTGGTAATGGGAGAGGCCATCTTATTGTTGTACCTGGCGATCGACGCGGCGTACAGCATGGCGCGGCTTTTCACGGCAAGTGCCGTAAACTTGTTCGCCCGTGTGTTGCTCGTTCCGTTGCCCAACTGATCTTTCACCGCATCCAGTTCACTGGCGATGAAATCGTACACTTCCTCTTCTTTGTTGCGGGGTTGCTGCAGCGCCGACGGGTTACCGTCGAAGTTATAGATCAGTTGTTTGGTCACCAACGGGACGCCGCCCATGCGTTTCACATGTTCGAAATACACAAAGGCGCGTAAGAATCGTAATTCAGCTGAAAACTGCGCCTTTTGGGCGTCCGAAATCCTGACCCCGTAAGTCTGGAGGTTTTCCAACGCAAGGTTAATGTCGCGTATCAGACCGTAATCCCAAAGCCGCCACCGGTCTACCGGATAGGAAAGGATATTGTTCCGCGCATCGTCGTTGTTGGACCACATTGCTTCGTCATAAGCGGCAAAATCTTGCCAGCCTTCTTTGATCACCGCATTGTTGTCGGTGCTTGAACCGTGGTTGAGGTCGGTATGATAAGGCAGGCGGTCGTAATAGTTGGCCAAAAGGCCGGTGATCATCTTCGGGTCGTTCCAGACCTGTTCTTCGAGGATGATGTTCTGTGGCTTGCGTTCCAGCCAGTCGTCGCAGCCCGCGAAAACGAGCATGGAAACAGAAACGAATATTTTGAGTGATAATTTTTTCATAACCAGTTTTTAGAAAGTGAGGTTAAAACCTGCATTGAACAGTCGCTGCTGAGGATAAACCAGCGCGTTACCCGATGAAATCTCCGGATCGATCTCGTACTTCTTCACATTGTCGATCGAGAAGAGGTTGGAGGCATTCACGTAAATGCGCAATGCGGAAAGCCCCAGTTTTTTCGTGATTTTCTGGTCGAAAGAATAGCCGAGCTCGATGTTGCGGAGACGGATGTAACGCACGTTCGTGATCCAGAAATCGCTCTTGCGGAAGTTGACGTGGCTGGTATTGTCCTTGCGGATGGCCGGGTAAGTACCAGGAATCCATTTGCTGTTCGGGTCGAATGGATCTTCGCGGTGCCAGCGGTCTTCGAGCATGAAATGTGGCGAGGTACCGTTGTTCTGATAGGGGATTTTCAACTCCCAGTTGCGCTGAAAGCTTTGCAGCGAAGCACCGGCGAAATCGAAGAAAAGCGAAAACCCCTTGTAGGCCACACTTCCGTTCAATGCAAAGCTGAGATAAGGATTCGCGCCTTCGGCATAACCGATCGGACGCTCGTCGAGCGCATTGATGATACCATCGCCATTCACATCCTTGTAAATGAAGTCGCCGGGAAGCTGGCTGCGGTTGCCCTGGCCGTCGTTATCGACGGTATGGCTTTCGATCTGCTCCATGGATTGGAACTGGCCTACCACCTGATAACCCCAGTTGATATCACCCCATCGGTCTACATAGCTATCGCGGTACTCGTTGTAAGAGTTGCCAAAGCGCGGTTTGTAAAAATCGAGGTCGCGGCGGCGGGAGAGGGTCGCATTGGCACTCACCGTGTAGTCGACCTGGCCTGCGGAGCTTTTATAGGTCAATACCCCTTCCAGACCGCGGTTGGTATCGGAGTTCAGGTTCTCGTTAGGCAGCGAGTAGCCCACTTCGGATGGGAGTAGCACGTCGTAACGTGCAGCGGGCAAGCCTTCGCGTTTTCTTTCAAAAATATCGAACTGTCCGGAAAGCTTTCCTCCAAGCAATCCGAAATCGATACCGATGTTAGTTGTAATGTTGGTGATCCAGGAGAGGGTGGTAATCGGCAAACCTCTTGGGCGGACACCAATGGTGTAATTCCCGTCAAAAATCGCACTGCCTTGCAGGAAATTATAGCCCGGCAGGTAGCTGAATGGCGCAACTACGAAGTCATTGTTAGCATTATTGAGGCGGTCGGCGCCGGTACGGCCATATGAAGCGCGGAGTTTCAGGCTGCTGAATACGTTTTCCAGCTTGCCTTTGAAGAAATCCTCCTCCGAAATGCGCCAGCCTGCCGATATGCCGGGGAAGAAACCGTAGCGTTTACCGGGAGCGTACAGGAACGACCCGTCATAACGGCCCACGAGTTCGAGCAGGTATTTTTGTTTGAAATCATAATTGATCCTGCCCACATAACCGGCCCGTGCCTCGGTACTCCACTCGTCGATGAGCAAATCCTGGTTCGCGAAGGACATTAACGGAATGTAATTGTTCGGCGGAACGGTATGGACGACGAGGTAGGTATTCACATTGTCGGAACGCTCGTAGGCGGCAACGGCCGAAATGTCGTGGTTACCGAATGCCTTGGCATAGCTCAGCTGGAACTGTGCGAAGCGGTCGACGATATTGCGTTTCCGGCGTTCGCGCCAGGGGTTCTGGTTACCGCCGCCGGGCACTACGTTGTAGGTGTCCGTCTTTTCGTCGTACGTGTAGGCATCATAGGTATATTCAAAACCGTCGAAATCGAAGTTGGTGAATGCGTAAGAGTAAGTTCCTTTCGCTTTCAGACCAAATTTGAAATCGTATTCGGCGTAAAAATTGCCTTTCACATTCCGCCAGACTTCGTCGATATAGCCGGTCACATCCTTTTTGTACGTAGCCGGGTTGACGTTCACGTTGTGCGTCTGGTTGATGTATTTCGGATTGTCGTTCGCATAAGGGCGCTCGGTAGGCCACATGGTGAAAATGCTCAGGAACGGGTTGAAGTAGTCGTCCAAACCTGGTACACCGACCTGGAACCGGTTCTCAATGCGGCCACTGATCTGCGTGCCTACTTTCAATCCTTTGGTCAGACTGGCTTCGACGTTCGCCTGGATGTTTGTCCGGTTGAAGTTGAAGTCGCGGATCAATGCGTCCTGGTTGAGATGACTGATCGAGAGGAAGTAGTTCATCTTCTCGCTGCCGCCCTGCACGCTCGCATTGCCAAAGTACTGGGGCACGTTCGGGCGCATGACCATGTCGTAATAATCGAAACTCTGGTAACCTTTTTCCGTGCCAATGCGCCATTTTTCCAATTCCGCCGGCGTAATGGAAGGCACGCGGCCCTGGTTCACGTCCGACTCCACGAGCCCGCGCATGTGCTGGTACGCATTAGCCGGACGCGGGTAGCGCGTGAAGTTTTGCAAACCATAGTAGCCGGAAAGGCTGATCCTCGTTCCGTCACCTGCTTTTCCTCTTTTTGTAGTAACCAAAACCACCCCGTTCGCCGCCCGCAGACCATACACCGCCGCGGAAGCATCTTTCAGGATCGAAACACTTTCGATATCGTTCTGGCCAAGGTTGTTGAAGCTGCCTACGTCGGAAGGGACGCCGTCTATGACAAATAGCGGCGTGCCCATATTCCGGATCTGGATGGTGGTAGCGGCGCCGGGGCGGGCATCGGCTTTACGGGCCGTGATACCTTGTACGCGGCCCACCAACGCATCGGCCGTTCCGATGGACGGCGTGCGGATCAGGTCTTTGGCCTGGATATTGCTTACAGCGCCGGTTACCGCCGCGGAAGATTGGGTACCATAACCCACCACAACTACTTCCGTAAGCTCTTCGCTGCTGGGAAGCAACGTCACCTGGATACTGGACTGGCTACCGATCACAATTTCCTGCGACGTGTAACCAATGAATGAAAATGAGAGCGTGGTGGCTGTTTCCGGCACATTCAGCGAGTAAGTACCGTCGGTGCCGGTAATGCTGCCGGTGGTGGTGCCTTTCACGACCACACTGACACCGGGCAGCGGGTTGTTTTTTTCGTCGACTACCTTTCCGGTGATCGTCTTGTCCACCGGTTTTCGGTAGGTGATGGCCGGTTCGAAGCGCAGTTTTTCCGACCAAACCTCCTGGGGCGACAGGCATCCTGCCGCCAAAAGGGCAAAAAGAGGCCTGCGAAGCCCCAGCAAGGGGTTCCGTCTGTTTGGGTTGTTCATTGTTAACCTGGGTTAGATGTGAGTAGTTATTAAAGCATTCTAAGAATTTGTTGGTATTTCTAATTTATTTTTAATAAAAAATATTGAATAAATACTATTTAAAAATGAGAAAAAAATATTTCCCCGGCGGATAGCTCGTACCCGTCGTCAATTTGACTTGAAAAATCAGCCATCCAGATTCGCAGAATGCACTTTCGTGCCCTGCGAATCTGAACGCTAATCGATATACGCTAAACCTGAATTGTTTTTAAAACCATAGGCTTGTGCAGTTAAGAATTATAACCCTTTGTCCTTTACAACTTTCATGACCCCGGTCATCAGACGCCAGTGGCCAGGGAACGTACATACATACGGATAGTCGCCGACCTGATCCGGTACTACAAACTTCAAGCGGTAAGTCTGGCCGGGGTTTACGAGCGGTGTCGCGGCCAAAACCTGAGGGATATTAGGTACATAATTCTTCTCTGCGCCATCTTTGGCGGTGATCATTTTGTCGGCAGCGGCGCCGATGATCTCGGTAGACTTGGGACGTCCTACCACAATGTTATGCTGCATCGCATCCGGGTTTTCGAACACGATTTCAACGGTTTTGCCAGCCACCGCCGTGAATTCGGTGACGGTGAATTTCATTTCTTCACGAATCGCTTTGATCGTCACGACCTGCACATTCGGGTCGGCGGCCACTTCTTCCTTGATGCCGTAAGATTCGAGCAGGGTAGTGTACCGGCTGCTCAGATCGTCAGGGATGGTGCTTTTAACGCTTGCGAGGAGCTTTTTACCTTCGTCGTTGGCCGTTTCCTTACGTTTCGGGTTCCATGCGCCGAGAATGCCTTTGATCATCGCGTTGCGGCCCTGCGGGTCGAGCGATTGCGAGGTCTGGATGAGTTTCAGCACGTCGTCACCGCTTGCATAGGAAGTATAACCACGTACGGTACGTTCCAGAGCGAAGTCGGAGAGGCGGTCGAGGCGACGTACTTCAAAGGACTTGCTCATCGTGTTATTCTTGTTCTCATCCTTTTCGGGAACTACATTGTCGACGTCTACGGTCGCTGTCACGGTCACTTTGCCGGCTTCGTCGGAGGTGAAGCCAAAAGCAGTTTTCCACGGGCCGTTGTTGCCTTCTACGAGTTTCACCGTTTCGCCGGGTGCAATGCCGTTGGTAAGCTGGCGGCTGATGTAGTTCGTGTTCAAAGAACGGCTGCGGATACCCACATTCACAACAGGCACCTGCTCTTTGGTTACGGGCACCGATCCGATGTTGGTAATTTCGATGGTCACCCGTGCGTACTCGCGTACATAAGGTGTTTTCGGCTCGATGGTGATGTTGGTAATCGCCAGATCGGCTGATCCCTGAACTGTCACTTTACTTGCACCGTGGCCCTCGTGGTTCATGGCCGAGTGATCCGCATGACTAGCAGCGGCACTTTGCTGCGCCGCACCTGCTGAACCGGCTTTCGCAACACGTTGAGCAAGGTATTTCTGGCGCAACGCGCCGTCGTGCGAGTTCAGGATCGCGGCGAATGCGTCGGGCATCCAGCGGTCTTCCGCATTGGAATAGGTATCCAGCAAAGTAAGTACCGCCGTTTCGATCTGCGGGGTCAAAGGAATTTCGGAGAAGGCGAGCAATGTGTTCAGCACTACCAGTGGTTCCTTATCATGCAGGGCGTCGGCTGCCAGCAATGCTTCGCCGCTGGCTGCGGTGCGGGGCAGTACTTTTACGGCTGTTTTGCGAACATCATTGGATGGGTGCTTCAATGCTTCAATCACTACCGGTAGTACTTGCGGGTCGGAGATAGCATTCAGACCTTCCAATGTCCACAATGCGTGGATCGCAGCGGTATTCAAGCCGATTTCGTCAACCGATTTATCTTTTACAAGTTCAACCAGTTTACCTACCACATCTTTATTTCCACGCTCCACAAGCAGGCGTTGCGCATGCTGGCGCCAGAACATGTTGTTGTTTTTCAAAGTAGCAACCAGCTCGTCCGGGCGCGATTTGCTTAGGGAAATCGGTGTGTATTTCGGCGCATTCTTCCAGGCAATGCGGTACAGGCGGCCGTGGGTAAAATCACGCAACGGGGTTTCGTAGGCGTTACCTTTTCCGTTCTCGGAGCCTTTGGGAGTAGGGTTGTGCTGGATGATGTAGCTATACCAGTCGGCTACCCACACGGCACCGTCGGGTCCTACCTCCGCGAATACGGGTGCAACCCATTCGTCGGCGCCTGCGAGGAGGTTAAAGCCCAGTTGATCTTCATAGTCGGTGCCTTTTTTCACCATCACGTTGCGGTGCAGAATGTGGCCGGTAGGCTCGGAAACGAATGCGACTTTGTTCCAGTATTCCTTCGGATACGCGCGGGCGGTGTAGAAGTTATGGCCGGCTGCCGCGGTAAACCCACCGAAAACGTCGACCTGACGCACTTTGGGTGTAATCGGCTGCATATCCTTGTGAGTGTCGGTGCTGCGGCTGCCGTTATCGACCTTGCTTGCACCGAAATAACGGTTAGGAATGGCACTGTACCAGCCGTGCGAGTTGTTGGCGGTTGAACCGAACAGGTCACCAGCTTCGTTGAAGCCCAATCCCCAGGTGTTGTTGGAGGTTTTGGCTACTATTTCCATATCCGAGCCATCGGGCTTGAAACGGAACAATGCCTGGCCGAAATCGAGGTCGCCACTCTTTCCTACCTTGCCTTTGAAGCCCGAGTAACCCACAGAACCGTAAACCCAGTTGTCGAAGCCGTAATGCAGGTTGGACGGACCAGCATGGGTATCGCCGGTGCCGAAGCCCGAGAAGAGGATTTTCTTCACGTCGGCCTTGTCGTCGCCGTTGGTATCTTGTAAAAACAGCATGTGCGGTGCCTGCGAAACGACCAGACCGCCGTTGGCGAATGTCATACCTGTCGGGATGCTCAGATCGTCGGCGAACTTGGTGAACTTGTCGGCCTTGCCGTCGTTGTTGGTGTCCTCGCAGATGAGGATATAGTCACTACCGCCGGTGTCCTTGCGTTCGTTAGGGTAATCTTTGGTAATGAGTACATACAGTCTGCCGCGTTCATCCCAGGTCATCGCGATGGGGTGCATGACGTCAGGCTCGTGCGCGAAAACTTCCAGTGTAAAATCGACAGGAACCTGAATGTGTTTCACGGACTCTTCAGGCGAAAGCGGCAATTGTTGCATTTGCGGGCCGGGGCGTTGCTCGTAGTTGGGCAGGTTGGCCTCACGGTACTCGAATGGTTTCGGGTTCAGCGCGGCCAAAGCTTTGCGTGCGTCGTCGTTTACGGCCCAGAGAATACCTTTTTCGATCAGGTCAGCAAAGCCCTGTGTGGCCCAGGTACGTTCGTCGTGGCCGTATGCGGTGTAGAAAATGCGGCCTTTACCGTGGGTCCTTACCCAGGTGTATGGCTCTTTCTGCTGTCCGGGACGGTCTTTTTCCTGGTCTTTCTGGATCAGGCGCTCGGTAAGCACGATGTTATCGGGTTGCAGCAGCGTGTGCAGGTACGTCTCATCCACGGTTTTGAATGGTTTCACGCCTGCGATTGCGGGATGATCGGGCTTTGTCCATACCGGCTGGATGGTGTCCCAGGTATGGCACCAGAACTGCCCGCCGATCAGCTTCACTACCTCCGGATTATTGCGGAAGCAGTAAGACGCGCAATGAACGGGGATAAAACCTTTTCCGCTGGCCACGTAGTCGAGCAGTGACTTGGCCTGCTGCGGCGCGATCGAGTCCCAGTTGGCGTACAACATCAATGCGTCGTACTTATTGAGCGTCTCGGGGTTCAGGTCGTTGAGGTTATCCGTGTAGGTAAAGTTGAAACCCTTGGGACCCAATGCAGCCATGATCTGCGGAACGCGTTCGGCGGGCTTGTGATGGCCCTTGTCGCCCAGAAACAGGATTTCCAGTCGGCGGGCTTTCGCTTCGCCTTTGGAGGAAGCAGTTTTAACCGATGCGTTCTGGGAGGTTTGCTGAGAGGCACATCCCAGCAGGACAATACCTAAGATAAAGGATAACGCTTTGGTTTTCATTGAGATTGGTTGTTTCAATTATTATGGGAAATTTCATTCGGTATCTGCTAACTCCACTCAAAAATTTCCTGGAAATCAAACAGATATTCATTTTTGTACTCCACTTCAAAATCTCGCAACATTTGAAGGTATTCTTCACGGAACGTTGTTTTCCTGTGATGCTCTTCCTGGTTGGCGATGTATCGAATCACGTTGTCGATGCTACTCCGACTGTATGAGAACGCTCCATAACCTTTTTGCCAATGGAAGTCCGGGAGATTAAAACGCTCCTTGATCCATTTGTTCGAAGAGGTTTTGATTTCTTCAACCAGTGCCGACAACGATGTCGATGGATTGTAGCCAATCAACATGTGGATGTGATCGGGCATTCCATTCATCGCCAAAGGCTTCGACCGGTGGTTGAGGATAATTCCTCCGATGTACGCATACAAATCGTTTTTCCACTCTTTTTTGATCAGGTTTTCACGGCCCTTCACCGAAAAGACAACATGTATGTATAGTTGTGTATAGGTATTTGCCATTTTGATAATGTGTGTTTTATACAATTTACGACTCTTACGGTGCGCTGCACCTTGGCAATTTGTTGTTTCGCAACGCTGTTCTACAAATCTTTGGTGCGCTGCACCTTGGCAATTTGTTGTTTAGCGACGCTGTTTCGACAAATCTTTTGGTGCGCTGCGCCTTGGCATTTTGTTGTTTAGCGACGCTGTTTCTACAACTCTTACGGTGCGCTGCACCTAGGCATTCTGTTGTTTCGCGACGCTGTTCTACAAATCTTACGGTGCGCTGCACCTTGGCATTCTGTTGTTTCGCGACGCTGTTTCTACGACTCTTACGGTGCGCTGCACCTAGGCATTCTGTTGTTTCGCGACGCTGTTCTACAAATCTTACGGTGCGTTGCACCTTGGCATTCTGTTGTTTCGCGACGCTGTTTCTACAACTCTTACGGTGCGCTGCACCTAGGCATTTTGTTGTTTAGCGACGCGGTGATGTTATGTCACCACGTAATGGTGCAGAGCACCAAAATATTTGTAGAAAATCCAACGTCACCGTCCTATTTATAAGGTGCAGCGCACCGAAACATTGTGTTGATGACGGCTACGACGCCAATGCTTCATCTACACATTTTTAAAGTCCGGCAGCTTGATGATCGCGCCGCCCTGCAATGCCGACTCGTGCGCGAGGATACCCACGCTCGTCCAGTTGGCCGATTGCCATGCATTCGGGAACGGATCGCGGTCTTCGATCAATGCGCTGATGAATTCGTGCGCCAAATGCGGGTGCGAACCGCCATGGCCGCCGCCTTGTACGAACGACAAGTGTGCGTTGTCGTCCAGGTTGTAAACGCCGTGACCGGTGAACTGCCGGATTTCCTCAGGCAGGTAATGCGCGTAGTCCGGCGTTTTCACGCGCTCCGGAATTTCGTGCTCAGGCTTTTTCGCGGTGTGGATCACCGGATCTTCGCCTTCGATCAACGGCCATTCGAACGATTTTTTGCTTCCGTAAACCTCGAAGCTCTCGCGGTACTGACGCGCCACGTCGAACAATGAACGGTATACATAGGCCGACAAGTCGCTGTCCTTGAACTTGATATGTGCCGATTCTACGGCGAACGGCGAGTTGTGGATCTTGATCAGATCTTCCGCGATCGTTCCCGAACCGAAGCAGGAAACATATTCGGCTTCCAGTTTCAGCAAGCCGGCTACGGGGCCAACGCAGTGCGTCGCGTAATGCATCGGAGGTAGTCCCGGCCAATAATCAGGCCAGCCTTCCATGTCCTGCTGGTGGCTTGCTTTGAGGAACTGAATCTTGCCCAGCTCGCCTTTTTCATACAACTCTTTAACAAACAGGAATTCCCGGGCGTATACCACGGTTTCCATCATCATGTATTTCTTGCCTGTTTCGCGGGTCGTTCTCACGATTTCGATGCAATCCTCTACGCTGGTCGCCATAGGGACGGTGCATGCCACGTGCTTGCCGGCGCGGAGGGCTTTCAGCGTCTGCTCTGCGTGGTTGGGGATGGGAGAGTTAATGTGAACCGCGTCGATGTTAGGGTCTTTCAATAGCTCGTCATAGTCGGTATAGCGTACTTCAATGCCGTACTGGTCACCTATTTCATTCAGTTTCGATTCGGTACGCTGGCAAATCGCGTACATATTGGCATTGGGATGTTGCTGGTAAATGGGGATAAACTCGGCTCCGAAGCCTAATCCGATAATGGCAACATTAATTTTCTTGGACATATTGATTAACAGGTTAATGATTCAGTAGATCAGTGGCTTAGCGAAAAAACGGATTATTTCGGCCAAAACTGCCCGTCGAACGAAAACGCGGGCAAGGGTCAGGTTGGTGTGGATAGTAATCGACAATACAATTTTAAAGCAAAATAGTGCTAAAAACTTTTCAGGTTTTGATTAGTACTGTGCGTATTTTGATCTGTTTTCGGATTAATGTGATTTTTATTGCAAAAAATAGCTAGAAAAACGATTCGAAAATGCCGATTTTGTTACAATTAGGCCATTTTCTTTACCAAAATTCCCATATTATGATCCGTCCTGCCCGCCCCGAAGATGCCGATGCAGCAGCTCCTCTCCTGATTCTCGGCATGGGCCATATTGCCGGCATTTTCGCCCGCTCCGAGCATCATGCCGACGCGATACCGTTCTTCCGCGAGTTCTTCCTGCATCCGGCCAACCAATACAGCTATACCAATACGCTCGTTTTCGAAACCGAAGCCGGCATTATCGGCTCCATTAATGGCTATGATGGAGCATTGCTACATGTTTTGCGGCAACCCGTCCTGGATAAACTGCGGGAAGCCGATCCGCTATTCGACCCATCCGACGAAACAGAGCCCGGCGAATTTTATCTGGATTGCATTAATGTGCACGCCGCCCATCAGGGGAAAGGTATTGGTAGCCAGCTGATTGAGGCATTGTGCATACAGGCTCGCATCCAGGGGCATATGCGGGCTGGTTTGATCGTGGACAAAGTCAATCCGGCCGCACGGCGGCTCTACGAGCGTTTGCAATTCCGGGTGATCGGAGAAAAGGATTTTATGGGGCACCAATATTTCCATATGGTCCGCGATCTCCGCTAATGGCAAAAGGGAAACGGCCGGCGTTTGCGATTGGAATTTTGGCTAAATTGCTTTTTCAAAAATTTTAAAAAATCAATCTTAACCGAAACGCATGTTGCAAAGAAGAGATTTTATGAAAACCGGGGCGCTGGCCGTGGCCGGAATGGCTATGCCTAAATGGTCGTTTTCAAAAAGCACGGCTGATTTTCCGGTAGTACGCATCCCGGCTGATAAACGCAGTTTCACAAGCCCCGCGGTGGAAGCGACCATTGCCCGCATGAAAAAAACCATCAAGGACCCCGAACTGGCGTGGCTTTTCGAAAACTGCTTCCCTAATACGCTTGATACAACAGTACATTATAACCCCGTCGACGGCAAACCCGATACTTTTGTGATCACCGGAGATATCGACGCCATGTGGCTCCGCGACAGCACGGCACAGGTGTGGCCCTATCTGCCGTTACTGAAAGAGGATGCCAAGCTGAAAGACATGGTGGCGGGGCTTATTAACCGTCAGACCAAATGCATCCTCATCGATCCCTATGCGAACGCATTTTACGATCGCCCGAAAGAGAGCGAATGGACCAAAGACCAAACCGCGATGAAGCCCATGTTGCATGAGCGTAAATGGGAGCTCGATTCGCTTTGCTACACCATTCGGTTGGCATACAACTATTGGAAAACTACGGGCGACACCAAGCCATTCGATGCCGATTGGGCGAAAGCAATGGAACTGGTGCTGCAAACCTGCCGCGAACAGCAACGCAAGGACGGGCCGGGGCCCTACAAATTTGGGCGCGTTACCTCCTGGTCGACGGACACGGTGCCCGGTAACGGCTACGGTAATCCGATCAAACCCGTTGGATTGATCGCCAGCACCTTCCGGCCTTCCGACGATGCTTCGGTGTTCCCGTTCTTTATTCCGTCCAATTTCTTCGCGGTGGTTTCGTTCCGAGAGGTCGCCGAGCTGTTGGAAAAAGCCGCCGCTACAAAAAATGCCCGGTTAGCGGCTGATTTCAAGGCCCTGGCAACGGAAGTTGAAGCTTCATTGAAGAAATATGCCGTTTACCCACACCCGCAGTTTGGCAAAATCTACGCATTTGAAGTGGATGGTTTCGGCAACCATTTACTGATGGACGATGCGGGCATTCCCGGCCTGATCAGTCTGCCTTACCTGAATGCCGTTTCAGTGAAAGACCCCATTTATATCAATACCCGCAAATATGTGCTGAGCGATTCCAATCCGTATTTCTTCAAAGGAAAGGCGGGAGAGGGGCTGGGTAGCCCGCATACGCTGATCAACCAGATCTGGCCGATGGGCATTATCGCCCGCGCCATTACTTCTACGGACGACAAGGAAATCGAAGCACAGCTGAAACTCCTCAAAACGACGCACAACCACACCGGTTTCATGCACGAATCGTTCGATAAGGATGACGATTCGAAATTTACCCGCAAATGGTTCGCGTGGGTAAATACGCTATTCGGCGAGCTGCTCCTCAAACTCGAAAAGGAGCGTCCGCATTTGCTGGCGAAAGTATATTAATTGTTGCATTCGCGCGATTCCCGAATGCCTTCCGGACTACAAACCGGGAGGCATTTTTGCGTTCCGGACTACAATATTTCTTCCAAACCGGACGCAATCCTGCTCCGGTCGGGCGGCTACATTTGGTTCGAAAAAGATGTTGCTATGCAAACCGAAACCATCCGTACCGACTGGACGCTCGACGAAATCGAAGCTATCTACAATCGCCCCTTACTGCAACTGATCTACGACGCAGCGACCGTCCACCGGCAATGGCACGACCCGGAGCGCATTCAGATGTGTACATTGTTGTCCATCAAAACGGGAGGTTGCCCTGAGGACTGTGCCTACTGCGGGCAAGCTGCCCGGTACCAGACCGGCATTAATGTAAAAGCATTGATGAAAAAGGACGACGTCGTGGCTATCGCCCGCCGTGCCCGTGAGGGCGGATCGAGCCGCTTCTGCATGGCCGCGGCCTGGCGGGAAGTGAAGGACAACCGCGATTTCGACCGCGTCCTCGACATGGTGACCGAAGTGGCCGCATTGGGCCTCGAAGTATGCTGCACGCTGGGCATGCTCACCGGGGCCCAGGCCGAAAAGCTCAAAGCCGCCGGCCTGTATGCCTACAACCACAACCTCGACTCGTCGGCTGAATATTATGAGCAAATCATTACCACCCGCACTTATACCGACCGCCTGAATACCGTCGACCATGTGCGTAAAGCGGGTGTATCCGTATGCTGCGGAGGCATCATCGGTCTGGGTGAAACCCGTGAAAACCGCATTCAAATGCTTCACACACTGGCAACCATGCCCGAGCACCCGGAATCCGTACCTGTAAACGCCCTCGCGCGCGTGCAGGGAACGCCGCTGGGCAATAGGAAAAAGATCGACACCTGGGAAATGGTACGCATGATCGCCACCGCCCGCATTCTCATGCCCAAAGCCATGGTCCGCCTCAGCGCCGGGCGCATGGAAATGAGCGAATATGAGCAGGCGTTCTGCTTTATGGCGGGAGCCAATTCCATTTTTACGAATGAGAACGGGGAGTTGCTGGTAACACCAAACCCGGGGATAAACCAGGATCGGGAGATGATGGAAATTTTGGGGCTGAAGGCTTTGGTTAAAGAGGAGGTGCATGCCTAGCGATGTCGCTGTTGCTGGCGTCCAGCTTCGCGATCAATGTCGCCACACGAAGTTGGTTAACGATATGTTCGCGCATTGCGGGTGTTACACGGTTGAGGTTTTCCGTGAACAGGTAGGTTTCGATCAAGGTGTTGTGGGTTTTGGAGTGTGTCCATAGTTATTAAAATTTGAATGATGGTTTTTGTGCAATTTTCCAACAAAGTCAACTTAAAAAAATTACTTCGGAGAATATTTGACCAAAGTTTGCACTTCTATTTCTCCATACTCTGAAAGGATTTCTTTCATTCGCGCTTGCGAAATTCAATAGCCTTTAACGCCGTCAGACGTGATCAAGAATGAAATCGGCAGGAATATTAAATTTGCTCCTAATCACTTTCCAGGTACCGGGGGCGAGCTATTCGCGGAAACCGGTTAACTAATGGCTTCTTCGGTTCGATTAGCAACTGTGTGTGACGTAGAACTTTTTCTGACCACCTTCTTCTCCTTCTTAAACCTCCTTCCAACCCAAATAATCACCCCCGTAACCGGCAACGTTGCAGTAATCAACGCTACAATCAACGCGAGCACCTTGGTAGGCCAGCCCCAAATGCTTCCGGTATGAATCGGAAATACCAGCCTGCGGACTTTCATACCTGTGCTTTCGTCGTCGTAAAGCCGCTTGCCGATCAAATGGCCATCGTGCCGGTCGAAGTAAAGGAAGTCGACGACATTGGCGACGGAAGCGTTTTCATTGACTTTGGAAACGGTAATGGAAAGGCTGTCGGACTCAGGAAGCGTGAATTGAATGCGGCCGGGGTGGGGAAGGAGGCGGTTGGTTTCAGCGGTGACTTGGGCTAACGTGCCGGTTGAGGAGGCGTTAATAAGACCAATATTCGAGGGCGCTTCGCGCTTTTGCTGCGGCCGGCCGTCGAAAGTGAGGTAAATCATATCGTTGACCCATTTGTAGCTCCAGACGAGGCCCGTCGATGCGATGAGGAATGTGAATGGCAGCACAAAAAAGCCAAAAACGGCGTGCAGATCCCAGTTGAGGCGCTTGAATTTTGCGTCCCATTTGATGGTAAGCCGCTGTCTGGCCTGCCTGCGTTTTGGCCACCAGAGCACAAGGCCCGTGATCATGATAACGATGAACATGATGGTGGCGATGCCGGTAATGGCTTTTCCTGTATCTTCCAGGCAGAGGTAACGGTGCAGTTGCAGCACTATATGGAAAAACGACTCATTTTCACGACGCGCATCGGTGATTTGGGCGGTGTAAGGGTTTACGGCTACCGAAAAGATATCTTTTTCTTTCTTGCCTTCTACCAAACCAAATATAACTGTCCGATCGGCAAGGGGTTCGATAGCAATGCGGGCAATGCGCAGGTCGGGATAGGCACTCGCAACGACGGCGCGAAGACTCTCCAAGGGAAGTCCTGGCTGATCCTTTGGAGCTTCCACGACATGGAATTTTGGAAAAATCACGGGTTCCAGCTCGTCTTCAAAAACCAGGATACTCCCGGTGAGCGCCACGATAAAAACCACAAGGCCGGAGGAGACCCCCAGCCATAAATGTAGTTGCGATGCGATCTTCTTGAATGTCTTTTTCACAGATTTTATGAAATAGCACGCATTTTAAAAGGTATAGGAAATGGTCGCCATGAAGTTGCGCGGCGCGCCGGGGAACAGGCGCAGGTAATCGTAACCACCCACCCAGTAGGTCTTGTTGGCCAGGTTGTTCAGATTCACCTGGAACTGGAACTTGTCGATTTTGTAGTAAACGGCCCCGTTCAGCAAAGTGTAGCCTGGCAATGTCTGGTTGTTGTTGAGAGAAAGGTTGCGCTCGGTCACGAAATTGCTACCAAGCCCGACGCCAAAGCCGTTCAGGAAGTTGTCCACGAAGGTATATTTCGTCCAGACACTCCCCTGGTTTTTCGGCGCATTGGGTTTTTGTAAATTCACCAGCACCTGGTCGGTCGCCTTTGAGCCCGCATCGGTAACCTTGGCATCGTTATAGCTGTAAGTCATGATCACGTTCCAGTTGGGCAGGATATTGCCTGTCACGTCGAATTCCACCCCTTTTGCGGTTTCTTTGCCTATTTGCAGCATCAGATCGGGCCTGTCGGCTGCGTTGGCCGAGTATAAAGTGTTGGTTTGAGTGATCTGATAAACCGAAACATTCGCGGTCAACCGGCCGTCGAGCCACTCTGTTTTCAAACCGGCTTCCGACAGGCTGCTACGGATCGGATCGAATGGCCCGCCCGACAACGGGTTGCTCTGTACGACCGGGTCCTGTGGATTATAACCCTGGGTATAGGTACCGTACACATTAACATGGTCCGTCAGCGAGTACACGGCCCCGATGCGTGGCAGCAATGCGTGTTGCGTTACGTTTTGTTCGTTGTTGGTGGTATAGCCTTTCTTATCGATGTAGGTGTCGTAGCGCAAGCCGAGCAGAATCTGTAACTTTTTGATTTTGAGTTGCTCCTGTAAATACAAGCCATGCAATTTGTAAAGCACGGGTGTGGTGGCCGCATTGGCCGTCACGTTGTAAATGTATTTGGAAGGATCCTCCATGTTGTTGTTCTGCAACGTCAGGTCGTAATGTGCGATGTTCGGCTTTGGAATGCTGTAAGTGACGCCGTTTTCGGTATAGTTGTAGAAGATAAACTTTTCAGGCGTCTTCGGGTTATAAGCTGCCGCGCCGCCCGCTTTAAGCAGGTATCCATTGGCGGTTTGCTGGCCCGAGCCCTTGGGTGTAGCGGATTGGATGAAATCGTAGCCCGCCACCAGCTTGTGTTCCGCGATGCCCGTGTTGAAGTTGTGGTTGAAGAACAGCGATACATTGTCCATGAACGACTTGGTCTTGCGCACAAACACTTGCCGGGCCACCAGGTTTTCGATCGGTTTTCCTGCCGAATCCACCGCATTGGCGTTGCTGCTGCGGTGCTCGAGCAGGTCTTCCGAGTAACCGGTACGGAGGTAAGCGACGTTGAACGAGGTATTCCGGGTAAACTGGTGGTTCAATGAAGTGGTAATCAGGTAAGTTTCTTCATTGAGATAATCGTTGACGGCATTCAGCGACGTACGGATGGAGCTTGAATAGAGGTCATTGCCTTTCACCGATTGCCCACGGTCCAGACGGCTGTTCGACCGGTTGAAAACAAGGTCGAAGTTGATGCGGGTTTTGTCGGTAGGCAGGAACGATACCGACGGCGCGACGATGATGTTTTTGTCGAACTGCATATTCCGGAAACTTTGCGCATTCACATAGCCGAGATTGAGGCGGTAAAGCAATGTCTTGCTCTCATTCATCGGGCCGGTGAAATCGGCCAGGGTACGAAGGGTATTGAAGCTGCCGGTTGTAAAGCTCAGTGATTTTCGGGGCGTATCGAGGGGCTTTTTCGTCACGCGGTTAATAGTTCCGCCTGGCGAAGTATTGCCGTACAACGCGGAAGCCGCACCTTTAATCACTTCCACGCGTTCGAGGTAGTTTACAGGCGGTTGTTTCCAGAAACCGGAAAATGTGCGTAGCCCGTTGACTAACTGTGTGGTACTGCCGCCGTTCATCCGGAAGCCGCGGATCGTCAAATCGTCATAGAAAGTAAACTGGTTGACGCCGCTCATGTTTTTCACAGCATCGCCCATCAGGAACGTGCCTTGGTCGCGCATTACCTCCTTGGTAACATAGGAAATGGCCTGCGGCACTTCTTTGATCGGCGTCGCGGTTTTGCTGGCGATAAACGACAAATCGTTCTTGTAGCTCGTGCCGCGGTTACCGACGATTTCTACGGTTTGCAGTTCCTGTGTGTTCTCTTCGGCGATAATTTCGAGCGTCGCCGTCTCGCCAGCCTTCACATGAACGTTCCGATCGATACGCTTAATGCCCACGCCTGTGCCTGTGAGCTGGTAATGGCCGGGAACCAATGCTCCAAACTCGAAATTACCACCGGCGTCACTAAGTGTTCCTTTACCGGTCCCTTTGAGGATCAGGTTGACGGATTCGGCAGGTTGTCCCGCGGCGTTTTTGATATGGCCTTTGATGTGGCCGGTTTGAGCCAGGGTGATGGAGCAGCAAAGAGAAAGGATGAGTAAACAAAATATCCTCATGATACAGGGATTAGATAAATTGACTATTGCCAAAACGGTGGCAAATGTAGTCTTATTTAGACCAATCCCAAATAATGAATTCTGTTATTCGACGCTCACTTTTTAATTCGTTTTAATAATTCAATTTTTTCTGCTAAAACTTTTATAACCAGCCCAATGTGGCTAAAAGTTACATTGGGTTGGCTATAAACAGGTGGAGGTTGCCCGATGAGGCTATCCTAGATTGGATTTGACGAATGCGAGGCCGTCGCGCATCAGCTTTTCTTCCGAATCGAACATTTTGCGCCAGATGTTGGCTACCGACAGCTTTTGACTGAACGCCTCGATGCTGATCCAGCCGTCGTACCGGATATCGCGGATCGCCTGGAAAACGCCTTCCCAATCGACATTGCCCTTGCCCGGGGTCGAACGGTCATTTTCAGAAAGCTGGATAAATGAAATGCGGTCGCCGGCTTTGCGGATCGTATCGCCTATATTTTTCTCTTCGATATTCGCGTGGAATGTGTCGAACATGATTTTGCAGTTCGGACGGTTCACCTCGTCGACGAAGCGAATAACCTCGTCGCCGCAACTGGTCAGATACAGTTCGAAGCGGTTCAGATACTCCAGTCCCAGGGTAATATCGAGCGATTCGGCATAATCGGCCACTTCGCGGATACCTTCAATGCCCCATTGCCATTCCTCTTCGGTGGCCGGCTTACCTGTAAAAACGCCCAATGCGGAATGGTAGGGACCCATCAGCCGGGTGGCGCCGAGTACCAGCGAGCAATCCAGCGCACGTTTCAGATGGTCGATCGTATGGCGGCGCATGGCGGGGTCCGGGCTGATCAAATGCTCGGACGGCCCGCAAATGGTGTCGGTCTCGCAAGCGAGGCCCAGGCTGTCGAGCTTCTGCCGGAATTTGAACCAATGCTCGGGGTTTGTATTGAAAATCGGCACTTCCACACCGTCAAAACCGATCTCTTTAATCAGTTCGAGGGTAGGAAACAGGCTTTCGTCAATCTGGTTCCCCCATAAAAGGAGGTTCATGCTGTACTTCATCAAAAATCGAATTTATCTCGCTCGGGAATGGATAAGAAAGGATGCAAAGCATCGGTGTCTTTTCAGTATACAATCTTAAAGTAAAAAAGTACCGTCCGCTATACACGATTTGATGATTACTTAGCTGATATTGACAAGTTGGCAGGTATTTGCTTGAATATCGGGGTAAAATCCAACCATAGCCCGGGCATAAAAAAATGGCGGCCCGGTACCCCGGAACCGCCATTGAGGCAGTGTGTATTCATGTCGTTTATTGCACCCGGCTAAAAATGAGCTGGTTGCTGTTATCGTAATACAGAATCAACCTGTTGGCTTTCAGATCGTATAGGTTTACGTTCGGCAGGGCGTTCACAAAGAGATTGCCCCAGCTTGTTTCGGCCCTTTCCGTTCCGCCCCCGCCTATCTGGATAGTGTTCTGCTGGGCTGTTTCGTAAAAACCTGTAAGAATGTTGGTGGAAGTGGTTCCTTCCAGTTCGCCCTTTTCTTTAAAGTTGAGGCCTATGTCCATCAAGCCCTTGGTAGTGGCTGGTTTTTTGATGGTATCATCATCCTGCACGATGCTCTCCAATTGCCATTTGCCGGTTAATTCCATGTTACTGTTGATCGTGGTGGTTTTTCCACAGCCGGTCAATAGCGAAAAAAACAGCACGGATGCTGCCGGAAGTATAAGGGCTTTCATACACGTAAATAAAATTTCGGGACTACCTATCATTGACATCGTACCAGCAAAAAAGGTTGCAAAAAAAGTTGAGCCGCTCTATAAATCTACAAAAAATGTGCCAGCTATCCGAGCTCCGACTGCATAATTTATAACGGTTCAAAGGCTGAATTCTTTTACCGGGGACGGAATCTATTTGTGATGAATAAAAATGATTATGATCGTATTTTGATGGTAATGTTGTATTATTGTTGACCTTTTGGGTAAAATACGGATAGAATATGAAAGCACCCATCCACAAAAACATCGAGAGCCAGGTCCGCACAGTAACCGTACACGAATTGAAAGAGCCCCATTTCGATCCTAACTGGCATTTTCATCCGCATTACCAATTATTTACCGTACTAGAGGGAACCGGCAAACGGTTGATCGGCGACTCTATCCAGACGTTCGGGCCCGGCGATACGGTATTCCTCGGTCCGGATGTTCCCCACCTGTGGCGCAGCGATCCCGCCTATTTCGAAACAGGTTCGAACCTGATGACACACGGCATCGTGCTCTACTTTCAGGAAGATTTTCTTGGAAAAGATTTTCTCGAAAAGCCGGAAATGCTCGGCCTGCGCCAGTTGCTGGCGGATTCCAAACGAGGGATTTCATACAAAGGCACATTGGCCGAACATATTCGCGACGAGCTGATCTCGCTCACGACCGTCGAGGGCTTCAAGGGTATCCTGCAATTGCTGATGCTCCTCGATAAACTGGCCCATGATACCACCGGGGAACCCATTTCCAGTTATGGCTACGTTAATAATTACAAAGTGTCCGAAACCGAGCGGATGCAGAAGGTGCACAATTATGTACTCCAGCATTTTTTCCAGGAAATCCGCCTAAGCGACGTCGCTTCCCTCGCCGGTATGACCGAAGCCGCGTTCTGCCGGTACTTCAAGGCACGGTCGAACAAGACATTTATCGATTTCGTCAACGAAATCCGCATCGGTCATGCCTGCAAGCTGCTTCTGGAAGATAAATGGACCATCGCACAGATCGCTTACGACAGTGGTTTCGATTCGTTATCGAACTTTAACAGGAATTTCAAGAAGTACATCGGCCATACGCCGCGAGAGTATAAGGGGAATTATTGATGATACCCGGCGTCGTTGAGATCTGTTGTTATCGAATGTGTTTCCAAATTCGGAAACTTAAGATGTGAAAATATCCTGACCGCCGATGCAAGCCAGGATATTTTAAAGGGTTAACCTTTCACATTATTAGTCCCATACTTTCCACGCTGCGGGCGCGAGAGCATCGCGTTTGCTTCCTTGTCATTAATGAATTCCTCTTTTTTGGGGTCCCACTTCACTTTGCGGCCGAGTTTCATGGCCGTATGTGCGAGCAGGCAAGCGGTACACGAGCGGTGTGCGATTTCGGCGTGACTGATGGTTTGCTTGCCACTCTGAATACTTTCGATCCAGTTCCGGTGCTGCTCAGGGCTTTCGTACAAATGGATTTCATTTTCCCCGATCACCGAGCCGAGGATTTTCGGATCGCTCGCGTAGAATGCCTTGTTCTCTTTCGCATTTTGAGCGGCCACCGGGTCGGAGGCGGTAACGCCTACATTGCCGCGGGACACGAAGATCCAGCCATCGGTACCCTCGAATTTCACGCCGTTCGGGTTAGTACCGCCGATTTCCATCACCACGCCGTTTTCATACAACGCATTTACCAGAAAGTCACCGTGTACGTCCCAAAGACCTGAGCCTTTCGCAGGGAATGTGGCTTTGCCCTCAATTTCAATTGGTCCGGTAAGCTCGGTATCCATACCCCAATGTGCGATGTCGATATGGTGGGAGCCCCAGCCGGTAATCATGCCTGCGCCGAATTGTTCAAGGCGCAGCCAGCCCGGACGGTCGTTAATATCGGTCTGCGAATGCACGCGGTCTAGCGTATAGTAAACTTCCGGTGTCGAACCGAGCCACATGTCGTAGTTCAGGTTGGGAGGGACGGGCATCGGTTCGGGATTTCCTCCCGGAGGATCGCCGGGAAGCCCCACATATACTTTTTTCAGTTTTCCAATGCGTCCGTTGCGCACCAGCTCGCACGTACGCTTGAACTGCGGCCAGGGACTTACCGAACGCTGCTGGCTGCCCAATTGGAAAATGACCCCTTTCTTCTTGATCATGTCGGCCATCTGGCGGCCTTCCCGGATCGTTAGCGATGTGGGTTTTTGCATATAAATATGCTTGCCGGCAACGGCTGCCTCCATGGCGGGTTGGGCATGCCAGTGGTCGGGCGTGCTGATGATGACCGCGTCGATGTCCTTGCGGCCCAATATTTCATGGTAATCGTCGTAGGTCTTTACTTCGAGGTATTTTTCTTTTCCGGTACGTTCGGCATATTTCCGTTCGATCCATTCCTTACCTTTTGCCAACCGGTTCTTGTCCAGATCGGCGACGGCGATCACGTGCGCCGCTTCGTTTTTGATCACCTCCGGCAAGTCGTGCGTGGACCCGATGCGGCCAAAACCGATCTGTCCGATATTGATCTTATTGCTCGGGGCATTCTTGCCAAAAACCGTCGACGGGACGATGGCCGGGAACATCGATGCTGCGATGATACCGGCCGTGCCCTTCGCGGTAGCCTTTAAAAATGACCTTCTGTCCTGGTTTTGCTCCTTCTGATCTTTCATTTTAATGCAGATTTAGGATTGATGACTGATGTTTTCGTGATTATTTCGAGAGGGCGGGAATGGCATTGCGTACCACGTCGTTCGGGCTGGTTGCGTAAGCTTTACTGTAATTCCTTGGCTTTTGCGGGCCGATAGCCCATTCGATGGCGCCGAGGATATGCTTGCGCAGGTCTTCTTTTTCATAATCCTCCTTCTGGTGCCCAAGCGAAGTATAGAAGGAGCGCCCGCCGTCGTACTCATGCCACCAAACCGACGGGAACACGTCGCCGAATGTATCGAGTGCCTTGCCGCCCGGTTTTTGAATGGTGGAATGGTCGTTCACTGCCAGCACGTTCAGGTTTACGCCGAGTTCCTTGATAAAATAGAACTCGTCCGTTTGCCGCTGCCAGGTTTTTCCCAAATGCGCTACCGATGGATTTTTCGGGTCGAGGACCTTCACCGAGAAGCTTTGCCCCGGCTCATGCCAGAAAAATGTTCCGCCCAGCAAATCCTTGAACCACCGCCATTTGCGCTCGGTACCGGAGGCCGAATGCAGCCCTACAAAGTTTCCTCCCGCCTGAATATATCGCATGAGTGCTACCCGCTGAGCGTCGGTATCGAAAACGTCATTATTGGTGTTTGAAAATACCAGGCAATCGTATTGTTTCAGGTTTTCGTCTGTAAACTTCGTTGGGTCGGAAGTCGTATCGACAGCAAAACCGTTCTGTTTGCCCAGTGCGAGGATGGCTGTTTTGGAATTGGCGATATTGTCATGGACGTAGCCTTTCCCGTTTTTGGTATAAACCAGGATTTTGACCTTGTTCCATTTAATTTTTTGCGCGTGTGTGCTTTCCGGCCACCCCGGCCCCAGGAATAGCAGGCAGAGCAGGCATGTTGTCAGGATGTTTTGTTTTTTCATCGATACTTAATAAGAAAAGGTTTAACTAAAATCCAATGGAATTTCCTCCATCCACAGGCAATGAAACGCCTGTAATGAATTTCGCGGCTTCCGAGCTCAGGAATACCGCCGCCCAGCCTATGTCGTCGGGTTTCCCCCAGGTTCCCATTGGTGTGCGGTCCATGGCCTTGTCGCGGCGCGAGGGGTCGCCGTTCATGGCGGTGAGCATCATCGGTGTTTCGATGAAACCCGGAGCAATGGCATTGACACGTACATTGTAAGGGGAAAATTCGGTCGTCAACGCCTTTACCATCCCGCCGACAGCCGATTTCGATGCGGTGTAAGCCACTACGCGGTCGATACCATATAATGCGGCCATGGACGTGATCATCAGAATGGAGCCGCGCTTGCGTTCGACCATGCGTTTGCCGCATTCGCGGGTGATCGAGAAAACGGCGTGCAGGTTCGTCCGGACGACGCGGTCGAAATCCTCGTCGGACACTTCCACGGCGTGTTTTTTCATGTTGATACCCGCATTATTGACCAGGATATCGATTTCGCCGACCTCGTTTTCGATCGTTTCGATTAATGCCGGAAGCGATTTGAGGTCCGTAATATCATTCACAAAATAGCGGGCCCCGGCGCCGAGCTTAGGTAGCGCTTCTTTCAAAACATCCTCGCGCCTGCCCGTGATCACGAGCTGCGCGCCCGCTTGTGCGAGGCATTGTGCGATATGAAGGCCTATACCGCTGCCGCCGCCGGTTACGAGGGCAATTTTGCCTTCCAGCGAGAATATACTCAATGATGGTGTTGTTTCGATTCGACTATTGGCAGACATTATTTTTTAGATATATAAATCTTGATTAAAACTCACGGGCCGATCGCGCGATGCTCATTTCCAGTCCTCGCAGTTCGGCCAGCGCTTTGAGCCGTCCGATCATGGAATAGCCCGGATAGGTCTTTTTATGCAGATCGTCGAGCATTTGAAACCCGTGATCGGGGCGCATGGGCAGCAGATTGTCGGTATAGTGTGCCGCGCTGCGGCGCAGTTCCTCCTTGTGTAATGCCTTGACTACCTCGTACATATCCACGTCACCATCCAAATGCGGCGCTTCATGGAAGTTCCGGTTGTCTTCTGCTTCTCTTTTGGTAGTCCTGAGATGGACGAAATGAATGCGGTCGCCAAACCGGCGGATCATGCCCGGCAGATCGTTGTCCGCCCGGACGCCCAGGGAGCCGGTGCAGAACGTAATACCGTTGGCCTGGACGTCGCATGCCTGCATGAGTTGCGCGAGGTCGGCCTCGGTGCTTACCACCCGCGGCAAGCCGAGCAATGGCCGTGGCGGGTCGTCCGGATGGATACAGAGGTTAATACCGAGTTCCTGTGCCACCGGCGTAACCTGGCGGATGAAGTAATAGAGGTTTTCTCGCAGCTCTTTGTCGCCGATTGCTGCATATGCGTTAAGTAACTCCTGAAAGTTCGCCAGTTCGAAAGCTTCCTCCGAACCGGGCAAGCCAAGTAAAACCGTATTTGTGAGTGTCTGTACATCGGCTGGCGACATGTTTTGCAATTTCAACCTTGCCGATTCCCGCACCTGATCGTCGTAATCCTTTTCGGCGTCGGGGCGTTGAAGAATATAGAGATCGAACAACGCAAAATCCTCCCACACAAACCTGAGCGTTTTGTGGCCTTCGGGGAGGGTATAAGTGAGATCGGTGCGCGACCAGTCGAGTACCGGCATGAAATTGTAGCACACCGTCCGGATTCCCTCCGCTGCCAGATTGCGCAACGACTCCTTGTAGTTTTCAATGTATTGTTCGCGCGTCGGCAATCCCTTTTTGATATGCTCATGTACCGGAAGGCTCTCTACTACGAGCCATTTGAGCGGGGTATGCCTTTCATTGCCCGCCTCGACGAGCGAGATCCTTTCCCGGATCGCTTCCCTCGTCCAGACATCGCCCACCGGTATCTGATGTAGCGCGGTAACGACGCCACTGCATCCGGCCTGACGGATGTCCATCAGCGAAACCGGGTCATTAGGGCCAAACCAGCGCATGGTCTGAATCATAATTGAATGAGTTTTTTATAAAAATAAAAATATAATCTTGTATTGTAACCGATTGCATTAACTTGCCATAAATTTCGGCCGCGGGGTTTGCTATTGAAAGAGCCGTCAAATTCAAAGCATAATTAACAGACGGAGAATGCCTTTGTGGGCCCCTACAAGAAAAGGATAATGGAAAAGGAAATTACCATTTACGACCTTGCAAAAATACTTGCGTTGTCACCCGCGACCGTAAGCAGGGCATTGAACGACCATCCAGCAATTAACGCGAAAACCAAATTGCTCATTGCGGAGAAGGCCGCCGAGCTCGGTTATCGTTCCAACACATTTGCGAGCCATTTGCGGACCCGGAAGACCAATACGTTGGGCGTAATCGTACCGAGGCTGAATAGTAATTTTATGTCGACGGTACTCGCGGGAATGGAAGAAGTGGCTAATAATTTCGGGTATAACCTGCTGATAAGCCAGTCGTTAGAGTCCGTGTCGAAAGAGCGGGCCAATGCCGGGACGATGTTCAACAGCCGTGTGGACGGCCTGTTGGTCTCGGTTGCTTATGATACCGATTCATTCGAGCATTTCACGACATTCATCAACCGGAATATCCCCGTCCTCTTCTTCGACCGCATTATGGACCATCCGCAATGCGGCGCCATTGTCATCGATAACGAGCAGGCAGGTTATGACGCAACTCGCCACTTGCTGGATCAGGGCTGCCGGAGGATCATGCACGTCACTGGCGACTTGCGAAGAAATGTATATGCCGATCGGCTGAAAGGGTACAAACGCGCGCTGGCTGGACAAGGTCTGCCGCAGGATAATCGCCTCATTTTATCGACCGACCTGAGCCAGGAGGCAGGTCGTGAGATAGCTGAGCAGATCGATCAAATGGAAGAAAAACCCGATGGTCTTTTTATTGTCAACGACCTTTGCGCGGCGATCTGCATGCAGGTTTTGAAAGAGAAGGGCCACGTAATTCCGGACGATATCGCGATTGTAGGGTTTAACAATGACCCGGTTTCACAAGTAGTATCACCGCAGCTTACCACGGTTTTTTATCCCGGCTATCAAATGGGGAAAACGGCTATGATCACGATGATCGGCCAGCTGAATGGCACCAAGCCTATTGACCATTTGGAACCAATTATCCTCCGCTCAGAATTGATTATCAGAAGGTCGTCGATTCGCCTTCAGAAGTCTTAAATTGTATTTTCATTCAACGTTTGCCAATCGCATTCTCCTGTAATTCACTATTTTTGAAACAAAGCAGAAATATGGAAGCTGTGGCTGAAAGACTCTATTCGCTGGAAGAATACCTTGCCTTTTGTGAGACTCACGAGGGCCGGTTCGAATTCGTCAACGGGGAAATCATCGAAATGTCTGGAGAAACTACAACTTCCAATCGGATTGCCGGGAATATTCACTTCTATCTGCGAAAAATTTTGCAGGATGGTCCATTTGAACTTTATCAAAACGCCGTGAAGTTGCGCGTAGAAGACGGCAAAGTAGTCCGTATTCCGGATTTTCTCATTTGTGAAGAAAAAGGCGACGCTATTCGGTACACTACTTTGCCGTTGTTGATAGTCGAAGTGTTGTCTGAAAGTACAGTCAAAACCGATCGTGTTGATAAGCTTCGCGAATATTCCTCCGATCCGTCGCTGCAATATTATCTGATGATCGAACAAACCAAATGCCATATCGATGTATACATCCGTGATGGCGAGCGCTGGTATTTCGAGTTCTACGACAAAATGGACGACGTGATCAAGCTACCCTATTTCAATGCAGACTTGCCGCTAAGCGTGGTTTACAGAAAGGTTAACTTTTAAATTTCACTTCTTCAGTTGTTCCAACAAAGCCACGCTATCCCTGCGGGAGGCGGCTGAATCAATTCAGCCGCAACACAAACACCTGCTGTACACCCTTCCCGGCTTCATTCTTTACCAGCCGGTTAAACGCCAATACCTTCCCATCCGGCGACCAGACCAAATTACCGGGAGCGGCTGTCGAAGGTTCGGTCAACACTTGAGTTCGTTCCTGAAAAGGCGCTTCTCCAACCTCACAAAGCACAATGCTACCTTCATAAACATAAGTAATGTGCTTCCCATCCGGATGCCAGCGCAGGTTGCCGGTAATGTCGGAAGCGCATTCCGTAATCTGGCGCGGCTTCCCGCCGTTGGGTGAAATCGTAAAAATCTGGCTAATACCATTGGCGTCTTTGGCAATGAATGCAAGCTGACTGCCGTCGGGGGAGGAGCGGACAATGCCGGAGCAACCCGGATGCGGTGTATTGGCGGTAAATGTCAAACGCCTTTGAACGGCGCCTTTCGGAGGCATCGGGAAATCGGTGGCGGAGCCTTCCAGCGGGCCGAGCGGACCGGCTTGGGTAATGTCGTCCGGAATATCGACAACGAATACCTCGGGAACATCGCTGCCGTTTTTGTCTTTGACGGTGCCGAGAAATGCGCGGGCGATTTGTCTTTTGCCGTTTGTAGTGGTGTATCCGTTTGTTCCCACCCAGCTATCGCTAGCCGCATGGCTAATCTCGTCGCTTCCCGGCCCGGGGTTTGGAACAACCCGCACTACCAATGCGCTAAACCATTCACCGGACACATTTTCGGTGTTTTCATCGACTTTAACAGCCCTTATCTTTCTGGAAACACCGATCGTCCGTAAGTTTCGCTTCTCGCCGGTCGAATCTTCCAGCGCTTTCAGAATGGCGTCGTTGTAAGTGAATCCAATCCATTGCCCGTCGCCGCTCCACTCGTGCCGGTGCGTGCCCCCGCGCAATGCGCCGGGTGTGTACGGGGGCGTCACGTCGCGGGCATCCATGTATACAGGTACATTCGGGCGGGAGTCGTGGATGATCACACCGGTACGGCGCCATTGCTGGTAGGGATTTTCGCGGGTGCTGTTGGCCAGGCCATGGATGAACACCACCGCATTTTCCTCTGGACTGTAACTCACGGCCCCCGCGCCAGGCCCCCAAACGGCATTACCCTTTATATCAAAAAGAACTTGTTTCTCTCCCGTTTCGATGTTCACCCGCTCGATCCGCGCCGACTCCGCAATGCCCCCGTCGTCGGTTCGCGTGTCATACACGAGCCATTGGCCGTCCGGCGAAAAGTTGTCGTTATTGTCGAGGTCGTGGTGGTAGGTCAGATCGTGCGTGATCTGCTTTTCTGCGGTGTCTGTCTGGCAGGATTGCATGCTTATGAATGTTAGGATCGATAAAACCGGGATAGAAACAAGTCTCATGGCCGAATCTACTTTTGCGGGGTGCTGATAACCCCCAGATAACGTCCCATCCAGTAGGGCAGGAGCCAGATATCCCCCGCGCTATGCTCGCCGGTGCCGTTTCCACTAGTCCGGTCCAGGTTGAACATATTGCCATTGTGCCGTTGAACAGGTCGCTCGTCCGGGGGCAACACTTCCTTCGTAGTTTGCTTGCGGAAGTTAGGCTCCAGCTTTTCAATGTCCTTCCGGTGACTGTTTTTAATCACCCAGTCGATCAGGTCCATCGGGTGTTCCTGCAAATACCAGACGGCTTCGTTCAGGTCGAATTCTTTGGTACCCGTCAGTGCCGTAAAAATATTCCAGGCGCCTTCCTTTTCGGGACGTTCTGCCTGCCAGTGGTCGAGGATCTGCTTTTTATAATTCGCTTTGAGCGTGTCGTTGAAAGCATAGCGGTAAAGGCCCCAGTAGCCGAGGAAATACATTTCGTCGTCGGAATGGTTCCAGCCGTCGGACATATGTTTCGCATGTTCGTCGGCATCTTCCGGCGCACGCCCGATAACGCTCATAGGCCGCATCATGTTTTCAAAATAGCCGTGCTTGGTCATCAGTTCAAATGCTTTTGCCTTGTATTTCTCCTTTTTGGTGAAATGGTAGGCCGTTTGAAGCATAGCCACGATGTTCGAAGAATTGAGTTTACGATCGCCGACATTGATCGGGAACGCATTCACATAATCGGGATGCCATTTGCCCCACATCGTAGGCTTGCCGTCGTAGTCGATCAGGTACATATTGTTTTTAACAATGTGCGACATGACGGTATCGATGAGCATGATGGCCTGCTTTTTTAATTTTCGGGTCGTCGATCAGCTCCGCCGCCGCGCCGAATGCGAAAATGTGGCCGATCACCTCATCGCTGCTCGTAGTAGCCTTCCAGTCCCATTCCTTGTCGGGCGAATGCTGCCACCGCTCGATGTCATGCAGCTCGTTGATATGGCCCGAACGCTCAAAGGAACGTGCAGGAAACCCTGCCACCGGGTTCACGGTATAAAGCCGCTCCATGGCGTCCATCGATTCGCGGCAGTTTTGCAATGCATCCGGGTCTTTGGTGGCTGCGTACCGGAAAATCTGGCCGCCGAGGTACATGGAGGTCCAAAGGCCATCGTTGTCTGAATCTTCGGTGTAGCCGGTCGATAAATCGCCGTGATCGAGGCCGGTAAGCTGCGAGTTGAAACCATTCCGTATGTGGCGTAACCTGACCTGCTTTTCGAATGCCATTGCCTTCGCTTCCAGCGTCATCGGTTTGAATTCAATTTTCCCCAGACCTTTGGTCGTCAATACCAATACGGAGTTTTCAGGGCCTTTGGCGATATCGACCACTACATTGCCCGGCAGCCAGCGTTCGCCGAAATAGTAATCGAACTTGCCGTCGGCACGCAACGCGAATGCACCCATATTAGAGCCGAACCACACTTTGCCGTTCACGTCTTTTACTGCCGTGATTTTGGTAACAGGTAATTTACGATTGATGCTGCCGGTTTGTTTTCCGGTTGCTATGTCCAATGTAAAATAGCCGTCGAGCGTGCCGATAATGATTTTTGTCTCTTTCGAAGCAAGGTCGAAAGCGGTAAAATCTGAGCCGGCGAGCACTTTGGTCAGTTTTTTGTCCTGAACGCCCAGTTTGTAAAGCGATTTGTTTCCCAAAATCCAGAACTGGTTTGTATTACCCTGAAACGCGAGGCCGATCACAGAATCGTCCGGTAACTTCCCATTCCAGAGGCTTTTCGAATCTTTGATTAATTCCAAAGAAGTGCCATCCGAAACCAGGAAGGTGAAATCCTTACCGCCCGCGAACAGGCTCGCCTTGGGAAGGTTGTGCTTGGAAAAAAGCGTCCCTGCCCACGCATTGCTGAATACCACCTGGTCTGTCAGGTACACAAGCTGGTCCTGGTAGGCGGTCAACGCAGCGATATTTTTATCTTTCATGTACCGGTAGCTCCGGTCGGGAACGACCTTACCGGGATATAGGAACTGCCCCGCAGAAGTGTGCCGAAGCCCTTCTTTCGCGAGCATCTGGATAACACCGTTGCGGTCCGAGGCAACGTGCCGGAGAGTGCTTTGGGTTGTATCGGCATAATACTTGATGCTGAAATCCTGCAAATAAGGTTTGTCTCTGTACGCAGGTTGTACCTGCGCACGTGTGACTGTAATGCCCGTGCATAATAGGAGGGATACTAAAAAGAACTTTCGCATTGTATTGAGTTGGTTATTTGACTTTTTTCCTTCTTTCCATCATCTCTTTCCAGGTGGTTAGAATGATGCCTTCCGACCGAATGAAAGCTTTCAGGTCCGGGTCGAGCATGGAGAGCATATCGGCATACCGCGATCCTCCGGAGGCGCTGATGAATTTGAAGTCATCGGTGACGTCGCTGCTGTGGACGATCATCATGGCCACGCCGGGCTGCATTTTTCGGATTGTTTCGATGAATTTTTGAGCTTTGTATTTGCCCCATTGCTCCGGGGTTACATTGTCGTCATCCGGCTTCCAGTCACCGCTGATGGTATGCAGGTCGTCGAGTACCGGCAGGCCGGCTGCCCATATTTTCCGTCCGAATTCGGCGGAGCGTTTGGTAATTTCCGGCTCGGGAAGTTCCATTCCCTCTTTCCATTTACCCTCGGCTTTAAGCTTTTTGATCAATGGGTTGTTCAGGCATTCTTTCAGCAGTTGGTTATTCCCGCCGGGAAACATCACCGGAATGCCGAATTCCGCGCCTATTTTGATATATCTTTCGAGATAAGGAATATGTGCGAACAGCGTGCCCATATGCGAATCCATGTGCGTGGGTTTCAATCCGAGTTTCAATGCCCGGTTCAGTTGTACGCGTATTTCCTGTTCCACTACATCCGGACTGGCGTGTTTGATCACATCCTCCACCGTGTGCCACATGCATCCCTCGTCGTCCACGAGCCCTTCGGAATGCGCGATGCCATTCAACGGCGGCCAGCGATAATCCTTCCATTCCGAAGTAAGCGTGAGATGCAGGCCGACATCCATTCCGGGATTGGCGATAGCATATTTGGCAAAACTAGCAGCCCAGGGACAAGGCATCATAATGCTGCAAGAGGTGGCAATGCCGTTCTGTATCGACTTTTTCGCGCCCTCGTTCGAGTAATGCGACATTCCCGCGTCGTCGACGTGGAATATGACGACCTTCGAGCCTTTCGGCCAGCCGAGTTTTTCGGCATAGGTCTGTTGTGCTGATGTTTCTTGCATGACCAGTAATAGCAGGTTGATGAGCAAAAGATAGGTTTTCATAAACAAATGGTTTACAACTATTTTGAAATCATTCCCAAATACCGGCCCATCCAGTAGGGCAGCAGCCAGAAAACCGGTTCGCGTTCCACTTCGGGATTGCCGCCGGTGAGTGTCCAGGGGTTTTTATCCCAACGAACGGTCAATCGGATGCTGGCGGGCTGCAATTCACTCACCTGCTCGTCTTCGAGCACGGGTGTGCGTACAACCTGAATATCCTCCCGCTTCCGATGATCGATTGGCCAGTCCACCAGATCCAGCGATGTGTCGATCAGGAAATCGACCGAGTTTTTCAGCTCCGATTTTTTACCCAGGCATTCATTGTAAATGAAATTGATCAACGGGTTGTGGTCGCCTTTACGCTTCGTAAACCATTCTTCCAGATGGTTTTTATAAAATTTCAAACGCTCGGGATCTTTTTCGCAATGGATCAGTATCGGATAGAGATAAGCCTGCAATATCACGTCGAAGTAAATGAACCAGGCCGGGTTCTGCTTTGTCACTTCCTTCATATTGTCGAGGTAATGCTCCTTTTCGATAAGACGGACGTATTCGTTCCGGTACTTCGTATCACCGGTCATGAACTGCGCGAGTTTCAGAAAGGCAAGCATTTCCATGGAGTTCTGGTTGCGATCAGGCAGCCATTCCGGGTCACGGTTGAGCTGGTCCGGCGACCACACCGACCACCGTGTCGCTTTCCCGTCCGTATCGGCGAAATTCAGATTATGCCGCATCAGGTAATCGATGATTTTGCCGACGTGCGCAGCGATGACCTTTTTCTCGGCCGCATCCGCCACCAATGTATAATAATAGTAGTAACCGAACATGTGCCCGCACATTTCGTCACTGCTCGTATCGCCTTTCCAGAGCCATTGCCTGTCGGCCGACAAACGCCAGCGCGTTTCGACGGGTTTGAACCGCGGCTCTTTGACGAGCTCGTCCGCGCGCTCGCGTTCCGTGTACGTGCGGTTGCCGTCGTGCATGCGCGTCCACGTCGAAGGGATGATCGTGCGTGCGAAGAAACCGTCGGTGCCGGTCACTTCCTGCAATAATTTCAGGAAATGGAATGCTTTTTTCGCATTCTCTCTCGCCACCGGATCTTTGGTAGCGGCGTAGCGAAAACTTTCCATCGCCAGATAGTTGCCGGTAAATTCACCATCATTATCGTCATCTTCGGGTTCCCAGCTCGTGGTATCGCCGGGAATGCGCAAATGCGCCTGTCCTGCGATCCACGGCGCACGGATATGTCTTTTCATCAACACGTCGTAAAAGAATGCGCTTTTGGAGGCCAATGTCATTACACGCTTTTTGAGTGCGCTTACGCCTTGCGGTGTGGCGATCCACGCATTGCCTTCACCGTCGAATGCAATGTCGTTGATCTGATCGTCCAGCAACCACCTCCTCGAAAAGAGCAGTGATTTGCTTCCGTCCTTGCGGAAACGCACCACGCCCGTTTGTGTACCTACCCACATCGAACTATCGGGAGCTAATCGCACAGCCGTCACATAAGTAGAAGGAATGCCGTCCGCAGTCCTTAATTCGGATTCTTTTCGACCATTATTTTGAATGGTAACCCCGCCGAGGCCACCAATCCAGAGTTTTCCGTCATGGTTGTACGCCAAACCTTTGGTATAAGCGGCGATCAACGCGTCGGTTTTATAGGTATGTTTCAAATCTGATGGAGCCCAGTGGTAAAGCCCCACGTCGGAGGCTATCCACAAGCCGTCGTTTCCGTCGCAGATCACATCACGAACGGATCTTGCTATGGCTGCTTTTTGTAATGTAAAACCATTCGCATTACCTGTCCAAAAGCCATTCGGGCCGATTGCGTATACCGTACCTGCTTTTGTACAAATGGCCGAAATCGGACCTGTTGGCCCATTCACTTTGGAAATAGCACCATTTTGATAATGGTACAACCCACTCCACATGCCCAGCCAAATAATACCGGACGAATCTCGTGCCAGCGCGAATGAAGGCCCGTTTGCATTGTTATCCAATACCTGGTCCCATGTGAGGGAATCCTTCTTTTTGAGAAAAACACCCTTTGCCGTGGCTGCCCACACGTTGCCCTCATGATCAGGCAGAATCGCCCTTACGTCGTTATCCTTCATGGGATAAGCCTCGTGATATTCCTGTATGAAAGGTTCATCCCGGTAGAAGGGCGGTTCGTTATCGACAGTCTTATCATTCCGGCAGCACCAGAGCAACGGCAGCAAACCGTAAATCAGCCAGGCAATGGATCGTTTTTCAAAGGCGCGCATCAGGCTTCGGCGTAATTTTCGCTTTCCTGGAACAGCAGGCTGATCAGCTTTTTGTGCTGCGAAAAATCGGGGATCAGCAGCTGTGCGCCTGCGCGAACGAGCCGTGGGCGCTTGGCCGGGTTATGTCCGAAACGCTGCACCTCGTTGCTTGTAATGCCTACGGAAATACCGCCCGCACGTCGTCCCTCGCGGATTTCGTCGGGGCCGTCGCCAAATACCGCCAGCTCCTTACCTTGCAGGTTATTGTCGCGGATGATCTTCTCGATCACCATTTTCTTGGAAAACTTGGTGTAATCGCGCAATGCGCCGTAAATGCCGCCATCGAACAAATCGGCATAACCGAGCATCCGGGCCTCGTTTTTCACATCGTCTACATCGGTACCGCTGGCCAAATACATTGTCACGCCGCGTTCTTTGAGCTGTTTCAGAAACTCAACGGCCCCTTTCAGTGTATAATCTTCCTGGCCGAGTTCTCCATTGGCGAGTTTTTCCATGCGCTTGCTCACCATTTCCATCAGGCCGTCGTTGTAAATTTCCTTATACTGGAACTTGTCGAGGATCTGGTCCTCGGGTACAAAGCCGAACTCGCGCACGAGGTTTACCAGTCCTTCCATCTGGTAAATAGTCTGAATGCCGGTCGTTTTGTGGATAAATGCCTTGCATTCGGCCTGCACTTTGTGGAATGTCCCGGCGTCGACGGTATCGTATTGGTCGCCGAGAATGGATTTCATCATCACCGGTTCCATGATTTCCTCCCATCCCTGCCGGAGGGTACTGATCGTGCCGTCGTGATCGAAAACGGCATAACGTATATGTCCGAGCTTTTCAAGGACTTCGGGCACGCAAATTTCGAATTCAGTTTCGGGATAATACGTGGCGGCGCGCTCGTTTTCGGCGAGGTCGGCGTTGTAAATGTAATCCGGGTCTTTGGCGACCGCCGCGATTTCCCCGCCGGTTGCCGTACCGGTAGTAAACAGTTTTTGTACCGTCACCGCCGCCGCAAAATTACCGAACTGTGCTGCCTCTGCGGGCGACAACCCGGCCGCAAGGCAAAGCGTAATGGCGCTGATCGCCGTATCGCCGGCACCCACGGTATCCAGTTTTCCTTTCAACTGAATGCCCGGAACCTCGTGGTAGCCTTCCCTATCGAATGCGATAATGCCGCGTTCGCCGCAGGTCACGAATACGGGCTTGTGATACCGGCCGAATATCTCCGTGCCGTAGCGTTTTACTTCGTTTACAGGCACATTTTCGCCCGGTGCAACGTCGTGCCCGTTCAGCGACGCGATTTCCCGGTCGTTGCATTTGAGGCAGGTATTGCGGAAACGGTCGTTGAAATGTCTTGAATCCAGCATCACGATTTTGTCGTGATATCGCTCGAAAAGCCGGTTTACGTCGTCGATAAACGCCGCATTGGTAATACTGCCTGTTACCTGCTGATTAAAAATCAATGCGTCGCATTCCTGCAACGCCTTTTCCAGCGCGGCGACAAGTTGCCTGTCGGTTTCGATGCTCCTTTCGTTATAGACCCCGAAATCGATGCGCGGCTCTTCCTGGCCGTCGATAAGGCGTTTGAGATAACTATATGTGTTGAAATTTTCCGGCTGGATAATCAAAGCGCCGGTGTCGGCGCCAAGTTGCCGGAGTTGCGCCGTGAGTTCGCGTCCCTGCATATCGTTGCCAACTACCCCGATAACCCTGATTTCCGCCGGTCTCAGGGCGGCAAGGTTGGCTACGACATTCCCTGCGCCGCCGGGCGTATAGTAATGCCGGGCCACGGCCAGGGCTTGCAGGCCGGTTTCGATGGAAACTTCGGAAGTGCGGTCGTCCATGACCCAGTAGGAGTCGAGACAGTAATCGCCATACACGGCGACCCGAACGGCGGAGATTTTCTCCAAGATCTGATTGATGCGGCTTTGATCCATGAGCAATATTGGTCTGGATTTAGGATAAAAGGAATATCGGTGTCGAATGTTTTGGGTAATACTTTCGATCGTTGGAGGAGGGCTATCCGCAAGTCCTGCAATCGGGCCATTTGTTATAAAATTGTTAACAACGCGCCGGAGCAAACGACGCCACCGGAAACCGGTTGTTTCAAAGTCAATTCTATTAAGAACCGGCTGTAAATGAGCAAATATGTCATAAATGATAAGTTACTATTATGTTATGATTAAATCGTACAACCGTGCGTAAAATGAAGATATTTTTACGCAGTTTGCGACTTAAATTTTAAATATGAGGATGTAGCTTTATCAAGCAATTACAAGAATGCCGCTCAATAGAAAACATCGCCGATCGATTCGAAGGCAGAATTTCCGGCTGCCGGGGCGACGTTGAAAACAACTTTATTTTAATACCTGACTGATGTGGAATATTACCCCGGGAATTTGACGCCGGTTGATAAATGGGATCGAACCAAGAATAAAAGTTTTTTTATTAATAACATAATCTCTTTACCTAGTCCCTTTTCTAATAGCTAAAACTGTACGACTGTGGCCTACCCCGACGAAAATACCCTGATCAGAGTGACGCAAGGCGACGAAGCGGCCTTTGCAGAGTTGTATAACCATTACAAAACCCCTGCGCTGCGTTTCACGGTTTCATTGCTCAAAGACGAGGAAGAAGCTGAAAACATGGTTCAGGACGTGTTTATCAAAATTTGGGTAAGACGTGCCCAGATCAAGCCGGACTATAATTTTAACTCTTACTTATTCACCTGCCTGCGCAACATGGCCTTCGATTATTTCAAAAAACTGGAAAAGAGCGAGCAACTGCGGAAGCATTACCTCGAGGCGATCCGGGCGGCGGGAGAGGAGGAAAGGGAGGAGACCGAACGGAGATTGAGCGTGGTGCAGGCGGCGGTCGATTCGCTGTCAATCAAACGGCGGCAGATATTGAAACTCAATATCGAAGAAGGTAAATCCTATCAGGAAATCGCGGAATTTTTGCGGATTTCGAAAAATACGGTTAAAAACCAGTTGGTGAAGGCAAAACAGATCCTGCGCGAGAAAGTGGATCTGGCAGCGATATAGCATCCGAGTTAGCCCCGAGTTTATATTCCTAAAACCTTGAAAAGCAGAAGCATTCACGCTTCTGCTTTACTTTTATGGCCTATTTCATATCACCCAGCTTGCCCAGGTCGATTGTTTTTAACGCTTCTTTCAGCTGGTCCACGCTGACATGATCGCCTTCTACATTCACCACATAACGATCGGCGACGAGTACATTTATTTCACCGGATTTGCTTTCGTTGTCATATTTTTCGAAGGCTTTATAACCTTCGATGGTTGTGGTCTTTTCGTAGCCGGTGGTGGTCTCTTTGTCGATATCGGCAATGGACCAGGCCGCGAGTGCCATCGTCGATACGCCGGCAATACCCCCGGTATCCACGATTTCCACATCCAGCGAACCCTCCGAACCCTTGTATTTGGCGTGCGCCGTGGAAACGGTAAATCCCATTGCACCGGATTTCTCGCCGGTAGCTTCTGTGCGGGCCATGCCGGCCAGATTTTCGGGAAGAAGGTTTTTCAGTTTCCGGAAATCGACAGGGTCGACGGCCTCGCGGTCGCCCATTTCCTTGGCTTTATCGGCAATGGCCTGGAGAGCGTCGGCCGGACTGTCGGCGGCGGCTTTTTCTTCGGCCTCTTTTTCTTCCTGTTTGCTGTCGCAACCGGTTAACAAGAGGGCGCACGAAAGAAATGCGACTATAAAGGATGTTTTCATCTGACAATTGTTAGAGTTGTTTCAAACTAATTACAATGTAGTGAAAACGCCGCACTGATGCACGCCTACTGCTTGTCGTGCCGATTACCTTGCCACTTCCATGGGATTTCGCCGCGACTGAACGATAAAATAGAGGCCGAGCAATACCGCCGGAATACTCAATACCTGCCCCATGTTCAATGCGTAGTTCGCCTCGAACGCCTCCTGGTTTTCTTTGAGGAACTCATACAGGAAGCGCAACGTGAACACCCATACGAGAAACACTCCGACCATCAGCCCGCGTGGTGTGGCGGCCTTGTATTTGTTCCAGATCCCAAACAGGATGAACGTAAGGATAAAGCACGAAATGGATTCGTATAGCTGCGCCGGGTGGCGGGGGATTTGCAGGAACTCGGTGTTTTGACGGAAAATGAATGCCCAGGGCACATCGGAGGGTTTTCCGACGATCTCGGAGTTCATCAGGTTACCGAAGCGGATGAAAGAGCCGCCCAATGCGAAGGTGATTGTCAGGCGGTCGGTTACCCAGAAGAACGTCTGGCCTGTGCCGCGGCGCGAGCGCGCATACAGCCAGAGCCCGATCACCGTCCCGATCACCGCACCATGGCTCGCAAGCCCGGCGTAGGGAGGTAATATCACTTCCAGGGGATTTTTAAACAGCACTTCGGGTTCATAGAAAAGAAAATGGCCCACGCGGGCGCCGATGACGATCGAGAGCACCATATATAGTGTGAGCGAGTCGATATCTTCCAGTGTCTTTCCTTCTTTCTTGAAGATATAGATCATAATTTGCTGGCCGATCAGGAAACCGGCTGCGAAAAGTAAACCATACCAGCGGACAGGGAAGGGACCAAAACCGGCGATTTCCGGAATGGTGAAGATTTCGGGACTGACGTCCCACATGATATATGAAAGCATGCGTTGTGATGTTAATGGTCAAATATACTAATATGAGACAAGACGCGAAATGAAATTTTTACTCATAGCCTTTGTGCGGTTTTATCAGGCGGCGCTTTCGCCTTACCTGCCCAATTCGTGCCGGTATACGCCTACCTGCTCGCAATATATGATCGAGGCCGTGCAAAAATACGGCCCGTTCAAAGGCGGCTGGTTGGGGCTGAAACGCATTGCGCGCTGCCACCCATGGGGCGGCCATGGTCACGACCCGGTCCCATGAATTATCCAATGGCAACTTTCCGGAGAATGGAATCGATGATGGTCATCGTACGCACGCCGTCGGCCTCGGCTTCGTAGTTCAGCAGAATCCGGTGGTTCATAATGTCGGGCGCAAGTTCCTTAATGTCCTCGGGCAGTACATAATCCCTTCCTTCGAGATAGGCGAGCGCCTTGGCGGCGCGGTTGAGGTAAATGGTGGCCCGCGGCGATGCCCCGAACTGAATGTAACGCGCTTCGTCGCGCAGGCCGTAATCCAGCGGGCGGCGGGTCGCGAAAACGAGCTCGATGATATACCGTTCCAGCGTGTCGGAGATATTGACCTTGTTCACATTGTTGCGGATCGCGAAAATGTCTTCCTTGTTCAGGATAGGCCTGATCTGATAGTCGTAGTTGATATCCGACATCCGCCGCATTACTTCCAGTTCCTTCATCTTGTCGAGGTAATCGACATAAACTTTCATCATAAACCGGTCGATCTGCGCTTCCGGCAGAGGGTAAGTACCTTCCTGTTCCACGGGGTTCTGGGTAGCCAGTACGACAAAGGGGCGGTCGAGAAGGAAGGTCTCGTCGCCGATCGTCACCTGTTTCTCCTGCATCGCTTCGAGCAATGCCGATTGCACCTTGGCCGGGGAGCGGTTTACCTCGTCGGCAAGGATGAGGTTGGAGAAAATAGGCCCTTTTTTGACTTCGTAGTCGCCTATTTTGGGTTTGTAAATCATCGTCCCGATCAAATCCGCGGGAAGCAGGTCGGGCGTAAACTGGATGCGCTTGAATTCGAGGTGCAGGACTTTCGCCATTACATTGATCGTCAGTGTTTTGGCGAGTCCGGGAACCCCTTCGAGAAGAATATGTCCGCCGGTAAAAAGGCCGATGAGCAGCCGGTTGAGCAGCTTGTCCTGCCCTACGACTACCTTGCCCATTTCGTCCAGTACCTCCCTGATTTTTTCTATGTACATGAAATTGGGTAAAATTTTAAATGGATCAGGCCCAGATAGCTCTCACGAAGCGGTCCTTACCATTGATATCACGAAGGATTTCCACGTTTTTGTAATTCCTTTCTTCGAAAACCTGTTTCGTTTCGGCACCGAAATGCTCGTTGATTTCGACATAGCATTTGCCATGCTGTTTCAAATGGTGCACACCAAAGTCGGCAATGGCTTTGTAAAAAAGCAATGGGTCGCTGTCTTCCACAAACAACGCCTCATGCGGCTCGAAACGGAGCACGTTCGGGCGCATACTTTCGGCTTCGGAATAGGTCACGTAAGGCGGGTTGCTCACGAGGCAGTCGAATTGGACGATGTTACCGGGTAGGGGGAATGTCACATTGAGCATATCCTGCTTCGCGAATATAACATCGGCAATGAGCTGGCGGGCGTTTTCTTTCGCTACTTCCAGCGCTTCGTCCGACACGTCCCACGCGTGCACGCTCACGTGCGGGAGGAAGCGCGCGAGGACGATGGCGATACATCCGCTGCCGGTCCCGATGTCGAGAATGGAAATATTTTTGTCCGGTTCCGCGTAGTCGCGCGTTACCATTTGCACCAGCTCTTCGGTTTCGGGGCGTGGGATAAGCACCGCCGAGGAAACCCGGAATTCGAGGCCGCAAAACTCGGTGGAGCCGATGATATGCTGTACCGGTTCGTTGTTGTTCAGCCGCTTGATGATATTGTCCCAATCGGGTTGGGCGGAAGTTTCGGGAATCGGGCGATCGACCAGCACGTCGATATTGCGGAGCCGCATGTAATGCTCAAGGAGCATGAATGCGATTGCCTGCGCTTCTTTTTCCGGATAAACTGTGATGTTTTTTACTATATATAAATAAAGCTGGCGTGCAGAAGTCATTTTCACTGATTTTGATCCAATGTCGGAAAGTTAGCAAATTATGGGAACTCGCGAAAGTTGAGTTTGAAAGCGCATTTGTATTTTTGCCACATGGAGACGCACAATCAATGGATGGAACGGGCCTTGCAGCTCGCTGAATACGGCCGGGGCGCGGTGAGCCCGAACCCAATGGTTGGCTGCGTGATCGTCCATGAAGGCCGGATTATCGGCGAAGGCTGGCACCGCGCTTACGGCGGTCCGCATGCCGAAGTGCGGGCCATCGAGGACGCCGACGCAAAAGGTAATTCGCATTTGCTGCCACAAGCGACGGCCTATGTTACCCTCGAACCATGTTCGCATACAGGTAAAACGCCGCCTTGCGCGGATTTACTCGTGAGCCGCCGGTTGAGAAAGGTCGTGATTTGCAACAACGACCCTAATCCGCTGGTTTCGGGCCAGGGCATTGAGCGCCTCCGGGCATCGGGCGTGGAAGTCGGGCAGGGCATTCTCGAAGCGCAGGGGCTGGAACTGAACAAGCGCTTTTTTACCGCGATGACGCTCGGAAGGCCCTACGTTATTCTGAAATGGGCTGAAACCGCCGACGGTTTTCTGGGCTACGAATCGGGGAGCCCGGTGCAAATCAGCGGCCCGTTGTCCAATATGCGTGTACATCAGTGGCGGACGGAGGAGGATGCCATTATGGTGGGTTATAAAACCGCTTTAATGGACAATCCCCGCCTGAACGTGCGGCACTGGACAGGAACAAACCCGGTCCGGATCGTCACCGACAGGCGGCTTCAACTACCCGGGCATCTGCATTTGTTCGATAACCTTCAGAGTACGGTCGTGGTCAATTATGATCGGGAAACGGCTATTCCGGCAGACCCGGACCGTTATGCAGCACCGGTAACGGCTTACATGCGCATTGCGGGGGCGGACGGTGAGATCGTGGAACTTCTGAAAGGATTGCATAAGAGGAAGATCCATTCGGTGCTGGTCGAAGGCGGCGCGGCGATAATCAATGCATTCTTCGAGGCCGGTTTGTGGGACGAGATCCGCCGATGTCAGGGCAGACAGACGATCGGCACGGGCGTGACTGCGCCGGCGCCCAGGGGCGTTTTCAGGGGCGCGGAGCAAATCGGTGACGATTTGTGGACCTTTTATACCAAAGCCTAAACGCTCCAGAGGTTTTCCTCCGTTGTCCAGATTTCCCAGGCCTTCTCCGCCTGCAATTCGAGCATTTTCAGGCCGTTCTGCGTCGCTGCACCTTGTTCCGCACCTTTTTTGAGGAATAATGTTTCGGCGGGGTTGTACACAAGGTCATACAGGTAGTGGTTCCGTGTGAGCCACTGATAGGGTATCGCGGGGCATTCTTCCGTGTTGGGGAAAGTACCCAAAGGGGTAGTATTGATAATCAGCCGGTGGCTGTCCATTACATCCTGCGTAATTCCTTCATAGGAAAGGCAATCCTCGCTTTTCTGGCGTGAAACCAGCATATATTCTATTTCCAGGTCTTTCAAAGCCACTTGCACCGCCTTCGCGGCCCCACCATTGCCTAATATCAATGCTTTGAAATTGGTGCAGGATTCACCGCGTTTGTCGAGCCATTCCACGAGCGATTGCTGAAAGCCATAATAGTCTGTATTAAAGCCTTTTGTGCTGCCGTCGGCGTAAATTTTGATGGTGTTTACGGCTCCTATGCGCTCGGCGGAGGCGTCATCCAGGTCGTCGAGGTAGGCGATCACATCCTTTTTGTACGGAATAGTCACATTGAGCCCGCGCAGGTCGTGTTTCTTTTTCAGCAGTTCGGGCAATTCTTCCAGGGATTTCATTTCAAAAAGCTCGTAACTGCTCTCTTTGATCTTTTCTCTGAGGAATTTGTCGGTAAAATATCGCTTTGAAAAGGAGTGGGTCAGCGGATATCCGATCAGGCCGTATAAGTTCATAAGGATGCGTGCAACGACGATAAAATTTCGAAGTGCTAAGTTATACGAGCCGTCAGCTAATTACAAACGCAGCCGGAACATGGACCCGATAATTTCACGTATAGCGCCAGGGTGCCTGTATCCGGTAGTCTTTTTCTCTTGATTACCAACGTTTTCATATCACCCAATAAATTGTATTAAACAATCACCGAATTAATTTGCATAATTATGGTAAATAAAATAGAATTACCTATCCTTTATCTGTCCCTGAAATTATGAAATTGAAAAACCTTTACTACACACTATTGCTAACCAGCCTGATGATCGGGAAGGTCGCGGGGCAGCAACGTCAGAATTACGAATTGCTTCTCCGAAGCGGATCATTTGTACCGGAACGGAACGTGTCATCGGGCAACGGACGAGGCAACGCCGCTTTCAAGTTTTCAGACACCGGGCAAAAATCTTTCGTCATCATCCAGTTCGACGAAATACCCACCGAAGAAACACGCCGGGCATTGAAGGAAGAGGGGGTCGAGCTGCTCGAATACATTCCGCATAACGCCTATACCGCGACCATCGCCCCAGGAGGCAATCCCGGCGTTCTGGCCAGAACCAGAGGAAGGGCGGTGGTGGAGCTCGAGCGCCGAACAAAAAATGCAGCCGGGTCTCGCCAATGGCCATATTCCTTCCCATGCTTTCACTGGCCCTGCCACCGTTGACCTCTGGATCAGCTATCCGAAGTCTTTCAGCTATGATGAAGTAAGCGCTGCGCTGGAAAAACTGAATTACCCGGTTGTGTCCGATACTTATAAAAAATATCAGATACTGACGGTGCGGGTGCCCGCCAGGGAGTTGAAAAAGCTGGCCGGTCAGCCCTTCGTGCAGTATGTGCAGGCGATCCCGCAGCCCGACCGCCAGCTCAACAATAAAAGTGCCGTTAACGGCCGCGCCAATGTCCTTAAATCGGCATTGCCGGGTAACCGGAACCTATCGGGTGCAGGCGTGGTGGTTGGTATCGGCGACGAATCCAATCCATTGAGACACATCGATTTCAATTCGAGGGTCATCAACCGGGCACCCATAGAGGCAGGCTCGCACGGGCTTCACGTAATGGGTACCATGGCCGGCGCAGGGATTATGGACGAGCGCTACGCGGGCTACGCACCGAAGGCCACCATCGTCGCGCAGAGCTACTCCTCTATTATCGCCTACTCGCCCCAGTACGTACAGGATTTCGGGATGGTCATCACCAATAACTCCTACGGTTCGGATGTGATTACCTGTGAAACGAACGGGGTTTATGACCTGTACTCCTACATTCTGGACCAGCAGGCTTTTGAAATGCCTTACCTTCAACACGTTTTCGCAGCCGGAAACAGCGGGACTACGACCTGTGCGCCGTATGCGACGGGGTTCGGAACGGTTCTGGGCGGATACCAAACCGCCAAAAACGTGATTACGGTGGGCGCGACCGGTGAAACGGGGGGCATTACACCGATATCGAGCCGCGGTCCGGTGAAAGACGGCCGGCTGAAACCTGAAATCACCGCACACGGCAATGGTATCATGTCCACAATTCCGGTGAATCTTTACGGCACAGGAAGCGGGACCAGCATGGCTACTCCGGCCGTTTCGGGAGGCCTGGCATTGCTCTACGAAAGGTATCGCCAGTTGAACGGCAACCAGAACCCGAAAAACGGGTTGATGAAGGCCCTGCTGGTAAACGGCGCGGTAGATAAAGGCAACGAAGGCCCCGACTACCGCTTCGGATTCGGCTGGCTGAATTTGCTGCGTTCGGTGAAAATGCTCGAATCCCAGAATTACACCATCGGGCAGGTTTCGCATCAGGGGACCAACAATTTTTCGATCAGCGTTCCAGCGAACACCGCACAGCTGAAAGTGATGCTTTACTGGAATGATCCGGCGGGCAGTACGCTGGCGTCGCAAAACCTGGTGCATAATCTGGATTTACAAGTGACAAATCCATCGTCTAACGTAGTGCTTCCGCGGATTCTCGATCCGACCGCATCCAACGTCGACAATGTGGCGGCTACCGGAGTCGATAACCGGAATAATATGGAGCAGGTGGTGATCAACAACCCGGGAGCGGGTAGTTACACCATTTCTGTTAAAGGGACAACCGTCGGCCAGGCGCCGTCGCAGGAGTATTTTGTAGTTTATGACATTATCCCCAATTCCATCACGATTACCAATCCGATAGGGGGAGAGCGCTTCAAGGACGGTGACCCTACGTATATTTCGTGGGATGCTTTTGGCAATACTTCAAGCACTTTTACTGTGCAATACAGCGGTAACAATGGCGGTACCTGGACCACTATTTCGACGGTTGCTGCAGGAACGAGCCAGCTTGCCTGGGCCAACCCCGGTTTGCGGTCGGACAAAGTGCGGGTAAGAGTGATCCAGAACAGCACCGGAGCGACGAGTGTTTCGGAACCTTTTACGGTAGTCGGCGTACCGAGCCTGACGCTTTCGAGCCTGCAATGCGAAGGGTATATTTCTCTGGAATGGACAGCGGTTACGGGCGCGACCGATTATGAGGTGATGATGTTGAAGGGAAATGAAATGGTGCCTGTGGCGACTACAACCGGCACCTCGTACACGTTGAGCGGGTTGCAGAAAGACTCCACTTACTATGTCTCCGTACGTACAAGGCTGAATGGCCAGCCGGGCCGCCGGGCACTCGCCATCTCGCGCAAGCCCGACACCGGTACGTGTGCAGGCGCGATATCCGACAACGACCTTAAAATCGAATCCATCGTTACGCCGGCGTCTTCGGGAAGAAAAAATACATCCACGGAGCTTGGCGGGGCGGTTTTTGTGAAGGTCCGGATTAAAAACCTCGACGACGTGGATTTCAATGGACCGCTGAGTGTGGGCTATCAGCTGAATGGCGTTTCGATACCGGTCGAGAACATCAACCCTTTTATTGAAAAAGGAAAAACTTACGACCATACATTCGCTGTAAGCGCCAACCTATCGACCCCGGGGGACTATGCTTTCAAGGTTTTTATACACAGTAATGCGGATACAGTCCCTGCAAACGACACCCTGACGAGAGTCTTCAGGCAACTGCCCAACGACCCGGTGGCATTGCCATTTGAAGACAACCTCGAAAGCCTCCCGACCCAAAGTGCAGCGGTTGCGCAAATGGGGCTGACCGGCGATGGCCGTTATGATTTCAGTGCGACCACCGATGCCGGCAGGATCAGGACATTCGTTAACTCGGGATTTGCGGCGTCGGGGCAAAAGGCCCTGACGCTCGACGCGGGCCGGTATTATTCGGCGGGAAATACGAGCTACCTCACCAGTACCTTTAATCTCTCGGGATACAACATCAATACGGACGATCTCAGGCTCATTTTTTCCTATAAAAACCACGGGCAAAAAACGAACGACGATAATAAAGTCTGGATCCGGGGCAAGGATACCGACACCTGGCTGGAAATCTACGATCTCTTTGCAAATCAGAACCTGACAACGGAAGGTTACAAAACGACGCCTCCTCTCGAGGTCAGTGCGTTGCTTTCTGCCAATGCGAAGAACTTCTCGTCCAGTTTTCAGGTACGCTGGGGACAATGGGGCAAAATGATCACTTCCGATTACAGTAACGGCGCCGGATATTCTTTCGACGATATCCGGATCGTTTCGGTCACCGATGACATCCAGATGATCGCGCTGCTGGCGCCTCCCACCGAAAGCTGCGGGCTGAGTAACGCGGAAACGATTGCCGTCCGCATCAGGAACAGCTCCGCCCGCGATATCGCCAGGCTTCCGGTTGCCTACTCCCTTCCCAACGGAGCCGTGGTCCACGATACAATCCCTTCCATAGCGAAACGGACTACAATCGATTTTGCTTTCGCACAGAAGGCCGATCTTTCGGCCATTGGTGCATTAAGTATTAAGGCGTGGTCAGCGTTGGCTACCGACAGTTTCCGCGATAATGATACGCTTTCGATCCAGGTGTTCAATGCGCCGGTCCTGAGCTCGTTTCCCTATCTTGAAAACTTTGAAAACGGCGACGGCTTCTGGAGTGCCAAAGGAGCGAACAGCTCGTGGCAATACGGAACGCCGGCATCCGGCGGACTAAGCAAAGCGGCCAGCGGCACAAAAGTCTGGAAAACCAATCTTACGGGCGGTTATAACGACAAGGAAGAATCCTATCTGTATTCACCTTGCTTTAATGTCAGCAGCCTTGCCGCCCCGACTTTGAGTTTCAGCGCGGCGATCGACCTCGAAGTATGCGAACCCACACCTTGCGACTACGTTTATGTCGAATATTCGGGCAATAACGGGCCCTGGACACGCCTGGGTGCGGTGGGGCAGGGAACCAACTGGTACAACAAGACGTATTCGGGCAGCGGAGCCTGGGCAATGCAGGACTACCTGCGCTGGCATGTGGCCAGCATTCCGCTTCCAACCGGTTTTACGAACCTGAAATTACGTTTCGTACTCGTTTCCGACGGGTTTACGCACCGCGAAGGAATCGCGCTGGACGATATACACATTTATGACAAAGTGTCACCAATCGATGACAGCAACACGGGTGGTATCGTTATGCAGCAGGTATCGGGTTCCGGCTGGGTGAATTTCCTGCATAATGGCAAACTGATGGCCGCCATCAATCCCAACGGCCAGAACATGGGCAACACCGAGGTGCAAAGCTACGTGAATACGGCAGGCATCAGGAATGCGAACGGGCAATATTATCTCGACAGAAGCTTTACCATCAAGCCGGGCAACGGAGATCTGGCCAGTCTAGCGACGGTAAGGTTTTATTTCCTCGAAACCGAGAGCGAGGCGTTACTCAACGGTGCGGGATGCGGAACCTGCGGAAAGCCGGCGAATGCATTCGAACTGGGTATTTCCAAATACCGGAATGTCGGCAATCCCTCGAAAGAGGACGGCTCCATTACCAACAGTACGGAGGGCGGATGGTCGTTTCATCCAGCGGGAGAGGTCTCGATTGTTCCGTTCGACAAGGGATATTATGCCGAAATGAAGATAAAAACGTTCTCGGAATTCTGGCTGGCAAAAGGGTTCGTCGGAAACCCGAATGCCTTGCCGGTCGAGCTGGTGAGCTTCGATGCGCGGAAAAAAGAGGGTGTCGAAGGCTCAAAAGATGTGCTGTTGGAATGGGAAACCGCTTCGGAGGAAAATTTCGACCATTTCGATATCGAGGTGGCTATCGGCGATGAGGCTTACCGGCGGGGACGTTTCACGAAGCTCGCGCAGGTTTCGGGCGAAGGCGATTTAAAAAATGGTAAAAAATATGGGTATCTGGATCAGGCGCCGGGGAAATGGGGGAATGTGTATTACAGGCTCAAAATGATGGACATCGACAGCACTTATCAATACTCGCGCGTCAGGACGGTGACCTTCGGCGGCCAGCCGGAATGGGCGGTATATCCTAATCCTTCCAAAGGGATATTTTACCTGAGCGACGATGTTTCCTCCGGCCGGTCGGTGTCGGTAAATGTATATGACCTGCACGGAAGAATCCTGAAACGGATCAGGGGGGATGCCCTAAACCGGGAACAGAAGCGCAAGGTCGACCTTTCGGGACATGAGTTCGGAGAAGGCATATATGTGTTGGAAGTAGTAAACGGAGAAACAAAACAGGCATTCCAGGTGTTGAAAAACTGACGTGAGCAGCCCTGTTCGCCTGGATTAATAAGGCTGCATTGCAGCAAAATGAAGGGGAAAAGCGAACAGACTAGCATAACCCCATTTTCGAATAATGATGTCATGAAGAAATTTTTATTGATTTTTTGCCTCTTCGCACTGTCCGATACTTATGCGCAAATCAATGGTAAAACCGGCAACGCTTTAATCCTCGATACCGATATCGGCCCCGACTACGACGACGTGGGTGCAATGGCGGTCATGCATGCTCTGGCCGATAAAGGGGAAGTGAAGCCTTTGGCCGTAATTTCTTCCAATAAAAACGAATTGGTAGTACCTACGATCGAAATTCTGAATACCTATTTCGGCCGGCCGGAGTTACCTACCGGTGCACCGAAAGGGAAAGGGGCCAACTTTGGCGCCACACAGAAATGGCCGGAAATGCTGGTGGAAAAATATCCCCATAAAATGGTAAAGACCTCCGATGCGCCGGATGCGGTCGAAACCTACCGCAAGATCCTCGCCAAACAGCCCGACCAGAGCGTTACCATTGTTACAATAGGCTTTCTAACGAATCTGGCCGACCTGCTCGACTCCGGCCCGGACGCCAATTCACAGCTTTCGGGCAGCAACCTGGTGCGTAAAAAAGTAAAACAGCTGGTATCCATGGCCGGCGGATTTCCCAAAGGACGCGAATACAATGTGTTGGTCGATTCCGTTGCGTCTGCCAAAGTCTTCGCCGAATGGCCTACCGAAATTCTTTTCAGCGGATTTGAAATAGGAAAGGAAATCAAAACAGGAAAAAGGGTGATCGCTAACGAAAACCTGAAAAGCCCGGTGAAAGACGTTTTCGCGATTGCCATGCCGCTGGCGAAAGGCGATGCCGACGGGCGAATGAGCTGGGACCAGACGGCCGTCCTCGTGGCAGTTCGTGGTGTTCAGCCCTATTTTGGCCTGAAACGGGGAAAGATCATCGTAGAAGGCGGCAACAATAGCTGGCAGGACGATCCCATGGGCCCGCATGCATACCTTACACCCAATATGCCCTTCGAACAGCTCACCGCGCTGATCGAAGGGTTGATGATGTGGCAAGGTAAATAATCGCGGCTACACCACCATTGCATCGTCGTTTTTGGCCGCCGGGTCGCCGATAGCCAGGTCGCCGGCCGCCAATTTAATCTGATAAAAATCCGCATTCAGGCGCTGGGTAAATAATGCAATGTCGAAGCTGTGGACGACGATATTCACGCCTTCTTTCATCCACCTGATCTGCCTCTCCGGCTCCAGTGAAAAGTGGATGCCGATCGCCAGCCCTTTCTGGCGGGTGGTGCGGATTATATGGAAAACTGCTTTTTCAAATTCGGGATGGTCGTATTGCTCAGGGAGGCCGAGGCTTACCGACAGATCGTGCGGGCCGATGAAAACCGCGTCCAGTCCCGGTACTGATAACAGGGTTTCCAGGTTGTCCAATGCAGGTGCACTTTCAATGTTGGCAATGCAGATGTTGCCTGCATTGTATTTGGCGCAATATTCCCGAAGGTTACCGGGCATCGGCACGGAGCCGCTGAGATAATTCTTCAACACTTCTCCTTTAAGCGGACGGTATTTGGTAGCACCCACCAGTTCGGTTATCTGCGCGGCCGATTCGAGATACGGCGCCACAATCCCTTTTGCGCCCGCATCGATAGCCTGGCAGGCCAGATAAGGATCGGGGCAGGGGATTCGCACAATGGGCGTAATACCGAGGTTCCTGAACTGCTGGCACAATGTAGCGAGGGCCGTTCTGTCGAGCGGAATATGTTCGGTATCGATAAACACGAAGTCGACGCCTGTTTTTTTGATTGCCGCCGGCCACATCGGGCTCGTTGAGGTAATGCACGTGCCGTACACATTGCTGCCGTTTTGCAGCTTTTCGAGTAATGTGGATTCCATTATATATCCTTTTATTGTTTCATCAGCCAGATTTCCGTTACCTGCGAGCCACGTTCGCCTTCTCCACAGGTCCATTCAAATATGACCTGTCCGTCGGCGGTCGCTGATCTGGGAATTTGAAATTCAAATGTCGGCTGCTCGCCGGTCTGGATGAAGTCGTGGATCGTCTGCCCGTCGTCGGTTGTCATTTTCATCCGCGAGCGAAAACGGCCGGTATAGGAAATGCGGATGCGGTAGGTTGCGTCGGGATCGAGGTTGTCGTAACGGATACGCAGCGGCTGGTCGTAGAGCGTTTTGGCCTGTTTCATCCAGGCCTTCGGCGTAACCTGCCCTTTGAAACCGGTAGCCTGGATTTCGTCCACCCACTCTTCTCCCACCAGACCGACTCCAAAACCGATACGGGGCGATTGCAAACTACCCGGGTCTTCTTCCCACGGCAGGTTCGGTACAACGCGGTACCAACTCTCCGGATCGCCAAAATGGTCGTAAAACCCGCCCGGGCCCGGATCGGTGCGATGCAGCAGCTGGTCGATTTCCCGAACCATTTCGGCCTCGCTACCCAGTTTTTCAATTCTTTTAATCTGGTCGAGCAGATAGGGCGCGTCGTTGAGAGGCATATTGATAAGGTCCACAAAATTACCCCGCCCCGACATAGCGCCGTGTTTTTTCATCGTCAGCTGCGCGCCTATGCTTTTGAATAATGAATCGGCCAGGTCGTGACATTTTTGCTGGTATTCCGGCAGAATCGGTTCCTTCCACGCTTTTTCCAGGACTTTTTCGGCCTCGCGCATTGCCTTAACGGTGCCGGAAGCGCCTGCGGATGTGAGTGCGCGGCGTGCCTGCTGTTCGAGCGCTGTTTCGTAAATCAGCCGCTGGCGCGTGTATGCATCGAAATAAGCACGGATTAACCCCATCTGGAAGCGCGGGTTTTGCATCAGCTTCAAAGGAGCATTCTGTTCCATCTTCTGCCATTGGCGGAGGGTCAGGTCGATGCCGTCGTTGGTGATCACCTCGCCGCGCCAGTTTCTTTCCAGGCCGACGATAGCCTGGGCGGCAGTCTCATGGTATTGAGGGCCCAAAAACAGTCTGCTGTAATCGCGCAATGTCTCCATCACGGGCATTTCCGGGTCCCAATCCTGATCGCTCCATACAAATTTATTGACGTCGTCGTTGGTCCCTTCCGAATAGCTCACGCTGCCGATTCCATATTGGTCCAATGCATTGTGAATAGCCTTTTCGTCGAACGGGCGGGGGTTAATGCTCTCGCGCCCGAGCGTCATCGCCCACGCGAGGTCCCAGTGCGGGACTGGATATTGGGCGGAATAGTTATGGGTAATGTCGGGATAGTGGCGTATAGGGATGGTCGGTTTCAACATCTCCCGGATTTTCCGGACGGGGATTTTTACCCAAGGCCCGAAAACCACACCTCCAAACCAGGGATATTCTTTATTGGCATGGTTAAAAAATGCATCGAACCATTTCTGCGTAGGACGGAATACCTGGGGTGAAACCCAGATTTTCGCGTTCGGGTGGTATTTCTGCAATACCGCCGCTTCTTTTTCCAGCCATGCGAAGAGCACGTCCGGTTCCAGTTCGCCCGGATCGCCGGCCGGTACAAAAACGCCGTCGAGTTTGGGAAGGCTGGCAAATACCTGTTCGCGCTCCGCGAGCTCCCGGGCAACCGAATCGGGGTCGACATAGTTTTTGCCCATGTTCGGGTACCACATCGAAACGTCCAGCCCATACGACTTGCAGATCCGCGATTGTTCTACCATCATTTGTGCCGCCGGAATTTTCATGTGCCGGCTCGTTGCGTCGTCGTCGGTCCGGGGAGGCAGTATTTCAATGGTATTGGCGCCAAATAACGCCAGTTCGCGGATATACTGGTCAAAACCGGCTACTGTGAATGCGTCATAGGCATTGGTTTTCGGCCGGTAGCCGAGCTGATGGCCGCGCATGGGATACCGGGGACTGGTGCTAATGGCTAACCCTTTGGGGAGCTGCAATTTTCCCTCCGTCATTTCCGCTTTGCGCAGCAGCCGGCCTACGCCGTAAAGGATACCCCGCCTGTCTTTTCCGGCAATGATCACCGAATTGAGCCCCGGGATAACCGCCAGTTTAAATCCTTCACTTTTTATTTCGGGCAATGCTAAAACCGCATTTCGGAATTGTTCGGGCAATTTGCTAAGGTCGCTTTCCGCCACGACGAGGATTACGCTTTCATTTTTGGGGAGCTTTTTCGCAATGGGCAGTTTAAGGCCTGTCCGCTTTTCGACTTCGCTCTGGAGTATTTCGATACTTCTCGATAATACCGCTTTGCCGGTAGGGCTGAAAATCCGGCTTTTCGATAAATCGATGGATTGTGGCAGCGCAGGGATTGCCTGTAATGCAAAAATCAGCAGGAAGGACAATCGTAATAGAGTTTCGTGACGCATGATCAAAGCTTAATGAATATTCGTTTTTTATAAAGCAGCCAGGCCGGAATAAAATTGACGCACACAAAAAAGAGCGCGTATAGCATACTGGCCAGGCGGGGGGGCCATTCCGGTTGCGGCCATCGCCCCCACGGCGTGGTGGTTCAGCGTATCGCCGCCAACCGACATAATGTAGAAGAACAATGCGAGAATGTCGGCCAGCACATAGGAGGTAATCGCATTCGCCCCGAAAATTACACCGGGTGCGATGCCTTTTGTCCGTTTCCGGATATCGATCAGAAAGTGCAACGCGCCCAGAAGCATGGAAGCAAAACCGGAGGTTACGAGGACGAACGGGCTGGTCCAGAGGTTTTCGTTGACGGGGAAAATCAGGTTCCAGAAGTATCCCGAAGCAGCTGCCGCAAATCCGGCGGTGAAAAGGTAATTACTTTTCTCGCTGGGCGAAAGCGAACCGAGCATGAGTCGGCCCGCGAGCATGCCGGTGATAGTTGTTACCACGGACGGAAATGTGCTTAAAATGCCTTCCGGGTCCCAGTTTCCCTGCCACATCTTGCCGGGAAGATATTGCTGGTCGACCCATGCCGCGAGGTTCACACCAGGTTCGAGCATGACTTTGCCTGTGCCGGGTGTCGGAATCGTCGTCAGCGCCAGCCAGTAGAATACCAAAATAGCCGCGCCGATACCTAGCTGCTGTTTCCAATTAGTATTCAAAAAAAGCGTCGCGCATGCGAGGAACACGATGGCGATGCGGTGGAGCGTGCCGGTATAGCGCAGGTCCGAAAAGTTAAAATCGGGAAGAAGGTTCAGGAACATCCCTACCGCGAAGATTTTCAGGGACCGAACGATGATTTTGCGATATAATGCAGCCTTTGGCGCGCCGGTTTTTTTGGAATAAGCCAATGTAATCGAAACGCCGACGATAAACAGGAAAGTAGGCGCGATAAGGTCCGTAAAAGTGAGCCCGTTCCATTTGGTATGCCGGAGCGTCGGGAACACGTAATCCTCATGCCCGGGGAAATTAACCATGATCATGGCCGCAATAGTGAAGCCACGCATTGCGTCCAGCGAAAGCAATCTCGATGAGCCAGAAGGGTTTTCCATATCAGCCGTTTGTCGGGGTAATTACTGAAATGGTTTGTGAAAGGGCTATTCCAGCCGCTTTTTGCACCCTTCGCTAGTATATTTTGCGCAATTGTCAGTAATTAGGAAGTTGTATTCTGAACACCTCAAATCATTCCCAGCCTTTTAACCTATGAACAAACTATTCCCGCTTTCGCTGGTCCTTTTTGGTATGCTGCTGCTTGCAGGCTGCAAAAGGCCAGGCAATATAAGCAAGGAACAGGCCGAGAAAATCGCAGTTTCCTGGAAGCTCGTCAGCAATTTTACTAAACCTGATGGAACGTTTAAAGCACAGTTTACGATCCGCAACGGGAGTGATTTTACGCTGGACGGTTCTAACTGGAAGCTGTTCTGGAATATGTCGCCGCGACCGATCCAGTCGAACAAAACCCCGGAGCCGGCGGTAGTAGAGCATATCAACGGCGACTGGTACCAGATGGTGCCGGCAAAGGATTTTATCCTGCGCCCGCGGGACTCGATGACCATCACTTACGCCGGTACTGAAGGTGTGATCAAGGAAACTGACGCTCCGCTGGGCTTGTATTTCGTGTTTTATGATAATGATGGGAAGGAAAAGGAGATCGTTCAGGTCGCGGATTATACCATAGAGCCGTTTACCACCAGAGAGCAGATTCTCCGCGGCAAAATGGATCTGAAGGAGGTCCCGTCGGCGGAAACGCGCTATAAGGCCAATACCGGATTCACCAAACTGGGCGACGAGCAGCTTTTGAAAATCATTCCCAGCCCTGTAAAGCTCGTTCCGGGGACAGGCACATTCACGCTCACAGGTAAAACCAATGTTTTTTATCAGGAAGGTCTTGAAAATGAGGCCAAATACCTGATCAGCAAATTGAAGACATTGACAGGGACGGACCTGCCTATCCAGGCCGGGCTTCCCGATAAGCCTTCGTCGGAAGAAGCTGCCATTGTATTGAAAACCGGTAAAGTAACAGTGAACGGTGTTTCCGGAGAAGCATATAACCTGAATATCGGTCAAACCGGCATCACCATTGAGGGTAGCGACGCCGCGGGTGTTTTTTATGGTGTCCAAAGCCTTTTGCAACTCGCGCCCACGGAAGCCTATCAGAAGCCCGTCGCTTCAATCGGTTTCGGGTTCATACAGGTGCAGGACGCGCCGCGGTTCCGGTTCCGGAGTATGCATCTGGACGTCGCACGTAACTTCCAGACCAAGGAGTCGGTGAAGCGGGTGATTGACCTGCTGGCAAGCTACAAGGTGAACCATTTGCTGCTTTACACCACCGAGGACGAAGGATGGCGGATCGAGATCGACGGTTTGCCGGAGCTCACGCAGGTGGGCGCGCAACGCCAGCACACGTCGGGCATGAATGCGAACGCATTGCACCCGGGCTACGGGTCGGGGCCGGTGGCGAATGAGAAAGGCAAGTACGGAAGCGGCTATTACACGAAAGCTGATTTTATTGAAATACTCAAATATGCCCACGAGCGGCATATCAAGATTATCCCGGAACTGAACTTCCCCGGTCACGCGCTGGCGGCGATCAAGTCGATGGAGGCACGGTATGAGCGGTTGATGAAGGAAGGCAAGGAGAAAGAGGCGAACGAGTACCGCCTGATCGACCCGGACGACAAATCGGTGTACATTTCAGCGCAGGGATATAAGAACAATGTTGTGAGTGTCGCACGCGAATCGACTTACAACTTCTTTGTCAAAGTGGTGGACGAAATTGCGAAGCTGTACGAGCAGGCCGGTTTGAAACTGGATACGTTCCACACCGGCGGGGACGAGGTCGCGGATGGTGTGTGGACGAAGTCGCCGATGGCCGCCAAATTATTGCAGGAGCACCCGGAGATTAAGGGTCCACGCTATTTGCAGAGCTATTTTTTCAGGAAGCTGCTTCCTATGCTCAAAAAGCGTAACCTGAAAGTGCACGGCTGGGAAGAGGTGGCATTGAACAAAACAGAAACCGGCGCGTACCTGGCCAATCCCGAATTCGCGGGGCGGCAAGTGTATCCGTATGTCTGGAACAATGTGTATGATGTGGATCTGGGCAACCGACTGGCTAATGCGGGTTATCAGGTGGTGCTTTGCAACGTGACCAACTTCTATTTCGACATGGCCTATAACAACGATCCCAAAGAGCCGGGACTGTACTGGGGCGGGTTTGTCGATACGCGCGATAACTGGGCATTTGCACCATTCAATATGTTCCGTACCACCGAAGAGACTTCCATGGGCAAGCCGATGAAGGAAGAGTTCGCAGGCAAGCAACCCATGAAACCCGAAGCGCGGAAGAATGTTTACGGGGTCGAAGCGCAGCTTTGGAGCGAGACGATCAAAGGCCGCGATATGATGGAATATTCGATCCTGCCGAAGCTCCTGGGCTTCTCCGAAAGCGCCTGGGCGGCCGAGCGCAAGTGGGAAAACGTGGCCGACGACGCTACCCGAAAAGCGATGATGGCCGAAGGCTGGAATATTTTTGCAAACTCGATAGCCCAAAAGCATCTCCCGAGACTAAAGTATATCAACGGGGGCTATAATTACCGCCTGCCCCAACCGGGCGCGATCATAGAAAATGGAATGCTGAAGGCGAATGTGGAATTGCCGGGCCTGGCAATCCGCTATACGACCGACGGCTCCGAGCCAACCGAAACTTCAACGCTGTACGAAAGGCCCGTGAAAGTTTCGGGTACTGTTACGCTGAAAAGCTTCGATCTGGCGGGACGGTCGAGCCGCAGCAGCGTAGTCAAAGCCCGTTGACCGAACTGATCGTTTACTAACGCGCTTATCGCTCAACTCCTCACCGTCGATGAACATTGGTGTAGATATCGGCGGCACGAACATTCGTGCCGGCATCGAATCGGGTGGCCATATAACCCGGCAAAATCAGACATTACTGGCCAACAAACATTCGCTGTCGGCAACGCTCGACCAGCTGATGGATGTGATCCGCCCACTGACGGCCTATCCGGTCAAAGGCATTGGCATAGGCGTACCCTCCGTGGTGGATGTGAACAAAGGCATTGTGTATAATGTGATGAATATCCCGTCGTGGGAAGAGGTCGCATTGCGAGATATTGTGGAAAAAGAGTTCAATCTGCCGGTTTCGGTGAATAACGATGTGAACTGCTTTATACTCGGCGAGCACCGTTTCGGACTGGCGCGCAAATTCCGGTCGGTGATCGGGATGGCGATCGGGACAGGGCTGGGCTCGGGTATTATCGTCGATAACCATTTATATGCCGGCCGGAACTGCGGAGCGGGGGAGATCGGGATGCTGCCTTACAAGGATTCGATACTGGAAAATTATGTGTCCAGCCGTTTTTTCGAGGATTCGCTCGGTATCGATGCGTATGCGGCGCATGACGCGGCACTGAAAGGCAGCAAGAAAGCCATCGAAGCATGGGAAGAATTCGGGGTGCACCTGGGAGCGGTGATCAAGGCCATCATGTATACCTACGACCCCGAGGCCATTGTAATGGGTGGCTCGATTGCCAAAGCCAACCGGTTTTTCCAGGAAAGTATGCTGGAAAGCATTCAGGATTTCGCCTATCCCGAGTCATTGAGAAAACTGACATTGCTACTGTCCGAAAACCAGAATATCGCGCTGCTGGGTGCGGCGGCATTGCTCGACGATTGATGTAATGCGGATTTAAACTTAAATTAGGTATCAAACCACGTGCGGCCCTCATGCAAAGAAACATTTTTATCGTAATACTGATCTTCCTGATCTTTTTCGTCATTTCTTTTCTGACCAACATCCTCGGTCCGATCATTCCCGACATCGTCAAAAGCTTCGACCTGAGCATTGGACTGGCGGGTTTTCTGCCGTTCGCATTCTTTGTCGCCTACGGGGTAATGTCTATTCCTGCGGGATTAATGGTCGAAAAGTTCGGGGAAAAGGTTATGTTGATTAGTGCGTTCCTGCTGGCATTTAGCGGAGCATTGTTATTTGCATTGATTCCCGGCTTTTCCATTGCATTGTTCTCTTTGTTCCTGATCGGTATCGGAATGGCGATTTTGCAGGTGGTGATTAATCCCTTGCTGCGGGTTTCGGGTGGGGAAGAGAAATTTGCTTTTTATTCGGTGTTAGCGCAGTTGTTTTTTGGTGCTGCGTCGTTTATAAGCCCTTTGCTTTATAGTTATCTGGTGCTGAATGTCCATTCCGACAACTCCGGTTTTTTGATCGATATACTCAATGGACTCGTACCTGAAAACCTGAAATGGGTATCGCTTTACTGGGTTTTCGCCGTGATCGCCCTGGCGATGGTGGTAATCATTTCGTTGGTAAAATTTCCGAAAATAGAACTGCTGGAAGACGAGCGGATCGATGTCGGGAAATCGTTCAGTGAATTAGCCGGGAACAAATTGGTATGGCTTTTCTTCCTGGGCATATTCGCCTACGTGGGCACCGAGCAGGGCATTGCCAACTGGATTTCCCAGTTCCTGCAAACCTATCACCAGGAAAATCCGGCAACGACCGGCGCTGTGGTGATTTCCTATTTCTGGGGGCTGCTTACGATCGGCTGTTTTCTCGGATTAATATTGCTGAAAATCTTCGACAGCCGCAAGGTGCTGGTATTCTTTACCTGTGGCGGCATTGTATCGTTGTTAATGGCGCTATTCGGTCCGAAAGGGATGGCACTGATCGGCTTTCCAATGGCCGGCTTTTTTGCGTCGGTCATGTACTCGGTAATATTTTCGCTGGCGCTCAATTCGGTACCCAAACATCACGGGACATTCTCGGGCATTCTCTGCGCGGGCATTGCGGGCGGGGCGGTAGTGCCGTTGATCGTCGGCGGACTGGGAGAACTGGTGGGACTGCGACTGGCCATGCTTTTTCTGTTAATGCCGCTTGGCTACATTCTCGGCATCGGGCTCTGGGCCAAACCGCTGGTCAATAATGAAACGGTTTCGAGTGTGAAAGAACTTTTCAAGCTCGGCTAATTTCTCTGATGTTTTATGTATAAAATCATCCTCCTGCTTGACTTTGCCGAAGAGTACAGCAAAAGCCTGATGAAGGGAATCAATACTTATTCCAGGGAAGTCGGCCCCTGGATTTTTTGCCGGATGCCCCTTTTCCACCGCGAGACGATCGGAATCGACGGGATTCTCAAATGGGCATTGGAATGGGGTGCTGACGGCATTGTCGGACAGCTGTACAACAAGGAGATCGATAAAATCCTGCGGGCCGGAATACCGGTTATCGCGCAGGACTTCAAGGAGCGCTTCACCGAAATCCCCAACATTACAGGGGCCTACCGCGAAGCAGGGCAAATGGGCGCCGATTACTTCCTGAAAAAAGGTTTTACCAACTTCGCATTTTACGGGTTCAACGACATCGTGTGGTCACGCGAGCGGGCCGAAGGTTTTGAGGAGCATTTGCGCAGAAAGGGCCATAAAGTGCATTACTTCGAGCATAAAAAGGCGCGGTCGACGGAGCTGTGGTATTACAAACCGAGTTCGCTGAGCCGCTGGCTGAAATCCCTGCCGAAGCCGATCGGCCTGATGACCTGCGACGATAACCAGGGCCAGCACATCACGGAAGCGTGCCGGCATGTGGGCATACGTATACCCGAAGAAGTGGCGGTGTTAGGTGTGGATAACGATGAAATGATTTGTGACCTCTCCGATCCGCCGCTGTCCAGCATTGCTCTCGATGTGGAAAAAGGTGGTTACGATGCGGCCAAACTACTGGATCACATGATCAGGCACGGCACCGCGGAATATTACGATGTAGTCGTCCGGCCCACGCAGGTTATTACCCGGCATTCGACGGACATCTACGCCACCAACGACGACCACATCGCTTCCTCATTGAAATACATCCACCAGAACATCGATAAAAATCTCCATGTGGATGAGGTGGTAAAGCAGGTGCCGCTTTCGAGGCGTGCCCTGGAAAAGCGCTTTTTGGAAATTACGGGTTATCCCATTTACAAGTATATTTTCAACCTGCGTATCGAGAAATTCACGCAAAAGCTGCTCGATACCGATATGTCCGTATTCGAAATCGCACTGGATATGGGTTTGGGAGACAGCAAAAATATAGCACGTCAATTCAGGCAGGCCAAGGGATGTAGTCCGAGTGCTTATCGGAACAAATATCTGGCTGGGAAATGAAAAATGAGTGTAAAAAAGTAATTATGCTGTCATCCTGAGCGCAGTCGAAGGGCGAATGCGTGATGCAAATGCCCTTCGACTGCGCTCAGGGTGATAACGAAGCGTGATTTTGCTCGGCTTTTTTACTTTAGGCCCTTCTTACCATATCACAATCCGCGACGAATCAGGCAAGACCATCTTGCTTCCCGGGCCGCAAGCTCCATGCCGCCTGGAACTCTTTCAAATGAGGCAGCGGGCCATTGATGCGGTCTCTGGCCGGTGAATGCGGGTCGGTTTGTACCTGGTTGCGCAACGCCTCGTCGGTGGTATTCATATGCCAAACCTGTGCCCAGCCGAGGAAGAAACGCTGTTGCCACGTAAAGCCGTCGATGGGGGCGGGTTCTTTGCCGTTGAATGATTTTTCCAAAGCATAATAAGCCAATGTCAAACCACCGAGGTCGGCCACGTTTTCGCCGATGGTCAGTGCACCGTTGATTTTGAAGCCGGGCAGTGCTTCGATCCCGCTGAAATAGTCGATGTAGCGTTTGGTCAGCTTGTCGAAATTGGCGCGGTCGGCGGCGGTCCACCAGTTCTTGAGGTTTCCTTCGTCATCGAACTGCGAGCCCTGGTCGTCGAATCCATGAGTAAATTCATGGCCAATCACGGCGATGATACCGCCATAGTTGATCGCATCGTCGGCATTGCGGTTGTAGAATGGCGGTTGCAGGATACCGGCCGGGAATACCACCTCGTTGTTCAGCGGGTTGTAATAGGCATTCACGGTCTGCGGCGTCATCAGCCATTCCTTTTTATCTACTTCTTTCCCGATTTTCTTCACATTCTCCTTATGCGCAAAAAGCGAGGCGGAGATCACGTTTTCAAAAAGCCTGTCCGGCGCGATTTCGATGGAGGAATAATCTTTCCATTTGTCGGGATAGCCAATTTTGTAGGTGAAAGCTTTGAGTTTCTTGTGAGCCTTCGCCTTCGTGGAATCGCTCATCCAGGTCAGCTTGTCGATCCGCTCGCCGTAAACCGTACGCACGTTTTCGATCATCTCGGAGACTTTTTTCTTGTCTTCTTCCGGGAAATATTTTTTCACGAACAATTTGCCCAGCGGCATTCCCAGCAATCCATCTGTCGAGCGGATCGCACGTTCCACACGGCCTTTTTGTTGCTTGGTGCCACGCATTACCGTCGCGAAAAAGCGAAAATCTTCCTGGTCGAACTTCTTCGGCAAATAACCGGCGAAGCGCGAGAGCAACTGCCATTTGGTATACAATTTCAACGTGGCGATCGGGGTTGCTTTCAGGAGCTTGTTCAGGTTTTGCAGATAGGCCTTGTTCTGAACAATTAGGGTATCGGTTTTAATGTCCTGCTTGTCGGCGAATGTTTTCTGGTCGAAATCGGGGATCAGCTTCTCAAAGTCGGCGAACGCCATTTTATTATACGTCTTCACCGGGTCGCGCAGCTCCACGTTCGTCAATTGAAGCTTGGCTACTTTCGTTTCGAAATCGAGAATAGTCTGACCCGGATTGGCGTCCGGGAAGCCGGCCATGGAGAACATTTTATCGACATGCTTCACAAACTCGCCGCGCACCTTCACGGTGCTGGAATCGGTGCGGTCGTAGTAACTTCTTTCGCCGAGGCTCAGGCCGTCCTGGCCCTGGTAAAGAATGTTGATTTTGCTGTTTCGCAGGTCGCCTTCCACGCCGAAGCCTGTCACGGTTTCAACGCCTACCTTTTGCATTTCGCCTGCCACGGCAGCGAGGTCTTTCAGCGAAGCCACGGCATTAATTTTGTCGAGATAGGTCTCCAACGGTTCCAGTCCGCGTTTTTCAATGGTCGCCGTATCGAGAAACGACTGGTAGTAGTCGGCGATCTGTTGCTCTTCGGTTCCTTTTTTACGGTCCTTGGTTTTCGCGATTTCTTCGATGATACCTTTTAAGCGAACTTCTTTGTTCTCTTTATCCAGAATCCCGAATGCGCCCCAGCGGCTTTCGGTGCCCGGGATTGGGTTTTTCTTCTTCCAGCCGCCGTTGGCATAGGTATCGAAGTCGTCGCAGGCTTTGGCTGTCGAGTCGAGCGAGCTGACGTCGAAGCCGGGTACTTTCGTGGTGTCGGTTTCTTCCTTTTCTTTTTTACATCCTGCCAGACTTACCACAAGGGCCAAAGCGGCAGCGCGGAATGCGGCTGATTTCATTTTTGACGTATTTGTTTTTGAAGTATATAATTGACTTAGTGGACGCCGCCCATCCAGCCTTTGATAGGTTTCCAGAAGACGAGCAGGATCAGACCGAAAATAGTCGTGATAATGGCCACCTGGTTGAACAGCGCAGGCATTTGCAGAACGTTGGATTCATCGAAACCGCCGGCGAAAAGTCCGGCTATCAGGTTACCCAGCGAGGCCCCCACGAACCAGATGCCCATCAATTGGCTTACATAACGTTTGGGCGCCAGTTTGGTATAGGAACTCAAACCGACAGGGCTTACACAAAGCTCGCCGATGGTATGGAGGAAGTAGGTAAATGTCAGAAAAAATGGAGAAGCGAGTTCACCTTTCACCGCAATATTGGAAGCCGCGACCATCACGAAAAAGCTCAAGCCAAGCAATATCAAACCCATTGCGAATTTGACGGGAATGGACGGGTTACGGTTTTTAGAAGAAAGCGATATCCAAAGGCTCGCGAGCACGGGCGCGAAAATCAATACGAAAGTGGGCTGGAAGTTCTGGAACCAGCTGGATGGCACTTCCCATCCGCCGATCATTCGCTGCGTGTGGCGTTCGGCAAAGATCTGCAACGAAGTACCCGCCTGCTCATAACCCGCCCAGAATAATGCAATGGCGAGAAAAAGGATGATCAACACGCCCACACGGTATTTCTCCACGCGCGTAAGCCCGCCCGCTACGAGGATGAAAAGGAAATATGCAGCGGAAATGGATACGATAATGATACCGGCACCCTGTGCGAGGCCCTGCGCGGTAGTCATGTCGATGGCACCGGACGATTGCAGCACGATCAGGAACACTACCAGCAAAGCGATCAGTCCGTAGCCGAGCATTTTGTTGCTACCCGATGTGGGTGCGACAGTTTCCTCACTCGCTTCCCGCGCGGTCGGCACCTCACCCAGCCCTTTCAGGTGGGTAGCGCTCCCATACCGGAATACGATCAGCCCAAGCAACATCCCGATAGCGGCCGCACCAAAACCCATATGCCAGTTGACCTTTTCTCCCAGATAACCAACGATCGCAATTCCGAGGAATGAGCCTAGGTTGATACCCATATAAAAGATCGAGAACGCCGCATCGCGTCGCGCACCGCCCTCCGGGTAAAGTTCGCCTACGATAGAGCTGATATTCGGCTTTAGAAGCCCCGTGCCGATCGCAACCGTGCTGAGCCCGATAAAGAATATAGCCGGACCGGCGGGTACCGCCAGGATAATGTGCCCGAGCATGATGACGATCCCTCCATACCAGATGGCCTTTTTCTGACCGAGAATATTGTCCGCCAGCCAGCCTCCCGGCAGTGTGAGCAAGTATACCGATGCAGTATAAAGGCCGTAAATGGCCGTCCCTTCGGCTGCACTCATTCCCATCCCGCCCTTAATATTGTCGAGCAGGAAAAGCAATAGAATGGCCCGCATGCCGTAGTAGCTGAAACGTTCCCACATTTCGGCAAAGAACAAGACATACAGTCCTTTGGGATGTTTCTGGGAAATCTGTGAAGACATAGAAAGAGAAGTGTTTTATTCGGTTTTCGGGGTTACAAGCGAAATGTTTTTATCGTGCAAGATAGGAATTATGAGAAAATATCAATCAATCGGCAAAATAAAAGCGGTAGCAGTTATCAACACTGCTACCGCTTTGAATTAACGGCTAAATGCCCTTTTTATTTGACGGAGAAAGAGCCTTCGCCGATCGAAAATCCTTCGGAATAGAGCTCGATCGTATATCTGCCCGAGGTGAATGGCGCGTCGCGGTCGTACATGATGCTTACCTCCTGGTTGTTGTTCGTGTACGTGACATCTTTGCTGATGGTGTAACCCTGTTCCTGTCCGTTGTACTGAAAAACGCCCGAGCCGGTTTTGGTGTCCGAAATGGTGGCGCCGCTTGGGTCGATGATACGCATATAAATGGTTTTGGTGTCGGTCGCGGTAAGCGGGTTCTTTTCGAGGATAAAGTCTACACGTACCTTATCGACCCTTTTGGATTTGACATTTTCGCCCTCGCGCACTTTGCCTTTGGACGATATCGCGTAGACTTTCACATTACGCGCACGCAGCGCCGCAGCCATTGTTACCTTCGATTCCAGTTCGGTGTTTTTCGCTACTACTCCGCTCAGGGAGTCGCGGACGGCCTGGCGGCTGCTCTGCAATTCGTTCCGCTCCTGGGTCAGGCCTTCGTTCTGGCTGATGAGCTGCTGGTTTTCCTCACGAAGCTGCGCAATTTCGGTGTCTTTCTGCGTCAGGAACTGTTCGTACTCCTTGATTTTCCGTCCCATCGAGGCATTCCCTTTCCTCAATGCGGCACGGTCGTTTTCCAGCGAGGCCTTTACTTTTTGCAATTCGGCAATGTCGCCGCCGAGATTTTGGACTTCGAGGATGCGCGCGTCGAGCTGTTTCGAAATGGAATCCAGCTTGATTTCGGAGGCTGCAAGTTCTTTTACCCGTGTTTCGAGATCGGTTTCCTGTTTTTTTGTGATGGTGTGTTCTTTATAATAAAGATATCCGAACACTGCCGCCAGAATGGTCATCAAGATCAATCCGATTACCAGACCGGTATTACTTTTCCTTTCCATAAGCAGATGTTTAGGTTTTGTTTATATAGATATAGATGATGCAGAAAAAAGCGTGCCATTTACTATACGTTTCAGTCGGGGCGGAAAATGAAAAAGCGGACGGAAGGCCCGGCTTCCGTCCGCTTTTTGAATAGTTGCATATCCTAATAATCGCCTCCGGCGCCGCCGCCGCCGAAGCTGCCTCCGCCAAAACCGCCGAAGCCGCCACCGTCGCCTCCGCCGAAACCACCCCAGTTACCCGAAGAGCTGCCGCGGCCCGAATGCGTCGTGTAAGGCCAGAGGATAGGCGGCCCGCCAAAATCGCGATAGCCTCTGTTACCGCCCCCGCCGCCGCGGTTACGGAAAATGAAGATCATGATGATCACAAATATAATCAGGACGATCAGTAGCGGGGAGAAACCGTCGCTGTCGCCACTGTCCTGCTTCGGATCGGCCTTGTACTCTCCCGAAGCGTATTTGAATATCATATCGACGCCATCGCTAAGGCCCTGGTAGAACTGCCCGGCCTTGAACTGCGGTGTGATGACTTGTGAAACAATTCGTTTCGCAATCGCATCAGGGACTGCTCCTTCGAGGCCATAACCGGTGGCGATAAATACTTTTCGTTCCTTGGGTGCCCAGAGCAGCACAATACCATTGTTTTTACCCTTTTGACCGACGCCCCATTCTGTGCCGAGTTTGAAAGCATAATCGGCAATGGGGTAATCGCCCAGTGTAGGCACGGTTACGATCACGATCTGTGAAGACGTAGAATCGTTATAGGCGACCAGCTTTTGTTCCAGCATTTGCCGTTCATTCGGGCTGAGCTGGTTGGCAAGGTCGTTCACAAGCCTTGGAGGATCGGGTTTGGGCGGGATATCCTGCGCCTGCACACCGGCTATTGCCGCTATGATAAGCAGGAGTTGTAGAAGGAAATGCTTCATAGGATTATTGGCCGAACGAAATGTCGTCCGGGAGTTCGTTGATATCGCCGGACTGATAGGGAAAATGTTTTTTCAATTGTAGCCCCGCTTCGAGAATGCCGCGACAAAGCCCTTCTTTGAATTCGCCGGCGCGGAAATGGTTGCGGAGCAGCTCTTTGGTACTATCCCAGAAGCCGGCAGGCACTTTTTCGTCGATTCCCTTGTCGCCGAGAACTGCGAATTTCCGGTCCTCGTAAGCGAGGTAAAACAATACCCCATTACGTTCAGCGGTTTCGTGCAGACGTAAAAACAGGAACACTTCCCTGGCCCGTTCCATCACATCCGGCGAGGGGCATTTCTTTTCGATATGCACCTTCACCTCGCCGGATGTCTGTTTTTCGGCTTCCTGAATTGCCTCAACAATGTATTGCTGCTCTTCGTCGGTGAAAAATAGGGGTTCGGTTGCCATGGGGCGGGTCGTTACGGATTGAGTGAAAAACATCGCGCCGGGCTTTAATCGGGCCCGGCGCGGAAACTTAGAATTGTACGGTCGGCGCTTTTTCGGAACCCGGAGCGGCTGTGAAGTAGCCTTTCTGGGAGAAACCGAATACCCCGGCGAAGAGGTTGGTCGGAAAGGTGCGCACCTCCTGGTTATAGTCTTTGACCACAGTATTGAACTTGCCGCGTTCCACGGTAATGCGGTTTTCGGTGCCTTCGAGCTGGGCTTGCAGTTCGAGGAAGTTCTGGTTGGCTTTCAGTTGCGGGTATTGCTCCACGGAAACAAGCAGGCGCGACAGCGAGCCGCTTAGCTGATCCTGCGCGGCCTGGAATTTGGCGATGTTTTCAGGGGTAAGCTGGTCGGCACTGATTGTGGTTTGGGTTGCTTTGCTGCGTGCTTCGATCACGGCCGTCAGCGTGCTTTTCTCAAAGTCGGCGGCACCTTTAACGGTGTTTACCAGGTTAGGGATCAAGTCGGCGCGGCGCTGGTATTGGCTTTCCACGCCTGCCCAGGCTTCTTTTACGACCTCGTCTTTTTGCACGAGGCCATTATATTTCCCGCAGCCAACGAATCCGAGAATCAGAACTACGACGATAACTGCAATGAGTCCTTTTGACATTTTAATATTCAGTTTAGAGTTATTGAATGTGATCCAAAGTTGACCAAAGCTAGCAAAATCTTTAAGAAAAACTACATAACCGGTTCTCTGAGCCAATATTGCCTTATTTGCGCGGGATGGCGGGTTTTGAAGTAAAAATCAGGTTAATTAACCCTCCCCCACACCCGCTACGTTGTTCCACCGGCCCCAGTTTACGGACGCTTCGTAGTCCATCAGCAGGCTTTCAAAATACATTGCGCCCCAGGTCCAGTTTATATCCAGGGTGTCGGTCAGGTATTTGGCGGCCAGTTCGCGTTCCGCTGCCGTGATGAAGCCGGTGGTGTTGAGTTTCCGGATGATGTCGTTTACAGCCTGGTTCTCCGTTTGTCCATTCGTCCATTGCCCGAACAGGGCGCTGTCGTTTTTCCAGCGGCGGTTGAAATGGTGCTGTATGCCACTCGGCTTGAACATCCGGGGGCCGTACCGGAGCAACGTCCAATGCAGGAATTCCCTTTTCAGCAGGTTGGTTATGATCGGATCTTCGGTTACGGCATGCGATTGGGCCACTTTGACGCTGCGGTAAATGTAGGAAGCCGAAATGCAGCCCAGCGAAAGCCAGCCGGAAAGCCGGGTGTCGGTGAGAGGCTCCGCCGAAGGGTAAATGGAGTCGGCTTTGACATATTGTTCGACATATTCCTTCAACACCGTCAGCGCATGCGTTTCCCCGCCGGGTAATATGCCGGCAGACCGGGCAGGTATTTCATTTGGATCGATCCCGAGTTCGGGCAGTCCCGGAATGGCGCCGGCTTCAAAACCGGTGGGCAGTGCGATCTTCTCCGGCGTGGGAAACTGGTCTTTGATTTTGAGATCGTTACTTACCAGCCGTTCGAATTGGGCAAAACCGGAAGGCAGCCTGGATACCGGAAAAGGGAGGTCGAATGCGTTGATCATGGTATCCATCCAGAATAGCTTGATGTCGACGTTCGCCGTTTTCAGGTTTTTGCTCAGCGACGATTCGATGCGTGTTTCCTGCGGCGCGATTTCCTTGCTGGTATATACGTACTCCGCATTGTAATCTTCCGCCAGCTTGGCGACGATGGCTTCGGGGGCGCCGGTGCGAATGAGCAGATCGCCTCCTTTCTGACGGATATTCTCCCGCAGCTCCGCAACGGATTCAATCAGGAACCGTGCCCGTAGCACGCTCGTGCGGCGAAACCCAAGCTTTGTTTTTTCGAATTGACGGGGGTCGAAAACGTATACCGGGACGATCTCGTCGGCGGAGCCTACGGCGGACAAAAGGGCCTGGTTATCCTTTAACCTCAAATCATTCCTGAACCAATAGATTATGCGTCGGGCCATTAATACAATCTGATAATTAATCGTTGGGATATTTAGAAATGCAAGTATACAAAAAATGCATGGGGGCGGATATGAAAAAGCCCGCTGCGAAACCGATCGGTTCGTAGCGGACTTTCGTAGCGTGGGTAAATCAATAGCTCAGGATCGTGAATTCGGTGCGCCGATTGCGCTGGTGCTCTTCCTCTGTTTTGGCATTCGGAACGATCAGCTCACGTTCGCCGTAACCTTTGGCCACCATCCTGTCGGCGTCGATGCCTTTGGAATTGAGATAGGCAACCGCCGATTCTGCACGGTTTTGTGAGAGCGTCATATTATACGCGTCGGTCGCGCGTGCATCCGTGTGCGAGCTCAATTCGATGGTCATCGTCGGATTGTCTTTCAGGATCTGCACCAGCTTGTCGAGCTCGGCTGCCGCGTCGGGACGGATATTGTATTTATCCAGGTCGTAATAGATGTTTTCCAGAACGAAAGTTTTGTTCAGTTCCAGCTTATCGAGCCTGATCGTTACATTAAATGTGGTGTCCGTTAATTCTTTGGTCAGGAAAATCGGGGGAATATTGCGGCCGGCCATCGAGAACGGCTCGCGTTTGCTGATATATCCCTTGCGTTGTACGAGCAGCTGGTAGGATTTGCCTTCTTCCAATGGCTGTTTGCCAAACTTGCCGTCCTTGCCGGTAGGGAACTCGGCGATCTGCGTGTCCGAAGTGTCGGGCAGAATGCGGACCACCGCGGAGTCGATCGGGGTAGGGGTCTCGCCGTTGGCCAGGACGGTGCCGGCGAGAAAGTAGCGTACTACCTTCGGTTTACCATTGATATAATTCGGATTGTTGGGGTTGAGCGGATCGTTGGGGTCGTTGTGCTTCGCGACCGTCGTAGAATCCTCGTCTTCCGGCGCGGCGAAGTAGTAAATATCGTCGTCACCTTTGCCGCCATCCCGGTTAGAGGCGAAAAAGCCTTTTTTCAGGTTTTGGTAAAATACCAGCCCGAAATCGTCCTGTGGGCTGTTGAAGGGAAGGCCCAGGTTTTCGACCGTAATGACGCCCTGGCTTCTGGTGGCCGAGAAGAGGTCGAGTTTGCCGAGGCCGGGGTGGCCGTCGGAAGCAAAGTAAAGTTTTCCGCCTTCTGCCACATACGGGAACATATCATCACCGGGCGTATTAATGTCTCGTCCCATATTCACCGGGCGGCTGAACCGGCCCGACGCGTCCATATTGGTACGGTAAATGTCGATACCACCTATACCACCGGCGCGGTTCGAGGCGAAGTAAAGCGTTTTGCCATCGCGCGAGAATGCGGGCGAGCCGTCCCATGCGAGAGAGTCGTTGATCGGAAGCGGGGCGGGGGCCGTCCATTGGCCGTTTACATTGCGGCTCATGTAGAGGTCTACATCCACGCCACCATTCTTCTTGCCGGTGTTACCTCTCGCGAATACCAGTGTTTTGCCATCCGGAGAGAATGCAGGCGAGCCTTCGTTGGCGTCGGCCGAGAAAATGTCCTGACTGAATACCACCGGATTTCCCTGCGTATTGCCCGGGTCCGAAGCGATATTGATTTTATAAAGGCCCAGCATCGGCTGACCGTTGTTCTTATAAATCTTTTCCTTTTTAGAAGAAGAAAACACCAGTTCATTCCCGATTACAGTTGGCGAAAACTCGGCACCAGCCGTATTCAATGGCAGGTCTTTCAGCTCGACTTCCATTTTATTGGCTCTCAGGCGGTCGGCAATGCGGATGATTTCGACTTCGCGCAAGGCTCTTTCCTGCAAGTTTTGCGGAACGTTCTGGCCTTTGGCGAATTCCGAAAACTGGTTTGAGGCTTCGGTATATTCGCCTGTTGTTTTCAATGCATAGGCATATTGAAAACGGGCATCGGGATTGGTGATACCGCCGTCGAGCGCTTTTTTGTAGTAAGGAATAGCTTCCTTGAAGCGGTTGGAAAGGCGGTATGACTCCGCGATCAGATAGGCCGTCTGCACCGGCTCTATATTGGCCTCGGCGGCTTTCTGGAAACCTTTGATGGCGAGGTCATATTCTCCGTTCGCAAATTTCTTTTGGCCGTCCTTGTAAGCCTGCATCGCCGAGTTGCAGCCGGACAAGTGTAAACAGATTGCAAAACAAATTATGAGAGTAAAGTAACTCCGGAAAAGTTTCATAGTGTAAAGTATAAAATCAAACGGTTCGACGCGCACTCTGGGTTTCTGAAAAACAATACTAATAAACAACGATTGGAAATAAAATTCAGGATACCATATAGGAAGAATTTTATTCGGAAAATGAGCATTTCGTGATATTCCGCTGCATTTATCCGCCTAAATCCACCATTCGTTTAAAATCCGGCGGTTACATAGCAACTGTTCTCCGACCATTTCCTGGCTACTACCTGACCACTTCCTGACAACTCCCGCTCCCGAATGGTAGGAAATGCACGAAAAAAAGTTGTTAACGATTTGTAAATCAAGGATAGATTATTACTTTTGCAGTCCGATTTTTCGGGAAAAGTGTTTATATAACAAACGGCCGGTTGATTAACCGTGTCAAAATCAAATTGTTAAATGCCTACTATTTCACAATTAGTCCGTAAAGGTAGAGAGACCATTACATGGAAATCCAAGTCTCCGGCTTTGGATTCATGCCCTCAGCGCAGGGGCGTGTGCACCCGGGTGTACACTACTACGCCTAAGAAGCCCAACTCGGCGCTTCGTAAAGTAGCGCGTGTTCGCTTGTCGAACAACAAGGAGGTGAACGCCTACATCCCAGGTGAAGGCCACAACCTGCAAGAGCACTCGATCGTATTGATCCGCGGTGGTCGTGTGAAGGATTTGCCAGGTGTTCGTTACCACATCATCCGTGGTGCGTTGGATACCGCAGGTGTTAACGGACGTAAACAACGTCGTTCTAAATATGGCGCTAAGCGTCCGAAACCAGGACAAGCTCCGGCAGCACCAGCAAAAGGTAAGAAAAAATAAAAAGTAACTCTCTCTGCTTTTATTAAGTAATTCAATTCTTATAAAAGGGAAGTAATCTGGCGCAAGGCGCCAGGTGAATAAGTTGCAAAACGAAACCTCGTTAAAAACATTCAGACAAAATGAGAAAGTCGAAACCTAAAAAGAGATATATCCTTCCTGATCCGAAGTTCCGGGACGTGCAGGTTACCAAATTCGTTAACAACCTGATGTACGAAGGAAAGAAGAGTATCGCATTCACCATTTTCTACGACGCATTGGAACTGGTTGAGAAGAAAACCAGCGAAAATGGTCTGGAGACCTGGAAAAAAGCATTGAACAATGTGACTCCTTCCGTGGAAGTGAAAAGCCGCCGTGTAGGTGGTGCTACTTTCCAGGTTCCTACGGAAGTTCGTCCGGAGCGTAAGCAGTCACTCGGCATGAAATGGTTGATCAACTACGCACGTAAGCGTGGCGAGAAAACCATGGTCGACCGTCTGGCCGGCGAAATTATCGCCGCTGCGAAAGGTGAAGGCGCTGCTGTGAAGAAGAAAGACGATACGCACCGTATGGCAGATGCCAACAAGGCGTTCTCGCACTTCCGTTTCTAATCAGAGGGGCAAGAATTATATATGTCGGGAGTCCGGTTTGTCCGGGTTCCCGATTTTTATTTTCAGGTTTTTGTAAAAATAACTTTTCCTTAATTGTTTTTATAATCAACAATTTATACTTTTGCGCTCTGAATTTTCAAAACCAGCAATTTGCGCTGTCCTGAAAGTTCAAACAGCTTCGCACAGAATTGCACTTTGAATATATAAAAACACATCACCATCTGTCATGGCACGTGATTTAAGATTAACAAGAAACATAGGTATTGCTGCGCACATCGATGCCGGTAAAACGACAACAACGGAGCGTATCCTTTACTACGCGGGGGTAAGCCACAAAATCGGAGAGGTGCACGATGGTGCCGCTACGATGGACTGGATGGAGCAGGAGCAGGAGCGTGGTATCACCATTACATCCGCTGCTACGACCGTTAACTGGAACTACCGCGGCGAAAAATACCACATCAATATCATCGATACCCCGGGGCACGTGGACTTTACCGTTGAGGTAAACCGTTCACTTCGTGTATTGGATGGTCTGGTGTTCCTTTTCAGTGCAGTAGATGGTGTTGAGCCTCAGTCTGAAACCAACTGGCGTCTTGCTAACAATTATAATGTAGCACGTATCGGTTTCGTGAACAAAATGGATCGTTCCGGTGCCGACTTTCTGAAAGTTTGCAATCAGGTAAAAGAAATGCTGGGCAGCTACGCTGTACCGCTTCAATTGCCTATCGGCGCGGAGGATACTTTCCGTGGCGTAGTTGACCTCGTTAACTTCCGCGGTATCGAATGGAACGAAGCGGATAAAGGTATGACTTTCACCGAAGTGCCTATTCCCGACGATATGCTGGAAGAAGCTACCGAATGGAGAGAGAAATTGCTCGAAGCGGTTGCCGAATTCGACGAGACTTTGATGGAGAAATATTTCGAGGATCCAAACTCGATCACGGAAGATGAAATCCTTGCTGCATTGCGTGCCGCGACTATCAGCATGAAGATCGTTCCGATGGTTTGCGGGTCATCTTTCAAGAACAAGGGTGTCCAAACCATGCTCGATTACGTGATGGCTATCCTGCCTTCGCCACTCGACCGAGAGAATATCAAAGGTACAGATCCACGCACAGGTAACGAAGTAAGCCGTAAGCCGTCGGAATCGGATCCTTTCTGTGCACTTGCGTTCAAAATCGCGACGGACCCTTATGTAGGCCGTCTCTGCTTCATCCGCTCTTATTCGGGTGTGCTTGAATCAGGTTCGTATGTATTGAACAACCGTTCGGGTAACAAGGAGCGTATTTCGCGTATTTTCCAGATGCACGCCAACAAGCAAAACCAGATTGAAAGACTGGAAGCGGGCGACATCGGCGCGGTAGTGGGTTTTAAAGATATCAAAACAGGGGATACCCTTTCCGACGAAAAGGCACCGATCGTACTGGAATCAATGGTGTTCCCGGAGCCGGTAATCGGTTATGCGATCGAGCCTAAGAAGGCTGCCGACAGCGATAACTTCTCGAAAGCGATCACCAAGCTGATCGAAGAAGACCCAACTCTTCAGGTTGAATCCAACGAGGAGACTGGTCAGACGATCATCAAAGGTATGGGTGAGCTTCACCTTGAAATCATCATCGACCGTATGCGTCGGGAGTTCAAGGTGGAAGTAAACCAGGGCGCGCCTCAGGTTGCTTACAAAGAGATCCTTACGAAAAATTACGAACACCGCGAGGTTTATAAGAAACAAACCGGTGGTCGCGGTAAGTTTGCGGATATCGTATTCGAAATCGGGCCACGCGACGATGCTGAACCAGGACAGGAAGTTAAACCAGGTCTGCAGTTTGTGAACGAAATCGTTGGTGGTGCTATCCCCCGCGAATTCATCGCTCCTGTTCAGAAAGGTTTTGAAGCCGCAATGGCAAACGGTGCATTGGCCGGATATCCATTGGATTCGATGAAAGTGCGTCTGTTCCATGGTTCATTCCACGATGTTGACTCCGATTCGCTGTCATTCGAATTAGCTGCGAAGCTTGGTTTCAAAGAAGCTGCACGCCATGCGGGTCCTAAACTGATGGAGCCTATCATGGCGGTTGAAGTTCTGACTCCGGACGAGTATACGGGTCCTATCACAGGTGACCTGAACCGTCGCCGTGGTATCATGCGCGGTATGGACACCCGTAACGGTGCACAGGTAATTAAAGCTGACGTACCTCTTTCTGAACTGTTCGGTTATGTAACCGACCTTCGTACGATGTCATCCGGCCGCGCTACCGCGTCCCTGACATTCTCTCACTACGAGATCGTACCTCAGAACATCGCTGATGCTGTGATCGAGAAAGCAAAAGGACTTGTTAAAGCCTAATACGAGCAATGCGTTGCAGGAAGCGATTCTGCAACGCATTCTTTATGATATAGCCTGTGAAGTAAATGGTTCTTTCGCAGGTGTAATTGTCAGGTAACCTGACGAGATTTTCTGAACCGGAAACAAACAAATACAATGAATCAAAAGATCCGTATCAAACTTCGGTCATTCGACCACAACTTGGTTGACAAGTCAGCTGAGAAAATTGTAAAGGCAGTAAAGGCGACAGGCGCGGTAGTAAGCGGTCCTATTCCTTTGCCGACAAAGACAGAGAAATTCACTGTTCTTCGTTCGCCGCACGTTAACAAGAAATCGAGAGAGCAGTTCCAGCTTTGTACTTACAAGCGTTTGGTGGATATCTTCTCTACAAGTGCCAAAACGGTAGACGCTCTGATGAAGCTCGAATTGCCAAGCGGCGTTGACGTAGAGATCAAAGTTTAGTAAATACCGGCTTATTCAGTTAAGCCATTACATAAATTGGATGAAGGTCCGGGTTCCTCTGGAAACCACATCTGAGCTCAGAAAAGCCTGACAGGCACGTGGTTATGCCCAGGATCAGTCGGCTTCTCGGAAATGAGGTCAGATGTTCGTTCATCTGACCTTTTTTGCTGATTATCAGCGAGAAATATTTTAGGGCCGTTAGGATGTTAAAATCGTTTTTTCTACCTTTGCAGTCCGTTTTAAAGATTAAGGGGTTTTACCTGCTAAATTTAAATTTCAAACATGTCTGGTTTAATTGGTAAAAAAATCGGAATGACTAGTTTGTACAATGCTGACGGGCAGGCTCTGGCATGTACTGTGATCCAAGCTGGTCCTTGTGTTGTAACACAAGTTAGGTCCGAAGAAAAGGATGGCTATAAGGCTATCCAGTTAGGTTTTGGTGAGAAGAAAGAAAAGAACACCTCCCAGCCTCTGATTGGCCACTTCAAGAAAGCCGGCACAACTCCCAAGCAAAAATTGGTTGAGTTCAAGGAATTCGAAGTGGAACATGAACTTGGAACTTCATTGTCCGTACAGGACGTCTTTGAAGAAGGCGAGTTTGTTGACGTTGTAGGATCTGCTAAAGGTCGTGGTTTCCAGGGTGTCGTAAAACGTCACGGATTCGGCGGGGTAGGTGGCCAGACACACGGTCAGCACAACAGGGCCCGTCACCCAGGTTCGATTGGTGCTTGTTCATTCCCATCACGCGTATTCAAAGGTATCCGTATGGGTGGACGCATGGGTAACAATCGTGTAAAGATTCAGAATTTGCGTATTCTGAAAGTGATACCTGAGCAGAACATTCTCGTTGTGAGTGGCTCGGTACCTGGTTCAAAGAATTCATTTCTAATCATTGAGAAGTAGTACCAATGGAACTGTCCGTATTAAATATAAAAGGAGAAGATACCGGCAAGAAGGTAAACGTGTCCGAGGAAGTATTCGGCATCGAACCTAACACGCACGCTATCTATCTCGACGTAAAGCTGTACCTGGCCAACCAGCGTCAGGGAACGCACAAATCTAAGGAGCGTGCAGAGGTTAGCCTCTCGACACGCAAGCTGAAACGCCAGAAGGGGACCGGCGGTGCGCGTGCAGGTAGCATGAAGTCACCGGTGTTCGTGGGTGGTGGTCGTATCTTCGGTCCACGTCCCCGTACTTACGGTTTCAAACTGAACAAGAAAGTTAAAGCATTGGCGCGCAAATCTGCACTTTCTGCCAAAGCCGCTTCTTCCGCTATCTCTGTTTTGGAAGCATTCACATTCGATGCGCCTAAAACGAAGTCTTATCTGAATGTTTTGAATTCCCTTTCACTGGCGAATACCAAAACATTGTTGATCCTTCCCGAGATTGATAACAATGTATACCTGTCGAGCCGTAACATTCCAAAAGCGAAAGTTACTACGGTTGACTCGGTAAATACATACGACCTGATGAATGCAGACCGTCTTCTGATAAGTGAATCTGCGATTTCTATTTTGGAAACCCAATTGAACAAATAACAATGAGTGTACTGAAACGTCCGATTATTACTGAAAAGGTAACGGCTCAGGGTGGTCAAGGTAAATACGCTTTCGAAGTCTCCCTTACTGCAAACAAGGTAGAGATCAAGAAAGCTGTTGAGAAACTGTTCGGGGTTACCGTAGAGAGCGTTCACACCATGCGCAGCATTGGTAAAAGCAAATCCCGCACATCGGGAGGTAAGTTTGTCACTGGAAAAACGTCAACTATCAAAAAGGCGATCATTACAGTAGCCGAGGGCGAAGCCATCGATATCTACGGAGAAGCCTAGTTGAACGATTTCAAATCATTAGACGAGTTAATAGCAAATGGCAGTTAAAAAATTAAAACCTACAAGTGCTGGTCAGCGTTTCCGCTCGGCTCCTACATTCGAGGAGATCACCGCGTCGAAGCCTGAGAAGAGTCTTCTGGAAACCATCAAGAAAACAGGTGGTCGTAACAGCCAGGGACATCGTACCATGCGATATATTGGTGGCGGTCACAAAAGAAAATACCGCGTTATCGACTTCAAAAGAAATCGTTTTGACGCTCCCGCTACTGTCCTTACGATCGAATACGATCCAAACCGTTCAGCGCGTATCGCCCTGATCCAGTTTGAAGACGAAGAAAAACGTTACATCATCGCACCAAACGGCCTGAAAGTTGGACAAGTTATCGTGTCCGGCGCATCAGTGGCTCCTGAGGTTGGAAATGCCCTTCCGCTGGGAGCGATGCCAATCGGTACGATCGTACACAATATCGAATTGACGCCTGGTAAAGGTGGTCAGTTTGCAAGAAGCGCCGGTGCTTACGCGCAGCTGGTTGCAAGAGAAGGTAAATATGCGGTACTGAAAATGCCATCGGGCGAAATGCGCATGGTACTTTCAACCTGTATCGCAACGGTTGGAGTTGTTTCCAATGCTAGCCACATGAACGTTTCGCTTGGGAAAGCGGGTCGCAGAAGATGGTTGGGACGTCGTCCACGCGTACGTGGTGTTGCTATGAACCCTGTTGATCACCCGATGGGTGGTGGTGAGGGCCGTTCGTCAGGAGGTCAGCCTCGTTCTAGAAATGGTCAGTTCGCGAAAGGTCTCAAGACACGTAACCGCAACAAGCATTCTGAGAAATTGATTATCAGCCGTCGTAAAAAATAAGCAGTAAAACATGGCACGCTCATTAAAAAAAGGACCATATATCGACTTCCGTCTTGAAGCCAAAGTTGAAGCGATGAACAACTCTTCGCGTAAATCGGTGATCAAGACATGGTCGCGGCGCTCAATGATTTCGCCTGATTTTATCGGGCACACATTCGCAGTTCATAACGGGAACAAGTTCATCCCGGTTTATGTGACTGAAAACATGGTAGGACACAAACTGGGCGAGTTCTCTCCAACCCGTAACTTCCGTGGCCACACCGCAAAAAAAGATAAAGGAAGAAAATAATTTGTCGACGTAGCTGGTCCTAACGGACGAGCCGATATCTGAAAAGAAACATGGAAGCAAGAGCTATATTAAAGGATGTGCCTACTTCTCCTCGTAAGATGAGATTGGTGGCCGACATGATTCGCGGACAGAAGGTCAGCAAAGCGTTGGCACTTTTGAAATTCCAACCGAGAGCTTCATCGCCGGTTTTGCACAAAGTGCTTCTTTCGGCTGTTGCCAACTGGCAGCAACTGAACGAGGGAGCGAAACTGGAAGACGCTGACCTGATCGTTAAAACCGTATTCATCGACGGTGGACGTATGTTGAAGCGTTTGCGCCCTGCACCTCAGGGAAGAGCACACAGAATCCGTAAGCGTTCCAACCACATCACAATCGTGGTGGACGACGCGTCGGTGTCAGTAAATGAAGCAGTAATCGAATCATAAGTAAAACGATCTATTTCGAATGGGACAAAAGGTTAATCCGATAGGTCTGAGACTAGGAATTGTTAGAGGATGGGAATCTAGCTGGTACGGAGGAAAAGACTTCTCTGACAAACTGGTTGAAGACGAGAAAATCCGTAACTACATCAAAGCACGTATCCCGAAAGGATCGATTTCAAAAGTAGTTATTGAACGTACATTGAAACGCATCACATTGACGATCCACACTGCCCGTCCGGGTATCGTGATCGGAAAAGGTGGTAGCGAAGTTGATAAAATCAAAGAAGAGCTTAAAAAGATTACAGGCAAGGATGTTCAGATCAACATCTACGAAATCAAACGCCCTGAAATCGATGCGAAACTGGTAGGTGAAGCTATCGCTCAGCAATTGCAGGCTCGTATTTCTTACCGTCGTGCGATGAAGCAATCGATCGCTTCTGCAATGCGTGTAGGAACACAAGGAATCAAAATCCGTTTGGCAGGTCGTCTGGGTGGTGCTGAAATGGCCCGTACAGAAGAATACAAAGAAGGACGTATTCCTTTGCATACATTGAGAGCGGACATCGATTACGCTATCTCCGAAGCACAAACTATCTACGGTAAGATCGGTATTAAAGTATGGATCTTCAAAGGTGAATTGTACGGAAAGCGTGACCTTACTCCAAGTGCAGCAACCGCAGCATCAGACAGAGCTGAAAGAAGCGCGCAAGGTGGCGACCGTGGCGGTAACGACCGTGGCGGACGTGGCGACAGAAGAGGTGGTCGTGACAGAAACGACGGTGCTCCACGTGGGGAAGGCGGTGGCGGAGACGCAGATCGTCGCAAACGCAACAAGAACAAGAAGAAGTAATCAGATACTTTCCGGTATCACACCGGTTCAAATAGATTAGAATCATGTTACAGCCGAAAAGGACAAAATTTCGCAAACAACAGAAGAACAAAGGTTCGCATCGTGGTCTGGCGACCCGCGGACATGAGATCGCTTTTGGATCGTTTGCAATAAAAGCACTGGAACCAGGTTGGTTGACTGCCCGTCAGATCGAAGCAGCTCGTATCTCGGTAACACGTGCGATGAAACGCGAAGGTCAGGTATGGATCCGTGTATTCCCTGACAAGCCGATTACCAAAAAACCTGCTGAGGTTCGTATGGGTAAAGGTAAAGGTGCGCCTGAGTATTGGGTAGCTCCTGTTAAGCCTGGAACTATCATTTTCGAAGCGACTGGTGTAGCGCTGGATACTGCAAACGAAGCATTGCGTTTGGCTGCACAAAAGTTGCCAATCAAGACAAGGTTCGTCGTACGCCGGGATTATCAGGAAGCATAATAGTCCGAACGTATTTAGAACCGCTAATTATCAAAAGCAATGACTAGTAAAGAAATAAAGAATCTGTCGCAGGATCAGCTTAAAGAGCAGATCGCCCAAGAGAGAGAGCGCTTACTCCGGTTGAAATTTGCGCATGCTATTTCTCCAATTGAGAACCCTCTGCGTATTCGCGCCTCACGTAAGGAAATTGCAAGACTCTTAACCGAGCTGTCGGCTAAATCTAACCAACAGTAAACAGTTTAGAAATTATGGAGGCAACAGTAAGAAATTTACGTAAAGAGAGAATTGGCAAAGTGGTGAGCAACAAAATGGACAAGTCCTGCGTGATCACCGTAGTGCGTAAAGTGAAGCACGAGAAGTATGGTAAGTTTATGACTAAAACTACCAAACTGATGGTTCACGACGAAACAAACGATGTGGGTATTGGCGACACTATCCGTGTAATGGAAACTCGTCCGCTTAGCAAAAACAAGCGTTGGAGAGTAGTAGAAATCCTTGAAAGAGCGAAGTAATCATGGTACAACAAGAATCAAGACTGTCAGTAGCCGATAACAGTGGCGCGAAAGAAGTACTCGTAATCCGGGTATTGGGCGGAACTGGAAAGCGTTATGCTTCGGTGGGCGATAAGATCGTCGTGACGGTGAAATCCGCTCTGTCTTCGAGCAACATGAAAAAAGGAACGGTTTCCAAAGCCGTGGTTGTACGTACTAAAAAAGAGGTACGTCGCAAAGATGGAACTTACATCCGGTTTGAAGATAATGCGGCAGTTTTATTGAACAACAACGATGAGCCACGCGGTTCACGTATTTTCGGACCGGTTGCCCGCGAATTGCGCGAGAAGCAGTTCATGAAGATCGTATCGCTGGCACCAGAAGTGTTGTAAGAAACATCAGTATTTCTTTAAACTGTTAAGAGAATACCTCAATGGAAAGTACAAATAAAAAGGCACCGGCCAAATTGCACGTTCGCAAAGGTGATACCGTGAAAGTGATTTCAGGTAACGCAAAAGGCGAAACAGGCGTAATCACCAAAGTGCTTGTAGAAAAACAGAGAGCAACCGTGGAAGGTGTGAATATGATCACCAAGCACATTAAGCCAAATGCGCAAAATCCACAGGGAAGCATCGAAAAACGCGAAGGCGCTATTCACATCAGCAACCTGATGGTAGTGGACCCTAAAACAGGAGAAGCTTCAAGAACAGGCCGCAAAGCGAACGACAAAGGAAAACTGCAGCGCTATTCGAAAAAATCCGGAAACCTTTTATAATCCGGATTTTCAAGAAAGCTGCCGAATTTATATAAGCCAGTGGGTCGGCAATCCACATAATCACTTTCAAACATGGCAACGCCCAGATTAAAAGAGAAATACGTTAGCGAAATCGTTTCGCAATTGAAGGGGAAATTCCAGTACAAATCAAGCATGCAGGTTCCCCGCCTGACAAAGATTGTAATCAATAAGGGAATCGGAGCTGCTGTTGCAGATAAGAAACTTGTTGACACCGGTGTGGAAGAACTTAGCCTCATTACAGGACAGAAAGCGGTAGCTACACTTTCCAAAAAGGCGGTTTCTAACTTTAAGTTGCGTGAGAATATGCCAATCGGAGCGAAAGTAACGCTTCGCGGCGACCGGATGTACGAATTCCTTGACCGCCTTACTACCGTTGCAATGCCACGTGTACGTGACTTCAAAGGTATCAGCGATAAAGGATTCGATGGACGTGGAAATTATACTTTCGGTGTGAAAGAGCAGATTATTTTCCCTGAAATCAGCATCGAGAAAGTAAGCAAGATCAGCGGTATGGACATCACCTTCGTGACATCCACCGACTCTGACGAAGAGAGCTACGAATTGCTGAAAGCATTAGGAATGCCTTTCACCAACGCGAATAAATAAGAAAATACTACAAAGATTATTTACCGACAATGGCAAAAGAATCAGTAAAAGCACGGGAGAGAAAAAGACAAGCGCTAGTAGAGCGCTACGCTGAAAAACGTAGCAAGTTGAAAGCTGCCGGTGACTGGGTTGGTCTTGACAAGTTACCACGTAACTCTTCTCCTGTACGCCTGCACAACCGGTGCAAAATCACCGGAAGACCTCGCGGTTATATGCGTAAATTCGGAATTTCCCGGGTACTCTTCCGCGATATGGCGTCAGATGGAAAAATTCCAGGAGTTACAAAATCAAGTTGGTAAGAATACTTTCAATTCTGATTTCAATTACTTAACTTTGCACTCCCGTTTAAAAGGGGGTGTTTAAACTTGGCATAAACATGTTAACGGATCCCATAGCAGACTATCTGACGAGACTCAGAAACGCTATCAAAGCGAAGCACCGGGTTGTTGAGATACCTGCATCCAACATAAAAAAAGAGATTACAAAGGTACTTTTTGACAAGGGGTACATTCAAAGCTATAAATTCGACGAGGTTGGCCCTCAGGGAGTTATCAAGATCGCTTTGAAATACAATCCTGTGACAAAGCAATCTGCAATTGTAAAATTGGAGAGGGTTAGTAAGCCTGGACTACGTAAATATTCAGGTTCATCAACATTGCCACGTGTATTGGGCGGCTTAGGAACAGTGATTATCTCTACATCGAAAGGTGTAATGACAGATAAGGAAGCTAAGACACTGAATGTGGGTGGTGAAGTGTTATGTTTCGTGTATTAATATTTAAAAGTTATTCAGGAAATGTCACGAATAGGAAATAAAGTTATCACTTTGCCCGCGGGAGTATCCGTAACGGTTGCAGAAGATAACGTAGTATCTGTAAAAGGCCCGAAAGGCACACTTACCCAGGCTGTTGACAGCGACATCACTGTTGAGGTTGAAGGAAGCGAGCTGAAAGTAAAGCGCCCTACAGAACAGAAGCGTCATAAAGCATTACACGGCCTGTACCGTTCCCTGTTGAACAACATGGTGATCGGTGTAGGCGAAGGTTACAAGCGTGAGCTTGAAATTATCGGGGTAGGTTACAAAGCGAGCTCGACGAACAATGTTCTCGAACTTCAATTGGGTTACTCACACAATATTTTCATGGCGATCCCGTCAGAGATCAAGGTTTCTACGACTTCGGAAAAAGGTCAGAATCCTAAGGTGATCCTCGAAGGTATCGACAAGGAACTGATAGGTGCAGTAGCAGCGAAAATCAAATCCCTTCGTAAAGTTGAGCCTTACAAAGGAAAAGGTATCCGTTTTGTTGGTGAAGTGGTCCGTCGTAAGGCAGGTAAGTCTGCTTCTAAGAAATAGTGCGTAGCCACCGATCAATGTTATAAACAAGTAAGATAAGATTAAAGATGGCTAACGTAAAAGCAGATAGAAGACAGCGCCTGAAACTTCACATCCGTAAAAGAGTGAAGGGAAGCGCGGAGCGCCCGAGACTTTCGGTCTTCCGTTCCAACACAAGCATCTACGCACAGATTATCGACGATATCAAAGGGATTACCCTGGTAAGTGCGTCGTCGGTAGAGCTGGGAGGCAGAAAAGAGAATGCAAATATTGCTGTTGCTGCCCAGGTAGGTAAGAAAATCGCTGAAAAAGCGCAGGAAGCAGGTATCCAGGCAGTAGTTTTTGACCGTAACGGATATTTGTATCATGGTAAGGTAAAAGCATTGGCCGACGGAGCTCGTGAGGGTGGCCTGAAATTCTAAGTATAACAAAGACTATGTCTACAAATACAAGACCTTCAAAGGTTAACGAATCTGACCTGAAAGAGCGCGTTGTAGCGATCAACCGGGTAGCAAAAGTAGTAAAAGGTGGTCGCCGTTTCTCCTTCTCTGCCATCGTGGTAGTGGGAGACGGAAACGGAGTTGTAGGTTACGGATTGGGCAAAGCCAACGAGGTAACCGACGCGATTGCCAAAGGAATTGACGATGCTAAGAAAAACCTGATCCAAATTCCGATGCTTAAACATACCGTTCCACACGAAATGGAAGGTAAGTTCAGCGGTGGTTTCGTTCTGATCAAGCCGGCTGCTCCTGGTACGGGAGTACTGGCTGGTGGCCCGATGCGCGCAGTGCTGGAAAGCGCAGGTATCAAAGACGTACTTGCGAAATCCAAAGGTTCATCGAACCCGCACAACGTAATCAAGGCTACAATTGACGCTCTTTTGAAAATGAGAGCTCCGCATCAGGTTGCTTTCCAACGCAGCGTTAAATTGGAAAAAGTATTCAACGGATAATCCTTCGGGATTATCCTCAATCTGAGAGTAATCATGTCAAAAGTACGTATTACACAAGTTAAGAGCACAATTGACCGCCCTGAGAAGCAAAAACTGACGATCAAAGCGTTGGGTCTTGGTAAACTGAACCGGTCTGTTGAGAAAGAAAACAGCGATGCCATCGCGGGAATGATCCGCAAGGTAAGCCACTTGGTTAAAGTTGAAGAAATTTAATATACGAATAGTATGAATTTAAGTTCATTAAAACCGGCTGCTGGTTCCGTTAAGGTAGGAAAGCGGGTTGGACGTGGCCAGGGCTCCGGTAAAGGAGGCACTGCTGCACGTGGACACAAAGGAGCGCAGTCGCGTTCAGGTTACAGCCGCAAGCTGGGCTTCGAAGGTGGTCAGATGCCTCTGCAAAGACGTTTGCCTAAATTCGGTTTCAATAACATCAACCGCGTTGAATATAAGGCGTTGAACCTGGATGCGATCCAGGCGTTAGTTGAGAAAACCGGAGCTGCGGTAGTAACGTTGGATCTGATTCGTGAAAATGGTCTCAGCGCAAAGAACGACCTGGTTAAGATCCTTAACAGAGGTCAGATCACTTCTGCGGTTGAAGTTCAGGCTCATGGGTTTTCCGCTTCGGCTATCGAGTCGATCGAGAAGGCAGGTGGTAAAGCAGTTAAATTGTAATTTAGCTGCGATACCCGACAGAATTTGTTTACTTTGAACAGAGCGTTGTAAGCCCAGAAGATGAAACGATTTTTAGAGACTATAAAACACATATTTGCGATTGAGGAGTTGAGAACACGTATTCTCAACACTCTTTTGTTTATAACGATCTTCCGGTTGGGGTCTTACGTTGCGTTGCCAGGTGTAGAACCTGATCAAATGAATGTATCCTCCGCAGGGTTGTTGGGGTTGCTGGATACTTTCTTAGGTGGCGCTTTTAGCAAAGCGTCCATTTTTGCGTTGGGTATCATGCCTTACATCTCCGCTTCCATTGCGATCCAGCTGTTGACTATGGCGCTGCCATATTTCCAGAAGATGCAGAAGGAGGGGGAATCAGGCCGTAAAAAGCTGAACCAGATTACCCGGGTTCTGACTATCGTTGTTACACTTGTTCAAGGTACTGCTTATTTGAATACGACCGTACCTGACGAGGCTCTTCTGGTTTCCAGAAGCATGTTCACCGTTTCGTCGGTATTCGTGCTGACGGCGGGTACAATGTTCTGTATGTGGCTCGGTGAGAGAATCACGGACAAGGGTATCGGTAACGGTATTTCGATGCTGATCATGATCGGTATCGTTTCGCGTTTCCCGGGTGCGATCTACAAGGAATTCGTATCAAGGGGTAGTGGTCAGATCCTATTGTTCGTATTGGAAATCGTTGCCCTTTACTTTGTAATTATGGGCGCGGTAATGTTGACCCAGGCCGTTCGCCGGATTCCTATTCAGTATGCGAAGCAGGTGGTAGGTAACCGCGTGATGGGTGGTCAGCGTCAATATTTGCCATTGAAATTGAATGCGGCAGGTGTAATGCCGATCATTTTTGCGCAGGCTTTGATGTTCATCCCTTCACTGGGTGCATCTTATTTCGCTGAGAAAAGTGACTTCGCCAGCAACGTAGCAACGATTTTCGCTAATTACACGACCTGGCAATACAATCTCCTGTTCGCAGTATTGATTATTGTATTTACGTTCTTCTATACCGCGATCTCGGTAAACCCTCAGCAGATTGCTGATGATATGAAGCGTGGAGGCGGGTTTATCCCGGGTGTGAAACCAGGTCAGCAGACATCTGAGTATATCAGCTCTGTGCTCGACCGTATCACCTTCCCTGGTGCATTGATGCTGGCAGTAGTGGCTACTTTGCCTGCATTCGCAAGCCTTCTGGGTATCTCGACCGACTTCGCTCACTTCTTCGGAGGAACTTCGTTGCTGATCATGGTAGGGGTGGTTCTGGATACCTTGCAACAGGTTGAAAGCTACCTGCTGATGCGCCGCTACGAAGGTTTGATGAAGTCGGGACGTGTAAAAGGACGTACCGAGAGCGTAGCAATCTGATAATGATTTATCTTAAAACAGAAGAGGAAATCAACCTGATAAAGGTTAGTGCTCAACTGCTCGGCAAAGCACATGCGGAAGTAGCTACCTGGGTAAAGCCGGGAGTTACAACCGGGAAGTTGGATGCGGTTGCCGAGGAATATATCAGAGATAACGGTGGAATCCCTTCGTTCAAGGGATTCAACAAATTTCCGGCCTCTCTTTGTATATCGGTCAATGAAGTAGTAGTCCACGGGATTCCCGGGGGCTACGTGCTAAAAGAGGGGGACATCGTTTCCATCGATTGCGGGGTTAAGCTGAATGGCTATCACAGCGACAGCGCGTACACTTACCCGGTAGGTGAAGTTTCCAAAGAGGTGATGAACCTCCTCACGGCCACCAAACGTTCGCTTTACAAGGGAATCGAACAGGCGGTAGACGGACTTCGGATCGGGGACATTGGCCATGCGGTACAAAGCTATGTCGAGGAACGCGGTTACACTGTAGTAAGAGAGCTCGTTGGGCACGGAGTAGGAAGAGATTTGCACGAAGCGCCAGAGGTACCCAACTATGGAAAGCGTGGAAAGGGGATCCGGTTGAGAGAAGGCATGGTTCTTGCTATCGAGCCGATGATTAACCTGGGAGCGAAAGCAGTAGTGCAGGAGCGCGACGGCTGGACGATCCGGACTAACGACAGAAAGTATTCCGCGCATTTCGAACATACCGTGGTAGTGAGAAAGGGAAAGGCAGAGATTCTGACAACATTCGATTACATTGAAAAAGTGACGGCCAACACCAGCCTTATGGTTGAAGTACAGTAACAGAAAGCTACGAATGGCAAAACAAGCATCAATCGAACAAGACGGAGTAATTCTCGAAGCATTGTCAAACGCAATGTTTCGTGTTGTATTAGAGAACAAGCATGAAGTGATAGCGCACATCTCGGGTAAAATGAGAATGCACTATATCAAAATATTGCCGGGTGACAGAGTAAAGCTGGAAATGTCTCCTTACGACCTATCGAAAGCCCGGATTACATATCGGTACAAGTAAGGGGATCGATTACCTTAAATTAACACTTAGTTTAATCAGATGAAAGTCAAAGCATCAGTAAAGAAACGCAGCGAGGACTGCAAGGTTATCCGCCGGAAGGGTAAAGTGTACGTTATTAACAAGAAGAACCCACGGTATAAACAAAGACAAGGATAATAATTATGGCACGTATTGCAGGAGTAGACATTCCAGATCGCAAAAGAGGCGAAATCTCATTGACTTATATTTTCGGGATCGGCCGTAGCTCGGCTAAGAAAATCCTCGAAAAGGCGGGTGTTGATTTGAATAAAAAAGTGATCGACTGGACCGACGAAGAGTCTGGTGCGATCCGTGGGGTTATTGCCGGGGAATACAAAGTAGAAGGCGCTCTTAAGTCTGAGGTTCAGTTGAGCATTAAGCGTCTTATGGATATCGCTTGTTATCGTGGCCTCCGTCACCGTAAAGGATTGCCTTTGCGTGGTCAGAGAACGAAAAACAACTCACGTACTCGTAAGGGTAAACGCAAAACAATCGCTAACAAGAAAAAGGCTACTAAATAAATAGTGAGCGGTGGAGTGATCCACTACTTATTCGAAGAGCAATGGCACAGAATAAAAGAAAAGATAAAGCAAAAAAGAGAGTGGTTGTTGTCGAGCCTGTTGGTCAGGTTCACATCAAGGCTTCTTTCAATAATATCATCATCTCGATTACCAACAGCAACGGGCAAGTTATCTCCTGGGGTTCTGCCGGTAAAATGGGATTCCGTGGTTCTAAAAAGAACACACCATACGCAGCGCAAACTGCTGCACAGAGCGCAGCTCAGGTTGCGTTCGACCTCGGAATGCGTAAAGCTGAGGTTTTCGTAAAAGGACCGGGATCGGGCCGTGAGTCGGCGATCCGTACCATCCAGAATGCAGGTATCGAAGTGACCACTATCCGTGACATCACTCCGCTTCCGCACAACGGATGCCGTCCTCCAAAACGTCGTAGAGTATAGTAGTTAGTACCGTAACGGTACCCATTCGTAATTTGGACACTGGGGTTACAGAATGGTTTTTATCAATTTAGTAAACAAATAGTTTTAATGGCACGTTATACAGGTCCCAAAACCAAAGTCGCAAGACGTTACGGAGAGCCCATCATGGGCCCAAGCAAGGCGCTTGCAAAGAAAAATTACCCTCCTGGAATGCACGGAAAGGGTCGTCGGTCAAAGAAATCGGAGTACGCTCTGCAATTGGCTGAGAAACAAAAAGTGAAATTCATCTACGGTATCCTCGAAAGACAATTCCGTAGCCTGTTTGAGAAAGCTTCTGTAAAAGACGGAATCACCGGTGAAAACCTTTTGAAATTCTGTGAAGCCCGTCTGGATAATACAGTTTACCGTTTGGGTATCGCTCCTACACGTCGTGCTGCCCGCCAGCTCGTGTCGCACAAGCATATCCTGGTTGACGGTGAAGTGGTGAACATCCCTTCTTACTCATTGCGTCCAGGACAGGTTGTTACCGTTCGTGAGAAATCAAAATCGCTCGAAGCTGTAACAGATAGCCTGGCAGGACATAGTTCCAAAGGTTTTAACTGGTTGGAATGGGACGGTCAGCAATTGTCTGGCAAGTTCGTTACATTCCCTGACCGCGAGTCAATTCCGGAAAACATCAACGAGCAGCTGATCGTTGAATTGTATTCTAAATAATAATCTTCATATTACATGCACTCCCCGAATATTCGGGGTAGTGCTTTTTTGCTGGCAACAGCACAATTTTTGCGATCGCAAAGGTAAGGTAGCGTGATCAACTATCATTTACTACTATAAAAGGAGCAAGGACTATGTCAATATTAGCTTTCCAAATGCCTGATAAGGTCGTCATGGAGAAAGCAGACGACTTTCACGGGTTGTTTGAGTTTAAGCCTTTAGAGAAAGGATACGGCGTAACCATTGGTAATGCGTTGCGTAGAATTCTCCTTTCGTCTTTGGAAGGCTATGCCATCACGAGTGTGAAGTTCCCAGGCGTGCTTCACGAATTTTCTTCTATCGAAGGTATAGTTGAGGATGTTACGGAAATCATCCTGAACCTGAAAATGGTTCGTTTTAAAAAAGTTTCTGACCTGAGTGAAAGTAGGATAGTTGTAAACCTCAAAAATGTATCGGTAATCACTGCCGGGGACATTGGCAAGTTTACAAGTGCATTCGAGGTTTTGAACCCGGATCTGGTCATTTGCCACATAGATGATCAAAAGGAGTTCGAAATGGAACTTCTCTTGGATAAAGGTAGAGGTTACGTACCGGCAGACGAGCCACGGGCCAATGAGCTTCCGTTCGGCTACATCGCGGTAGACTCGATTTATACGCCTATTAAAAATGTGAAATACAGCGTTGAAAACACGCGTGTTGAACAGCGTACCGACTACGAACGTCTTTTGATCGACATTCAGACCGATGGTTCCATCCACCCGGAGGATGCGTTGAAAGGCGCTGCCAATATTCTGATCCAACACTTCATGCTGTTCTCTGACCAAACGATGACGTTTGAGAAGCAGAAAGCTGAGGAAGACAATCAGGTTGATGAGGAAATGCTGCGTATGAGAAAACTGTTGAAGACGTCATTGTCCGAACTGGATCTCTCGGTACGCGCTTACAACTGTTTGAAATCCGCTGACGTGAAAACGCTGGGTGATCTGGTAAGACTTGAAATTTCGGATATGATGAAATTCCGGAACTTCGGTAAGAAATCGCTCACCGAGCTGGAACAACTCGTGGCCGACAAACAGCTCACTTTTGGAATGGACGTGTCAAAGTACCGTCTGGACGAGGATTAATTAAATTCCATCATAAGTATGTATTCTGTAGCGCGCCAGTCGCAGCTCGAAGCAACTAAACAACAAAACAATGAGACACGGTAAAAAGGACAATCACCTGGGAAGAACCGCATCACACCGCAAGGCGATGCTTTCAAACATGGCTTCCTCGTTGATCCTTCACAAAAGAATTGAAACAACCCTCGCAAAGGCGAAAGAACTCCGCAAGTTCGTTGAGCCTCTGCTGACTCGTGCGAAAGAAGATACTACTCACAACAGAAGGGTAGCATTCTCTTACCTGAACGACAAAGAATCTACAAAAGAGCTTTTCGGTGTCGTTTCTGATAAAATCGCATCCCGCCCCGGTGGTTACACCCGTATCATCAAACTCGGTAACCGTTTGGGTGACGCGGCTGAAACCGCATTGATCGAGCTGGTTGATTTCAATGATGCACTGTTGCTTGCCAACGCCGATAAACCTGCCAAGACTCGTCGCAGCAGAAGAGGCGGCAAGAAAGCCGAGGGCGCCGTGGAAGCTGCTCCGGTGAAAAAAGAAGATCATCCGATCGTAGCGGAAACTGAGGCTCCGGCTGAGGAAGAAGCTTCGAAAACAGAAGAAACACCAGGCGAAACTGAAAAGGAATAGTTTTGGTAATCGGAAATTGAAATATATGAAAGGGTTGAACGGTCTCGTTTAACCCTTTTTTTATGAGTGAAAAATCGTATTTTTGCACCAAAATTGAACCGGCCGCCTCGAAATATCGCAAAACGGCCCGGAAAACAGATTAAACCATAATATGAATCAGAAAAAGGAAGCTCTGTTGTTGCTAGAAGACGGAACAGCATACAAAGGACTCGCTTTGGGTAAAAGTGGAACCACAGGTGGCGAAATTTGCTTTAATACGGGCATGACCGGCTACCAGGAAATTTACACAGACCCTTCCTATTACGGTCAGATCATCGTGAATACCAACTCGCACATCGGTAACTACGGCGTGCAGCTGGAAGACGAGGAGGAATCTGGCTCGGTTAAGATCCGCGGGATGGTTTGTAACACTTTCTCACAGATCTATTCACGCGACACCGCTGATTTCTCTCTGCAAGAGTATTTCGAAAGGGCTAATATCGTCGGCATCAGCAACGTGGACACACGTCACCTCGTGCGTCACGTGCGCGAGAAGGGAGTAATGAACGCCATTATCTCGACCGAGATCCTCGACGAGGTGGAGCTCATGAAAGAACTGAAGAAAATCCCTTCGATGGATGGATTGGAGCTTTCATCGGAAGTAACAACGGAGGAGCCTTACTATATGGGCGATGAGGCTACCGCCAAATGGCGCGTTGCCGTAATGGATTATGGTATTAAAAAGAGCATTCTGCTCAACCTGACTTCAAGAGGTTGCTACTGTAAGGTCTTCCCTGCCAAAACACCTTATGAAGAGGTAATGAAATGGAACCCCGATGGCTTCTTCATCTCGAATGGTCCGGGCGATCCCGCGGCGATGCCTTATGCGGTTGAGAACGTATCTCAAATGGTGGAAACGGCCAAGCCGCTTTTCGGTATCTGTCTTGGCCACCAGTTACTCGCATTGTCAAGTGGAATCAATACTTACAAAATGCATCACGGCCACCGCGGTTTGAACCATCCGGTGAAGAACCTGATTACGGGGCTTTGCGAGATTACTTCACAAAACCACGGCTTTGCGGTAAAGCCCGACGAGATCGAAAGCCACCCGGACATCGAGGTTACACACATTAACCTGAACGACAAGACCATCGAAGGTATCCGTAGAAAGGATTATCCGGCATTTTCGGTGCAATACCACCCGGAAGCGTCGCCCGGCCCGCACGATTCGCGGTACTTGTTCGACGAGTTTATCAAATTGCTAAGCGAAGCGAAATAAGAATATATTAAATCCCTCTGCCTGAGCGCGGAGGGATTTTCTTTTGGCAAGACTTAACGCATTGTTGATCCACCGAAAATCAAGGGGAGTCTATGGATGACGATTTTTTTTGCGTTATTTTGTACCGTTAACCATATTCCAATTTTTAATCAAACCACAAGCTGCAAATGAGTACGATTCAGTCAGTACATGCAAGACAAATTCTGGATTCAAGAGGAAACCCCACAATAGAAGTTGATATTCGTACCGAGAATGGTTATCTGGGACGTGCTGCTGTCCCTTCCGGAGCTTCAACCGGTAAGCACGAGGCCGTTGAGCTTCGCGATAACGACAAGAGCGTTTACGTTGGAAAAGGAGTTTTGAAAGCGGTTGAGAATGTAAACGACATCATTTTCCCTGAACTGATCGGTTGCTCCGTATTCGAGCAGAACCTTATCGATAAAATTATGCTGGAACTGGATGGTACGCCTAACAAAGGTAAGTTGGGTGCGAATGCTATCCTTGGTGTTTCACTGGCTGCTGCGAAAGCCGCCGCACAGGAAGCAAACCTTCCATTGTACCGCTATGTAGGTGGTACTAATGCCAACACATTGCCCGTACCGATGATGAACATCCTCAATGGCGGTAGCCACGCGGACAATTCCATCGACTTCCAGGAATTCATGATCATGCCTGCCAAAGCGGATACATTCTCGCAGGCATTGCGCATGGGCGTGGAGGTTTTCCATACTTTGAAAACCGTACTGAAAAGCAAAGGCTACTCGACCAACGTAGGTGACGAAGGTGGTTTTGCTCCCAATATCAAATCCAACGAAGAGGCTATCGAGGTTGTGCTTCAGGCGATCGAAAAAGCAGGCTACAAGCCAGGTGAAGAAATCTTCATCGCGATGGACGCCGCCGTTTCGGAATTCTACGAAGACGGTCTGTACCACTTCAAAAAATCGGACGGCCGCAAGCTGAGCTCCGACGAAATGGCTGACTACTGGACTCAGTGGGTAGCTAAATATCCTATCATCTCGATCGAAGACGGTATGGACGAAGACGACTGGGCCGGCTGGAAGACTTTGACAGATTCGATCGGCAAAAAATGCCAGCTGGTGGGCGACGATTTGTTCGTAACCAACGTAAACCGTCTGCAACAAGGCATCGAATCTCAAATCGCGAACGCGGTATTGGTGAAAGTAAACCAGATCGGTTCTCTGACGGAGACAATCGATACGGTAAACCTTGCAAAACGCAACAGCTACAAGAGCATCATGTCGCACCGCTCAGGTGAAACGGAAGATGCGACCATCGCTGACCTCGCGGTTGCATTGAACACCGGCCAGATCAAAACCGGCTCGGCTTCACGTTCCGACCGTATGGCGAAATACAACCAGCTTCTCCGCATCGAAGAAGAACTGGGTGAAAGCGCATACTTCCCAGGATTGAAATTCTAATTCAAACCATATAAGAGCCGGAGCCCAGTGCTCCGGTTCTCGTTTCAGGGCATTTCGAGATGAAAAACCACTCATTCTGGTCTCTGCACACATTAAAGAACTTCTATATCGCTACGTTCGTCGTGTGGCTCGTATGGGTATTGTTCCTCGACAACAACAATATCCGGATCGTGATGGCGAACCGCATGAAGATGAAAGACCTCGAAAAGGAGAAGGCGATTCTTCAGGAAAAGATCCGCGAGGTCAAAAAAGAGCGGAACGAAGTTTTCGGAAATCCGAAAATGCTTGAAAAATGGGCGCGCGAAAAATTTATGATGCGCCGGCCCAACGAAGAAGTATATGTGATTGTGGACGAAAACAATCAGCCTGTCGAAAGTAAAAAGGAAGAGTAGCGCATTACTCTTTGAAATAACATCTTAATTACGAATACATTGAGCAAGAAAGTCATCCTCATTATTATGGACGGCTGGGGGATCGCCAAAGCAGGCGAGGAAAACCGTTCCGCGATTCTAGCGGCAAAAACCCCATTCTACGATTCCATTCTTCAAAAATACCCGCATAGCAAACTCGAAGCGAGTGGCCTGGCGGTGGGTTTGCCCGACGGACAAATGGGTAATTCCGAAGTTGGCCATACCAACCTCGGCGCAGGTCGGGTAGTTTATCAGGATCTGGTAAAAATCAACCTGGCCGTATCCGAGGGCACACTCGCGCAGGAGCCCGTGCTCACGCAGGCGCTCGACTACGCGGAAGCCGAAGGAAAGAAGGTCCATTTCATTGGTCTGGTGTCGGATGGCGGCGTGCATTCGCATATCGATCATTTGAAAGGCCTTTGCAAAATCGCGGCAGACCGCGGCCTTAGCAATGTATTCGTCCACGCATTCACCGACGGCCGCGATACCGATCCGAAAAGCGGGTTGGGATTCCTGACCGAACTGAACGAGTCGATGGCGCAAAGCACGGGACGCATTGCCAGCATTACCGGCCGCTATTATGCAATGGACCGCGATAAGCGCTGGGAACGCGTGAAGCTCGCCTACGACGCGATGGTACACGGCGAAGGCAAGCATGTGCCTGCGGCCGATGTATTGAAAGCCGTACAGGCTTCGTATGAAGAAGGTGTTACCGATGAGTTCATTACACCTATCATCGCCACCAATGCGGACGGTTCGCCGCTTGCATTGATCCAGAACGGCGATGTGGTGCTTTGCTTCAACTTCCGTACCGACCGCGGCCGCGAAATCACCCAGGCGCTTACCCAGCAGGATTTCCACGAGCAGAATATGCATAAGCTGAATTTGAAATACATCACCATGACCAATTATGATGATACTTTCAAAGGCGTGGATGTGATTTTTGATAAAGACAATCTGAACAATACGCTCGGCGAAGTGCTCGAATCGGCTGGTAAAAAGCAGATCCGCATCGCTGAAACCGAGAAATACCCGCACGTTACATTCTTTTTCTCGGGCGGCCGCGAGAAGCCTTTCGAAGGTGAGAGCCGCTTGCTTTGCCCTTCCCCGAAAGTGGCGACTTACGATTTGCAACCAGAAATGTCGGCGTTCGACATCCGCGACGCGATCGTCCCCGAACTGGAAAAGGAAGAAGTGGATTTTGTGTGCCTCAATTTCGCTAACCCTGACATGGTAGGCCATACGGGCGTTTTCGAAGCGGCTGTAAAAGCTTGCGAAACGGTGGATCAATGTGTGGAGGCTGTGGTAACAACCGGCTTGAAGCACGGCTATTCGTCGATTATCATTGCGGACCACGGTAACTCCGATTACATGATGAATGACGACGGCTCGCCGAACACCGCGCATTCGCTGAACCTCGTTCCCTGCGTCCTGGTGGATAACGAATACCGGAAGCCCATCAGAAATGGAAAGCTCGCCGACGTAGCGCCGACCATTCTGGCATTGATGGGCATTGCGCAGCCGGCGGAAATGACAGGAACGAGCATTCTGTAAAACTTTCATACATCGATTGATGTTAACCGACAGAGGGCCCGCGGGCTCTCTGTTTTTTTAGCCACATCCGAAATCCATGCATTACCGATTCTCTACGATCGTCGCAACCGCACTGTTCCTTTCTTTGATTTCCTGTACACCGGAAAAGTCGGGTGACGATGCGCCCGGATTATATTACGATTTAAAAGGCTTTATCGAAAACCAGATCGTGTATTTGAACGATAAAAGGCCGGAGGTAAATAAAACGGCGGTTTTGGGTAGTAAGCGCGAAATTTCGAAAACACGGGAAGTGGATTGGGAAAAAGAGCTCGAACTTTTCTTACAAGCCGACATCAATAAACCTTCTTACCGGCAGAGTTACGAAATAGTACAAAACGGTCCGGTACGTTATGAATACCACCTCAAATCAGGCAACGATCTGCCTGTGGCCTATCTGAAAATCGAAACCGATTCGGTTTTGAAGCAGCCGCTATATGTCGAGGCATTGCTTCGCGCGAAGAACAAGATATACGATTCCGAGAAAAAGATAGTGCTCAGGTCTGTAAAACGCGACAATCTGCTGGAAGTAAGCAGCTATGAGATAGACGGCTATCAGAAACTTATTTTTGTGGAGAAGAAACTATTTGATATTCGCGGGCAAATAGGATTTTAACAGGATAATTGCATTATTTTCTCTGTACCCTTACACCATATTTTGTGGTAACATTACCCAATTTCCCAACCGCAAGTTTGAGATAGCCAGCGGTTTGAAAGAATTTTCAAATTCCGGAAATACCATTCTGAAAGAGCCAAATTTGTGAAAATGAGGCTCTTTTTTTGTATTTCAGGAGGATGCGCCGAATGTGACGGCCTACCGGGATAGTGCCGTTGATATCGAGCGGCACAGAATTGTTTGATGTGAAACCAGAATTACATGTAGACCCGGATTTGATTTTTAACCTGTCTCATGAGAAACTAAATCACACAAGTAAACTTAATATCAATGCAACAAGAACAGAAAAATAAGCAGAGCATAGCCTGGGCAATGGTAGTTGTCCTGGGGCTTGCGACAGCCATGTTTGGCTACCTGTTTACAACTCAGAAACAGGAGTTGACGCAACAAGAAGCGATGGTGGTCGAAAAGGCAAGAGAGTTGGCTGTAACCAAAACTAAACTGGATTCTATTTCGACCGTATTGGATGCGAAAATTGCGGAAGTTGAGAAATTGGGCGGCGACATTACCGAGCTGACCAAGATGAAGGAAAAACTTGAAGCTGACAAGGTAGCGTTCAGCCGCAGCAGAAGAGTGGAAACCAACAAGTATCTGACGAAAATCAAGGAATATGAAAAATTCCTGACCGAGAAGGACGAGATGATCGCGCAGCTGAAAGCTGAAAACGAACAACTGGTGGCTACCAATGACTCCCTGCACACACACGTAGGAGCGCTTACCAGCGAACGCGAGAGACTGGTGCAACGCCAGGCCGAGTTGACGGACTCCGTGGTAACATTTACCGCCGCCAACAAGGAACTGAGCGCAAAAGTGAATAAAGCTGCCGCTTTGAAAGCACAGAACCTGAAAATCCTGACAGTAAACTCACGTGGCAAAACCAAAGAGAAAGACGAATACAAAGCCAGCCGCGTAGACAAACTGAAACTGGTTTTCAACCTTCCTGAAAACGAGCTGACTGCCCAGGAGCCAAAAGATATCTATGTGCGGGTGCTGGATCCGGACGGTGCGGTTGTAGCTGACGATGCTACCGGTTCAGGCGAGTTTGAGATTGATGGCGCGCCATCCAAATTTACAACCCGTGAATCTATCGCTTATCAAAACAACAACCAGAAAGTGGAATTGTTGTACGATAACACAGGCAAGTTCCGACCAGGAAAGTATAATGTGGAGCTGTATGCGGAAGGATATAAAATTGGTGGCGGTAACTTCACCATCAAAAAGTAAGATATAACTTCACACCATGCATAGCTATAAGGCCGCCGATCGTCGATCGGCGGCCTTCCTTTTTCAGGGCTGTTTGGTTTGCTCGTTGATGATATCGATGAAATGGCGCAGCTCTTCGGTCCGCTCGGGGCCGGATTCAGGGTATGTCATTTTCATCTTTTTCAATTCTTCGGCGATGATCTTGGCAACGGTAAGGCGAAGGTTCTTTTTATCGTCGGCCGGAATTACATACCATGGTGCCTTTTTCGTGGCGGTAGCATTGATGCAATCCTCGTAAGCCTGCATGTATTCGGCCCATTTGTCGCGTACTTTCACGTCCTGCTCTTCGAATTTCCAGTTTTTGGAAGGATCTTCGATGCGTTCGATCAGTCGTTCGGCCTGCTCTTCTTTCGAAACATTCAGAAAGAATTTGATAACCCGGATGCCGTTTCGGTAAAGGTATTTTTCCAGGTTCCGGATATCGGAATAGCGGTGTTTCCAGAGCTTATCCAAATCCTCCGTCAGCTCGGCAGGCAGGCGCTGCGATTGGGTCAGGATTTCGGGCTGGACTTTTACAACCAATACTTCTTCGTAATAGCTGCGGTTAAAAATCGTGATTGTGCCGCGCTGAGGCAGTACCAGATTGGTCCGCCAGAGGAAATCATGGCCTAGTTCCGTTTCGGTAGGCCGTTTAAACGAATGAATTTTCACGCCCACCGGGTTCACGCCCGAAAGTACATGCTTGATCGTGCCATCCTTTCCCGCCGCGTCCATTGCCTGAAAAATAACCAGTAACCCGTACCGGTTATGCGCGTACATCATGCTTTGCAGCTCATCCAGCTCTTTGGCCGACTCTTCCTGCATGGCCTCGTATTCGGCTTTGTCGGCATAAATGTCCTTGAAGCGGGTTTTGGCCTTACTAATGTCAAATTTCTTGCTACCGTCGTAGCGATAATCATCCGAATTAAAGTCCGACATGTCCGTACGATTTAAATGGTGGATAAAAGCTTATTGTTCTTTCAGGAATGCGACCAGCTTCGCGAATGCACGGCCGCGGTGGCTCAGCGCCGATTTTTCCTGCATGGACATTTCGGCGAACGTACGCGAATGCCCTTCCGGCACGAACACCGGGTCATAGCCAAAGCCATTGGTGCCGCGTTTCTCATCGATAATGACGCCTTCCACCGTACCTTCGAATTGGTGGTATCGGCCTTTCCAGGAAAGGGTAATGACAGTCAGGAAGCGGGCGGCCTTGTTTTCCTTGTCTGAAAGGTTTTTAAGAAGCAGGTCGATATTGTCGTTGGAATCGCGCTGCTCACCCGCGTAACGTGCAGATTTGACGCCCGGCTCGCCGTTCAATGCGTCCACGACCAGGCCGGTGTCGTCGGCGAAGCAATCTATCCCGAAGTTATCCTTTACGAATCGGGCTTTTTCGCGGGAGTTTTCGGCGATGGTGTCGAATGGCTCGGGAATGTCGGTGTTGCAACCGATGTCGCTTAATGTAAGCAGCTCGAACTGGTCTCCGAGCAATGCCTGTATTTCTTCGAGTTTATGCCGGTTGTTGGTGGCGAAGCAAAGTTTCATGGGTTGAGTTTCAGATGGGAATGCATTTTACAGAAAAAATGGCTAGGGTTAAATGCCACGAAGGCACGAATTATTCACGAAGCATATTCGTGAAGATTCGTGCCTTCGTGGCATTTAAAATTATGGTGACCTTATTTCGCAGGAGCTGGCGCAGGTAGCGCAGGGCCAGCAGGCTTGGTGCCTTTGGTAATATCGAGCAATTCCATTTCAAACTGCAGCACCGAGTTACCCGGGATTGGTCCGTATTGCTCAGGCCCGTAAGCGAGGCCCGAAGGGATCAGCAACAAGCCTTTTTCACCTTTTTTCATCAACGTAAGACCTTCGTCCCAACCCTGGATCACCATTCCGGCGCCTACCTGCATATCGAGCGGCTTGCCCTGGTTTTTAGAGCTGTCGAATTCCTTGCCATCCAGGAACTTGCCGGTGTAATGTACTTTCACATTGTCGCCGGGAGCAGGACTTGCGCCTGTTCCTTCGGTTTGCGGTACGTAAACCAGGCCGGAAGCTGTTTTTCTGGCTTTCGCTTTCAGGTTATTTTTAACCAGATATTCGTCGATAATCTTCGCATCGATTTCCTTCTGCTTTTTACCGGCTTCCGCCTGTTGCTTCTGGAACTCCTCCGAAGTAAGCACGCTCACCACTTTCACCGTAAAACTCAGCTCCGATCCTTTTTTGATCATCGGTGGCATTGGCTGGCCGATTTTCGCGAACAATGTATCCGCATTGACCAGGAATTTGGCGCTGTCGCCCGTTGCAAGCATGGTAAGGCCTTCCTCGAAGCTGCCCTTGTAAGGCGGTGCCTGCAATACCATTTTTACCGGATTTTTTTCTTTATATGTATCGCGGAGCGTAGAGTCGGAACCATTCTTCAACACCAGGTGGAAGGTCATGATATCCCCCAGTTTGGCTTTTCTTGCATCGTCTTCGTGTTCGAAAAGCGTGTATTTGAGGCCGCTTTCGGTAACCTGCTCACGATGCTGATTGCAAGCGGCTGCGAGAATAGTTATGCCCATCGCATAACCGATTGTTTTTAAATTCATTGGGACGTGTTTATTAGAAGATATTTTAGTGAAGTTAGAATTCAAGTTTAGTCAACGCTTAAAAGTTCTTCCTGGTATGAAGGAAGTATGCTTAAAAATCTTGCAACGGTTTCATTCACTGATTGTTCCGAACGGCCACCCGATGCATTCTTATGTCCGCCGCCGCTGAAATGCGTGCTGGCCAGGTCTCTTACCGAGAATGGTCCCACCGACCGGAACGAGATCTTCACCTCGCCCTTACGCTCGATGAACATGGCCGACATCACCACATTTTCAACTTGCAGGCCGTAGTTCACAATTCCCTCCGTTTCGCCGGAAGCAGAGTTGAATTTTTGTAATTCAGCCTCGGTCAGGACCATGTAAGCTGTGCGATATTCCGGCAATACGGTCAGTTTGTTGCAAAGCACGTATCCCAGGAATTGCAGGCGCGAAAGGGGCGCATTATCGTAGATCAGCCGGTGCACACGACTGGAATCAAAGCCGGTACGCATTAAGTCGGCTACCGCGAGGTGCACCGCGGGCGTTACGTTACCGTGCCTGAACGAGCCGGTGTCGGTCATAATGCCTGCATACAGGCATTCGGCCATGGGGATGTCGAAGATCCGTTCGGCAGGCAGGCCGCCTTCCATTTCTTTGACCAATTCATAGACCAGTTGCGCCGTAGCCGCAGCCGTGGTATCCCAAACCATCCATTTCGCAAAATGCTCCGGTTCGAGGTGATGATCGATCATCATTTTGGGCGCCGCAGCGTCCTTAACAACCCTTCCGAGGTCCTTCAACCGCGATAGGGCCGAGAAATCCAGGCAGCAAATCAACGTCGCCTGTTCGATCTTCCTTTTGCATTTGCCCTGCTCCGAAGGTTTCTCATAAACCAGCACGCGGTCCATTCCCGAGAGCCAACGAAGGTTCGCCGCATAGTCGGTAGGGCTGATAACCGTTACTTCATGTCCTTTTTTGAGTAAATAACTGGCCCAGCCCAGGGACGAACCCAATGCATCGGCATCCGGATCCCGGTGCGTTGTGATAACAATTTTTTGGGGTTGGGATAAAAAAGAGCGCAGCTCTTCAATGGATTGATTCACAGTAACTTAGTTCAAAAGAGGAATTTCCTGGTTGCTTAGAGCCCACAAAATTAACAAAACTGTTGGGATTTGCTTCATCGGAAGCGGTAAAGGCTGGCAATCAGGCGTTGATTTAATATAAGGCGGGGCTTGCAGTGCGAAAGGTTCGGGGATATAGGCTGAAATATAGTAGCTTTACGGCCAGTATCAATTTAGCCAAGTACGTATGCCAACTAATAAGACATTTACCATGATCAAACCGGATGCTGTGCGGGATGGTCATTCGGGTTCAATCATCAAAATGATCGAAGCAGCAGGATTCCGGATTGTGGCCCTGAAAAAAACGCAGCTTACGCCCGAACGCGCGGGAGAGTTTTACGCCGTGCATAAGGAGCGTCCCTTCTACATCGACCTTTGCAAGTATATGTCGTCGGGGGCGATCGTTCCGATGATCCTCGAAAAGGAGAATGCGGTGGCTGATTTTCGTGCGCTGATTGGTGCTACCAATCCGGCAAATGCAGAAGAAGGTACCATCCGTAAATTGTATGCAAAATCGATCGAGGCCAATGCGATCCACGGTTCCGATTCGGATGAGAATGCGGAGATCGAAGGGAATTTCTTCTTCTCCCATGTGGAGCAGTTCTGAGCAGAAAACTGATAAAAAAGAAAAACCCCGGAGTTTCGAAACTTCGGGGTTCTTCTTTTTTATCAGGTATTGTCACTATTTAACTTTCACATATACACTGTCGATTACCTGAATGAGCCCGTTAGCGGCCGAGACATTCTTCTTGGTAATCTCCGCATTGTTCACATTTATGACGTTGTCCTGTTTTACAAACTTGATCTTCTTACCACTGACTGTCGACACGCTGTCTGTCGGGAGTGTGTTATCCACATTATAGACGCCTTTGATGACGAAAGATTTAAGGAATTCTTTTGCGGTAGTGTCGGTCATACCTGAGGTAGCCGTGCCGGGAATATTTGCTTTCTGAAAAGCTGCATTGTCGGGCAGGAAAAAAGTCGCATCCTGTGATCTTAGGGCATCACTTTGTTTTGCAATATCCATGATTTCTTTTAGCCTGCTGAACTCCGGATTTTCACGAATAATATCCGTCACCGCTTTGTTTTTTACAATGTCGTCGCTGCTTTCCTTACAAGAAATCAAAATCGTTGAAAATAGCCCTGCTGCCAAAAAAAATGTAGCCCAATGCCCCCCAAAACGGTTTTTTTTCATAGCTTTCCAAGTGGTTAATTTTCGTAAAACTAATGCAAAATGTAGTTTGAAGGAATTGGTAACCATAAATTTTTAATCCTAATCCTTAACAAACCATGCTTAAACTTAGACGATTGATCGTCGCCGGAGCGGCCGTTCTGATGCTCAACTCGGCGTTTTTCGCGCTCAACGGGCCGGCCGCCGATCCGCTGAAAAAGCCCGTCAAATTATTCAACGGGAAGGACCTCAAAGGCTGGACCGTTCACGGTACCGAGAAATGGTACGTCGAAAATGGCGAGCTCATCTGCGAGAGCGGCCCCGACAAAAAGTACGGCTACCTCACCACCGACAAGTTTTATAAAAACTTCGATCTCTCCCTCAAATTTAAACAGGAGGCCAACGGCAACAGCGGGGTATTCTTTCGCTCGACGGTGACCGGCACCAAAGTTTCGGGCTGGCAGGTGGAGGTGGCGCCGCCTAACCACGACACCGGCGGCATTTACGAATCCTATGGTCGTAACTGGCTCGTACAGATTCCGGACGAGAAAGAGGGCTTCCTCAAAATGGGCGAATGGAACACCCTGCGCATCCGCGCGGTAGGCGACCGCACACAAACCTGGCTCAACGGGCACGAAATGGTGGACCTCACCGACGCGAAAATCGGGGCGGGCGAAGGCTCCATCGCATTGCAAATCCATGACGGCGGCGGTATTAAAGTACGCTGGAAGGATATTGTGCTGGAAGAGCTCTAATCCGGGCTGTTTTCACTCCGTCAGCGCGGGATTTCATCCGTCTGAAACCGGCACTCGTCGGAAATCACTTACCAAAGGGCTTCATGGCCAATAGATTTGTGTCAGCAGTTACACATAATCTGTTAGCCATGAAGCTTTTTTATTGTCTGTTACTATTCGTCACGCCCGCCGTTTTTGCCCAAAAAAGCATTCAGGGCAAGGTGACCGATCGCAAAGGAAATGCATTGCCCGGCGCGAATGTGTTCCTGAAAGGCACCTACGATGGCGGTACCACCGACACGAACGGTGTTTTCGCATTCCGGACGTCGGAGTCCGACACGGCTACCATTGTGGCCAGCTATGTAGGTTTTGAGGTTTTTGAAAATAAGATTGATCTGAAAGAAGGCATTCCGGCAATGACTATCAAACTTGAAGAACTGGCCAACGAACTGAATACCGTCGTAATTACCGCAGGGGCATTCGAAGCGTCGGACGAGAAGCGGATGGCGATGCTGAAACCGCTCGATATCGTAACCACGGCGGGCGCCGCGGCGGATATTACCGGTGCCATGCAATTCCTCCCGGGTGCGCAACGGGTAGGGGAGCAGGAGGGGCTATTTGTAAGAGGCGGCTCCGGGCAGGAAACGAAGATCGTAATCGACGGAATGATCGTACAGAACCCGTTTTTCAGTTCGCTGCCCGATGTGCAGTCGCGGGGGCGGTTCAATCCATTTATGTTTAAAGGCACTTCATTCAGCACGGGCGGCTATTCGGCGCAGTATGGGCAGGCATTGTCGTCGGTACTGCTGCTGAATACCACCGATAAAGTCAGCAATAATGGGTTGGGCATCAGTTTGAACCTGGCTAATGCGGGTTTGAATTATGACTATGCCAACAAAAACCAGTCGGTGTCGGCGGTGGTGTACTATGGCAATCTGCGGCCGCTATTCAAGCTCGTGAAGCAAAATGTAGAATGGCTGCACGCGCCGGAGTTCAAAGGCTCTTCATTGACCTATCGCTGGAAACCAACCAAAAACGGTGTACTGAAAGTCTACGGCATGTATTCCGACAGCCACCTGAGCATGAATAGCAACGACCCTTCGTCGGATTCGGGTAAAATGCGTCTGGTTTTGAAAAACAAAAATGCATTCACCACCAGCACCTACACCGATTCCTGGGCCGACGGCCGCTGGACATTGAATTCGGGATTTTCGTACAGCCGTAACAAGGACGACATGACCTACGACGGCGTCAATTTCGACCGTTTCGACGAGCGCACGCAGGCGCGCATCGTGCTCACGCGCTTGCTCACGGGGAACAATACCGTTCTTTTCGGTGCAGAGGCGCATGCAATCAATATCGGCAACGGCGTGGATGGTACATTATATAGGTTGAAAGACCGTTACGCCGCCGCGTTCGTGGAGTCGGAGATATACATTACTCGCGCATTGGCGGCGAGGATCGGCGTTCGGAGCGAGTATTCGTCGGTGATCAGCCGTGCCAACATTGCCCCGAGGCTGTCTTTTGCCTATAAAACAGGGCGGTACAGCCAGGTTTCGCTGGCCGCGGGGCAGTTTTACCAAAACCCCGATTACAGGTTTTTGTATCTGAATAGATCCCTGAAATACGAGCGCGCCGACCATCTGATCCTCAACTATCAAATTATCAAAAACCAGCGCACATTCCGCGTCGAGACGTTTTATAAGAATTACGCGCAGCTCGTCCGGGAGTTCACCGGGCTGAAATACGATGCCGATCCCTACCGGTTCCCGTGGGGCACGACCAACAACGGCGGCGACGGTTACGCCCGCGGTTTCGACTTCTTCTGGCGAGATCAGAAATCCATCAAAAACCTCGATTACTGGGTAACTTACAGCTTTGTGGACTCAGAAAGACTTTTTCAGCAGTATGCGCAATCGGCCACACCTACATTCATTTCAAATCATAACATCAGCCTGATCACCAAAAAATGGTTTGAAAAAGCCAAAACCAACCTCAGCGCGACTTACGCGTACACCAGCGGCCGGCCTTATTATAACCCCAACAACGACGAATTCCTGAAAGACCGCACGCCGGCGGTCCATAATGTGAGCATTCAGGCCAGCAAGTTGCAGAGCATCAAGGGAAACCTCGTGATTTTCTACGCCACGGTCGATAATATCCTCAACACCCGCAATGTATTCACTTACCGCTACACACCCGACGGCCGTACGCGCTACGCCGTGGGCCCGCAGAGTTACCGGAGTTTCTTCGTGGGTATGCAGATCATGCTTTCGAAGAAGGCCAAAGTGGAGAAAGACGATTTTTAAACATTAATAATTCATATTTTAAAGCAAACAAAACAATGAAAAAGCTATTCACAATCGCATTACTGTTCATGTTCGCAACCGGAATGGTGTGGGCGCAGAACGAAAAGTACACGCAAGCCATGAGCGACGGTATCAAAGCCTTGAACAGCATCGATCGCGAAAAACCGGACCCGAAAACCCTGGTGGACATCGCTAATCGTTTCGAACGTATCGCCGCCGCCGAGCCGAAAGAATGGCTGCCGAAATATTACGCGGCCTACGCCAACGTGCTTTTGGGCTTTGTGGCGCCAACCCTGACCGAAAAAGACCAGTATCTGGATAAAGCCAATGCCTTATTGAAAGACGCGGAGGGCATTGCCGGCAAGCCAAACGATGAAATCGAGATTTTGAAAGCCTACCAATCGCAAATTCACCTCGCCGCCGACCCGATGAACCGCTGGCAAGCGGATGGGGAGAAATTCCAGGGGTTCCTGCAATCGGCCAAGGCCTTGAACGCCGAGAATCCGCGGATTTATTACCTCGAAGGTTCGAGCCTCTTTTTTACACCGGAGGAATATGGCGGCGGGAAAAAGGTGGCTAAGCCGATACTCGAAAAAGCGCAACAGAAATTCAGCACCTTCAAACCGGAGACTGCTATTCATCCGGATTGGGGCAAAATGGAAACCGAATGGATGCTCTCTCAGACAAACTGATATTAACGTTTAGGGTTTAGTAGCATGGATGACAACAAGACGAAGCCGTTGCGTATGACAGCCTCATCGCTGGACGGAAGGGATTTCAGTAATATGGATCTGGAAAATGCGGATTTCAGCTTTTCGAGTTTGAAGGACATCAACTTCGACGGGGCCAATCTGCGCAATGCAAAACTTCGTTTCTCGGCCCTCGACCGGACGACCTTCCGGAACGCCGATCTGCGGAATGCGGATTTGAGTTTCAGTAGTCTTTCGGACGTGGACCTGACAGGCGCAAAGGTAGAGGGGGCTAATTTCAGTTTTACTTCACAGGAGAAATCGTTCAACTGGCAGGATTTCAGCCTGATCGCCATTATTCAGAACCAGGGTTGGATAGGCACATTGGTAGCGGCGATCCTGGGGGCCGTGATATTGTACGGGTTCAACGCAATCGCCTATTTTACGGCAGAGCTGTCGTTTACCGAGGAGCCGGTCCGGCTCGCTTTTTACAAATACCTGGTGTTGCTCAACATTGCAACGGGTGTTTGCACGATCCTTATCACGCAGGGGCTCACTACCTGGCTCGATATGGTTGTAAAGAGTTTGCTTGCCAGGCATATTATCCTCTCCATCGTTGTGTTTCTATTTGATGGCCTGCTGGGATTGGGAATGCACCAGATGTTCGCTACCGATATTGTGAACGACTACATCGCACGTTATCCGGCGGAACCCTCGCAGAATGCACCCTGGTACTGGTATGCGTGGGCGCCCGTGGTAATCGCCAATGTTTTTTACTTCCTGAGCCGGGAAGGCCGCCAGATCTCGCGCAAGATTTCCGATCAGGAATATCAGCTTTTAAATCTGGAGAAACTGAAAACCCGCGCCGAACTCGATGCATTGCAGGCGCGCATTAATCCGCATTTTTTGTACAACTCCCTGAACAGCATCGCCAGCCTCGTGCACGAAAACCCCGACAAAGCCGAGGAAATGACGCTGCTGCTTTCCAAGCTCTTCAGATACACCACCGGCCGGAAAACGAGCGATTATTTCGATACCATCGAAAACGAGCTGGAAATGGTCGAAACCTATTTGCAAGTCGAGAAAGTGCGGTTTGGCGATCGCCTGCGGTTTACGGTAGAGGTGGAGGAAGACTCTTTGAAAAACCTGCAGGTGCCCAAATTTATTTTGCAGCCGATTGTAGAGAATGCGATCAAGCACGGCATTTCGCGGATGGCCGATCAGGGGAACATCGTGGTGAAAATTTATGAAAAAGACCAATGGCTGCATTTGTGCGTGCACGACAACGGCCCGGCCTTTTCCGAAACCCTGGGAGCAGGCTATGGCATGCGCAGCATTCAGGACAAGCTGAAATTGCTTTATGGTGACAATGCCCGCCTCGAATTGCTGAACGAGCCGCATAAATCGGTTAATATTGCCATCCAGAAATCCGCTATCGAAGAACATCAACAATCCAGTCATGCTTTTTCCGCTTAAAACCATCCTGATCGACGACGAGCAGCTTGCATTGAGCCGCCTCAGAAGACTGCTCGAAAAACATCCCGAGACTTTCGACATTGTGTCGGAAGCCAGAAACGGCGCGGAAGGGTTGGTCGAAATAGACAAACACCATCCCGATGTTATTTTTCTGGACATCGAAATGCCGCTTCTGAATGGTTTCGAAATGCTTTCGAAACTCACCAAAATGCCTTTGGTAGTGTTTTCGACGGCCTATGACCAGTATGCGATCCGGGCATTTGAGGAAAATTCGGTGGACTATCTGCTGAAACCGGTGGAGAACGACCGGCTTTTGAAGACGATCGACAAGATCAAAAACATCACCCAGGCGGCAAACGGGCATTCGGGCAGCTTTAACCCTTATTCAGAAAACCTGCTGAGGCTGCTGGAAGAAATGAAGCCGAAAAAGGAGATATTTTCACTATCGGTGAAATCCGGCGACCGCATTCTGCTGATCCCGATGACGGAGATCACGCATTTCGAAGCGGAGGAAAAATACGTTTTCCTGAACACGCTCGACGGCCAGAAGTACCTGCTCAACTACACGCTTACCTCGCTCGAAGAGAAGCTGCCCAAGCATTACCTGCGCGTGAGCCGGGCGGGTATCGTCAACTCCCACCATATCAAGGAAATCCAGAAACACTTCAACGGCAAGTACGTGATCGTGATGCGCGACCGCAAGGCTTCGCAAATCACCAGCGGCAGTACGTACGGCGACGCCATCCGTCATCTTCTTGATAATTAATCGAATTACACCCCGATTGTACCGGAATATTCATTTTGTAGACCTGATTCTTATTCCTAAATTGCGCCCTCGTTTAAATTTCCATTGTTATTTTGGAGGTTAATGCGTTGTCCGTCAGGAGCTTCTGATTGGCTACGTAAGGGGACAGGAATGAATTGTGCGGATTTTCGGCACACATTGACAGGTTGCTGCGTATTTGTTTACTGGCAAAGTGATTCCTGAAATAACCCGGAGCGGCTGAAAATCATTGCCGACGGCAAGCGCTTCGATGACGTTGTTTTTGTTTTGTTAAAAAAGGTTAAAAGGAATCAGGAGTAATGAAGGAGCTCATTGATAGGGGCAATCTGCCAAAACACATAGCCGTTATCATGGACGGTAACGGGCGATGGGCCCAGAACCAGGGAGCGGCACGTGTGTTTGGTCATCGCAATGCGATCAAGGCGGTAAGGGAAGTGACGGAGGGATGTGCGGAGCTCGGGGTTTCTTTTTTTGACATTGTACGCTTTTTCGACCGAAAACTGGGCGCGTCCCGAGTTTGAAGTAAAGGCGCTGATGGAGCTGCTCGTGCAATCGATAGGTAACGAGCTGCCCACAATGATGAAGAACAATGTCAGGCTCGATACGATCGGTAATACGACAAGCCTGCCGCGTAATTGCCAGAACCAGCTTGCAAAGGCAATCGAAGAGACACGCAATAATACTGGGCTAAATCTCATCCTGGCATTGGGTTACAGCGGCAAATGGGACATTACCCAGGCAACACGCAAAATCGCCGAGGACATTCGCAGCGGCGCTTTGCTGCCCGAAGAAGTTAACGAAGAAGTAGTGGCAGGCAACCTGTCGACGGGCAGCCGCCCCGAAGTGGACCTGATGCTGCGGACCGGCGGCGACCACCGGATCAGCAATTTCCTGCTTTGGCAACTGGCATATTCTGAACTGTATTTTTATGAAGATCTTTTCTGGCCCGATTTCCGCCGGGAGCATTTGTACGAGGCGATCATTTCGTACCAGAACCGCGAAAGACGCTTCGGCAAAACGGGTGAACAAATCAAAGCGAATGGTGCTAAGTAGAATTATATGAACCCAGTGAAAAATTTGAATAAATCATTAGCACATCTCAAGGGCTTTTCCGCATTACTCCTGTTGTGCTGCTGCATGTCGGTACAGGCGCAGCGTGTAGGTCTCGGCGGTGCTAAACCCGCTGCCCCCGCAGCGAACCTGGGGATCGACCCCGCCAATCCCAAAGAGTATACGATCGCCGAGGTAACGGTGTCGGGAACCCAGTTCCTCGACCCGAATTCGATGATTTCCATTTCCGGTTTGAAGCCCGGAGACAAAATCCGCATTCCCGGCCCCGCGGTGACGTCTTCCATCAAAAAAATGATGGATTTCGGCACGCTCGACGATGTGGAGATCATGGCTACCAAGATTGAGGGAGAGAAAGTCTGGCTGAATATCCATATTAAAGAACGTCCGAGGCTTTACAAAGTATCGTTCTCGGGCATACGCAAAGGAGAGCGCGAAACGCTGAACGACAAGGTGAAGCTGATCAAAGGCCGCGTAATCACGCCGACGATCATCAAGAATACCCAGCTGGTAATCAAGAAATATTATCAGGACAAGGGTTTCTACAACACCAAGGTAAAAGTCCTGCAAATCCCGGACTCGACCCGTGGACAAGCTACACTGAACTTCACCATTACCAAGGGCAAAAAAGTAAAAATCCAGAAAATCAATATCGAAGGAAATACGGCTATCAGTGACAAAACGCTGAAACGCAAAATGAAGGGTACAAAACAGAAACGCATAGGCCGCCTTTTCAACCCTTCCAAATACATTCCTAAAAAATACGACGAGGATAAGGAAAAACTGATCGCCTACTATCGCAAAAACGGTTACCGGGATGCTGTCATCGAGTTTGATACGATTAAAAACGGCGACGAAACGATCAGCATCGATATGAAAATCGATGAAGGCCGGAAGTACTATTATCGTAACATCACGTGGTCGGGTAATTACCTGTACACATCACAGTACCTGAGCGATCGCCTGGGCGTAAAAAAGGGCGATGTGTACAACCCGGAAGAACTGGACAAGAAGATCAACGGCATTCCGGGCCAGGACGTCAGTTCGATCTATATGGACGACGGTTACCTTTATTTCCGTATCGATCAGGTCGAAAGAGCTGTTGAGGGCGATTCGATCGACATGGAGCTCCGCATTTTCGAAGGTAAGCAGGCGACGATCAATCGCATTCTTCTGAACGGTAACACCAAAACCAGTGACCGCGTGGTATTGCGTGAACTCTTTACATTGCCTGGCCAGAAATTCAGCAAGACAGAGATTATCAACACCCAACGCCAATTGTCGCAAATGGGTTATTTCGACCCCGAGAAAATTCAGATCAACCCGATCCCTAATCAGGCGGATGGTACCGTGGACATTGAATACACCGTCGAGGAAAAGCCTTCCGATCAGATCGAGCTTTCCGGCGGTTGGGGAGGTTACATCGGGTTTGTGGGAACGCTGGGCTTGGTTTTCAATAACTTTTCCATCAAGAATATCCCGAACCGCGAAACATGGCGCCCATTGCCATCCGGCGACGGACAGAAACTCTCCCTGCGTTTTCAGGCGAACGGTAAGCAATATCAAACCTATTCGCTGGCATTCAGCGAACCCTGGCTGGGAGGTAAGAAGCCGATCAACTTCGGGGTCTCGTTCCAGCGCACGGTTTACCGTATGACCGACCTGAGCTCTTATTATGGCTACAACACCGGAGTAGCTTCCGGCAGGCTCAATTACAGGGGAGGATATTATAACAATGGGATAACTGTTTCACTCGGCCGTCGTCTGGAAGGAGCCCGACCGTAACCTCGTGATGACGCACTCGCTGTCGTACCAGCGGTACCGTCTCGACGACCTCGATATCTTCCGGATCGGTTATAGCAACGGTATTTCGAACAACATTTCATTCAATACCACGATTTCACGGAATACATTAAGCGACTTCCAGTTCCCGAGAAGCGGCAGCAATATTTCATTGAGTGCTACTTTCACGCCTCCCTATTCGGTTTTCAGGAACAAGAAATTTTCGGACAAAACCGACACATACCGTTGGGTGGAATACCACAAATGGATGTTCGATGCGAGCTACTATGCCACGATCGTCGGAAAGCTGGTGTTGAGCACCCGCGCGCACATGGGCTTCCTCGGCGCGTATGGAAGCAAGGTAGGTTACAGTCCGTTCGGTCGTTTCATCCTTGGCGGATCGGGGCTTGCCGGACAGGGTACATTCTCGCTGGCCGATCAGGATATTATCGGTCTTCGCGGTTACCAGGATCAGAAAGTTGGGCCACTGGCTGCTAACGGTTATCCTGCGTCGGGCGGAGGTATTGTTTATAACAAATATGTAATGGAACTTCGCTACCCTGTTTCACTTAACCCGCAGGCAACGATCTTCGTGCTCGGTTTTGCGGAAGGCGGTAACAACTGGGGTACTTACAGTGAGTTCAACCCGTTCGATCTGAAACGTTCTGCGGGTATAGGCGCGCGGATCTTTATGCCCGCATTCGGTTTGCTGGGTATCGACTGGGGGTACGGGTTTGATAAAATTCAGGGACAGACTACCCGGAGCCGGGCCGCAGTTCCACTTTACAATCGGTCAGCAAATCAGATAATATTCTGATCCGGGCATTCGTTAAGAGGTTTGCAAATTATATTAGCAGCTTGGCATGAAGAACATTTTTATTTTACTAGTTTTGTCAATTCTATGCAGTTCAGCACTATATGCCCAGAAGATCGGGTATACGGACATGGAATTCATCACCAGTAAAATGCCCGAATACCAGGCTGCGCAGACGGAGATGAAGAAGTTTTCCGACAAATGGGCGAAAGAAATCCAGGACAAGTACGCGGAAATCGATCGCATGCAGCGGGCCTACATGGCCGAGGAAATTCTCCTCACCGACGAACTAAAACGGAAGAGGCAGAACGAGATAAAGGAAAAGGAACTCGAAGCGGGCGAATACAACAGCAAGATATTCGGCGTGGAAGGGTTGATGTTCCAGAAGAAAAAGGAACTGATGAAGCCTGTGCTCGAAAAAGTACAGCGCGCGGTGACCAAGGTTTGCAGCCAGCGCAGGCTCGATTTTATGTTCGATAAATCCAGCGATGTGGGCATGCTTTACACCAATCCCAAGCACGACTATTCCGATTATGTAATGGAAGAGCTCGGTATTGATCCGAAAGGGAATAAGGCAGGTACCAGCGATAAGAATGCAAAGCCGGAACAGCCCGCACAGCAGCAACCGGCAACGCCTGCACAGAACTCACCAAAACAAAAAAGTACAACCAGTAAACTTAAATAAGTAACAAAGCAATGAAACAAAAACTGATGGCTATTCTGGTCGTGATGACCATAATCACCACCCCTCTCTTAGCCCAGACTACCCCGGCAGGCGGGCCAACTAAAATCGGTTATACCAATGTTGACTATATAATCGGCAAATTGCCGGAAGCAAAAGTAATGCAAAACCAGCTGGAAGTAACCAAAGCACAGCTGGATAAGGCTATCGGGGAGACATACAAAGAGGCTCAGGAGAAATACGAAGCATATCAGAAAAACGGGGCGAACATGACGGACGTCATCCGTGCAGATAAAGAGAAAGAGCTGCAAAGCCTTTCTACCCGCATCGAGGAAATGCGTGCCAATGCACAAACCTCCCTGCAAACCAAGCAGCAGCAGTTACTGGAACCGATCCTTACAAAGGTGAATAACGCAATCCAGGAAGTAGGTAAGGAAAACGGCTTCCTGTATATCCTGAATATGGACGCAGGTGCCGGTACGACACCTATTATCCTGTTCGCCGCATCGGAAGAGAACAATGCGACGAACCTGATCCTGAAAAAACTGGGCGTTGACCCCGATAAAGTAGAAGCCGCGGCACCAGCTGCAACGACGCCGGCAAAACCTGCTACGACAGCGCCTGCTACTACTCCGGCGGCCACCCCAAAGAAAAAATAATAAGGTAAATATTGAACTTTAAAAACCGGAGCGCAGTCTTAAAAAGGATTGCGTTCCGGTTTTTGCTTTGGGCGCCGGACCACTTTGGACTTGCTTTTATCATAAACCCTCGCAGTGCGTTGTATTTGAAAAGTGCAAATTGATTTTCAGCGTAACGGACCGTTTCCGTCGATTTCAATTTTACAACTAATCACAGCGCTTTCTATACAGGATTTACTAGTTTTGCGTTAAGATCAAAGTATTCTTTCACCCATGGAATTAATTATATTTTTGATGTCATGCTAACCAGAAAAATTCATAAAATACTGATACTTCTGATACCCGTTTTTATTACATTGAGGGTGCAGGGACAGGATAATATGAAGAACAATACCTCAACGGGCCCTCTGCAACTTGTTTTTCCGGCGGAACCGGAATGGAACGTTCTGTACGAGGGAAAAGAGATCAATTTTCACTTGCAAACCAGAGGAGGAAAGAGCGATTCGGTAAGATATTCGATAGGAAGCGGGCTGTTGAAGGATATGAAGTTCGATTCTACCGGCCATTTCGTGTGGACGCCCGGCTTCGATATCGCCGACCGGATCAACACGACCAAGAATTTTCCCGTCGTGTTCGAAGCGCAGAATGCAGCCGGCGAAAATGCGTCGCGCGAGATAGTTTTCAAAGTGAACCACGTGAACCGGCCGCCGCAGGTGGATGAGTTGCAACCATTCTATGTTCAGTACAAGACGCAGAATGTGTATAAGATCGATATGGGCTCGGTCCGCGACCTGGACGGCGACCCGATCGTGTTCGTACCCATTCTGGAAGAAATGCCTGAGGGAATGAAATTATCGGCCGCGGGCGAGATTACCTGGGACCCTTCGGTGACCCAGTTCGGTATTCTCAAAAAAGGGCCTCGCTACATGGAGTTTTACGTCGAGGACCAGCCGTCCAAAGCTCGGACGAAAGGGCGTTTGAAACTCGATATTACACAGATGGATCTTGCGCCGGACTTCACCATTATCCCGCAGCAATCGGTAATTCGCAGTGCCGAGAATAATCGCATTAACCTGCGCTTTACCTTGTCAGATCCAAACGGGGAGGATGACATTACCGCATTCAACTTCATTTCAGAAAATAAGAAGGTCCCGCAGAGTGCACTGGTGAAAAATACCGCCACCAGCTACGAGTTCATTTGGGAGCCGGGTTACGACTTTGTAAAGGACCCGTTTGATACGCTGGCGTTTAATATCACATTCTACGTCCTCGACAAGGCGCAGAACAAAAAAGAGCGCACGGTTAAGTTTGTAATCAAGAACACGGTGGACGAAAGCCTGCGCGATACGTATGTCTACAACCTGTACAGGGGCGCGCTCGTGAATGCGTGGGGGCTGATCGAGCAAATGACGGAGAAGGAGCAGGAACTCAAAAAGGCGTATTCCCGCGCCAAGAAAGGTAAGCGGAGCAGATCATTGCTCAATGCTTCGCTGGGTGCAACAACCGGACTTGCGCCCGTAATCGCCAAATCAAACCAGGATACACGCGGTTACATTACCACGATCGGCGGAACGACGGTGGCAACGGTGGGAACGCTAGAAGCGACGGAGGTGATCGGAAAGTCGGTAAACGGCTTGCTCGACCGTTTCAATTATGTAATGCAGAAGAAAAACGAGTTGCAGAATAAGGGCGACGTGTTCGCCCGCGAATATGGACAGAAATCGTCCCGCCGCCAGCCGGATTTCATCAAAAAGCTCGACGAATTCAAGGCATTGATGAACCTGAGCGGCCTCGTGGCATTGGAACTAGATGCTAACTGGGAGAATAAAAAAGAAGCAACCGACGCCGCGATTAAAAAGACATTCAAGGATTTTGTCCCATATACCAAAGACGAAAATTAACCATCGGGCATGGCCACAATAAGGGGAGCTTTAAATGCTCTCCTTTTTTGTTTTCGTCCTCTTCCGTAGTAGTGGGTGTCGAGGTATCGTTCTGCGGATTCGTGTCCACCGTCGTTTCAGCAGAAGGAGGCCCATGTAAACCACCATCTCCTTCTTCCCTTTCCTCCTTTTCTCCATCCTCCCTCTCTCCATCTTCCGGCGCGTGTGAATGGAAGCTCCCCTGGAATATCAGAATACTGCAAACACCGAGAAAAATGCAGGAATCCGCAATGTTGAAAATCGGCGTGGAGTAATATTGGCCGCCCCAGATTGGAACCCAATCGGGAATGAAACCTTCCCAGAAATCGACGAAGATCATGTCGATTACCTGCCCGTGAAACCACGGGGTGGGAGAACCATAAGGGGCATTTCCGAGCAGTACGCCATAGAAGGTACTATCGATTACATTCCCTACCGCGCCGGCGAGGATCATTGCCAATGCCCAAAGCAGGCCTTTGGAAGCACCCGCTCTGGCGAGGTGAATCATATAGCCGCCGATAGCAACCATGGCCACGAGCCGGAACAATGTCAGGAACAATTTACCATATTCATGCCCGAGCTGCATGCCGAAGGCCATGCCGGGATTCAATACATAATGCAGTTTCAACCAATCCCCGATGAGCGCGATCTGGCCGGAAAATCCGGGTTGCATGTATTTATGAACCAGAAGTTTGGAAGCCTGATCTATCCCGATAAGGAGCACGCTGAAAAGTAAATAGGGGGCTGGGTTTCTGGATTGGTTCATTCGGTTTTTAATACAATTGACAAATTTCGGAATGCGAAAGTAATAACTTACTTATAAAGAACCGATTCCTCTTCTCTTCAATTCACTTTTAACGAGCAAAAACTCGCGGCTGCTCTGGCCGGCAATGGAAGTGTTTTCTTCGGCCCTGCGGATGAGATAGGGCAATACCGCATCGATAGGGCCATATGGGACATATTTGGCCACATTATAGCCTGCCTTCGCGAGATTATAGGAAATGTTATCGCTCATACCGAGCAACTGCGCGAACCAGATACGGTCGTCGTTGCGGGGAATGCCGAGCTTTTGCATTTTGAGAGCGCAATATTGGGAGCTGTATTCGTTGTGTGTTCCAAGACAAATCGAAATGTGTTCGAGGCGGTCCAGGCAGAAGTCGATGGCGAGATTATAGTCTGTATCGGTTGCTTCTTTGGAAGTGTGGATGGGGTTGAAGTACTCCTGCTCGCGGGCGCGCAATCTTTCCTTTTCCATATAAGCCCCGCGCACGAGCTTGCTGCCGAGGTAGTAGCCTTTCTGCCGGGCAGTCAGGAAAGCGTTTTTCAATGCTTCGAGCGTTTCGTGGCGGTAGAGCTGGTAGGTATTGTAAACGATCGGCCGCTCGCGGTTGAACTGCTGCATCATTTCATACGCGAGGTCGTCGATCACACCCTGGATCCAGCTTTCTTCGGCGTCGATGAAAATGCGGACGTTCCGTTCGTGCGCGTGTGCGCACAGGCGTTGCACGCGCTCCCGTGCGCGCTCGTATGCGGCCGATTCCGCTTCCGAGAGCTCGTCCTTCCGCTGAACTTTTTCCAGCAGGTCGGAAGAAGCTACGCCGGTCACTTTAAATACGGAAAAAGGAATGGTATCCGAGCCCGCCGCCTTGTCGATCGTCTTGAGGATTTCGGCCGTGGTGGCGTCGAAACTGGCTTCTTTATCTTCTCCTTCAACGGAATAATCCAGAATCGTTCCAATGCCCGACTGGCGTAGGGATGCAATGGTAGCGTCGCAGTCGTTAATCGTCTCACCGCCACAGAATTGTTCAAAAATCGTGACCCGAATGAGATTTTTTATAGGTAAGTTGAGTTTTAGCGCGAGCTTTATAAAAAAAGTGCCTAAATTTACGACTCGAGCCTGATTCATAAGGCTGAATAGCCAGTATGTCTTCCTGAGTTTGGCGTCTGATTTGGATGCGAAGGCAACGGAAGTATCTTCAAAAAATACAGGTATTTGGTCGTTTGGTGACGGATATGCCATTTTTGATGTACGTTTTTCCTGAGTAACTGTTTAACAATTCATTATCGAACCACAGGAAGAAAGTAATACACGTTAAGAAGTTGATTGACTTTTGTGGGGTCAAATGTACGGGCATTCGAAGAAATACGCATAATACCGGATCAAAATATTACAATTATCAATTTTTTATTAAGGACAAGTTTTTGAGTATGAATGCTTCTTTAGATATCCTTCCGCTTAGCAGTTGGATCAATACCGAAGGAAAGCCTTTGGTAATCGCCGGGCCTTGCAGCGCAGAGACCGAGGAACAAATGTTAGAAACCGCAACCCAGATCAAAGAGGAAGGATTTGCGCACGTGGTACGTGCAGGGGTGTGGAAACCGAGAACTCGTCCAGGCAGCTTTGAAGGCATGGGAGAGGCAGCTTTGCCATGGTTGCAAGCGGTGAAACAGCAAACAGGCCTGCCTGTGGCTGTGGAAGTGGCTACGCCTCAGCATATCGAACTGGCATTGAAACACGGCGTTGATATTCTTTGGGTAGGAGCACGTACAACCGTGAACCCGTTCAACGTACAGGAACTTGCAGATGCCCTGAAAGGAATTGATGTACCTGTATTGGTTAAAAACCCTGTAAACCCCGACCTGCAATTGTGGGTAGGGGCCCTGGAACGTCTGAATCAGGCCGGCGTGAAAAAAATCGGTGCGATCCACCGCGGTTTTTCGAACGCACAGGAGCACAAATACCGCAACTCGCCGATGTGGAACATCGCGATCGAGTTGAAAACGATTTTCCCGCAATTGCCGGTAATCGGCGATCCTAGCCACATGGCCGGAAAGCGTGCTTACCTGTACGAAATCGCTCAGCGCGCGCTCGACCTGCATTATGATGGTCTGATCATCGAATCGCACCGCGATCCGGACAAAGCATGGTCCGACGCTGCGCAACAGCTGACACCTGCCGCACTGGGCCAAATGCTGCACGACCTGCACGTACGCAAAGAATCGTACGGCAGCGATTACCAGTCTCAACTGGAAATTATCCGTGGAAAAATCGATAACCTCGACCGCGAATTACTCGAAACGCTGGCAAACCGCATGGCCCTGGTTGAGAAACTGGCCGAATACAAACGCGATAACAACGTAGCCGCTTACCAGGTCGACCGTTTCCGTGAAGTACTTGAAACCCGCGCCGGATGGGGCCGCAGCCTGAATCTGTATCCAAATCTGGTGGACGAGCTGTTTAAACTCGTTCACATGGAATCGATCCGCAAGCAAACCGAGGTGATGAACCAGGTGAATGCATAAGATCGGGATTGATTATAAATATGGAAAGCCGCTCAGTAATGGGCGGCTTTCATTGTTTTAAGCTCAATGTATTTTCAAATACCCTTCTCTTTTAAAACCCTGCTGATTTCCTTCGCCCAGATTTCGTAGGCTTTTGTATTCAAATGCGTTTTATCGACCGCATATTCGGCACGCAAGCCGGTGGAATCGGAGATATAGCGGTTCAAATCGATATAGGTAATGTTGTTTTGGTTACAAAAAGAAATCAGGAATGCGTTCAATGCATCGACCTCCTTTTTGCTTGAAGGGTCGTGCTGCTCGTAGACCGTCAGCGTCACCACCGGCGTAATGCCGTTTCGCATCAGCATTTCGAGCATAGTTTTAAAATTAGCCTGAATGCGCTCCTGCGCCACTCCGACGGTAATGTCGTTGATACCACCCTTGATAAAGCAGACTTTTGGATGCAGGTCGATGACATGCGATTGGAGTAGTTGAAGAAAATGATAGGTTGTCTGGCCGGGTAGTCCGTTGTTCATCACATCGGTCCTCCCGAGCAATTCCACCCATTTCCCCTGGGCGGTAATGGAGTTACCGTACATGACGATCGTCGGGTTACCTTTCATTTGCACGAAGCGCTGGGCGATTTTATCCCGGTAAATATAGCCGAATACCAGAAAGGTCGCGATCAGGACCGCATTCAATGCAAGTGAAAAGATCAGCAACCTTCGTCGTTTCATTTCGAAAATAAATCGTGGGCTCTCTCGCCGAGGTTGAAACATCTGCGGCAACGGGCTTCGTACAGATCCGCTTCGCCGAGCAGCACGCGCTCATTCGATGGCGAAAGGCGGTAGGAGTGCGAAGCAACTTCCCCACAAACCATGCATACGGCGTGCACTTTGGTGACATATTCGGCAATCGCGGTCAGTTGCGGCACACAGCCGAAGGGCTTGCCCATATAGTCCATATCGAGCCCGGCGATGATCACGCGTTTGCCGGTATTGGCCAGTTCGTCGCATACGGCCACGATTCCTTCGTCGAAAAACTGGGCTTCGTCGATGCCTATTACTTCATAGTTTTGAGCGAGGTCTGATATTTGCCGGGGTGTTTGTACGGGTATCGAGGGAATTGAATTGTCGTTGTGGGAAACAATGTTCTCTTCGTGGTATCGTTTATCAAGCGCAGGTTTGAAAATCTGTATTCTTTGCCGGGCAATTTTGGCGCGGTTGAGCCTGCGGATCAGTTCTTCGGTTTTGCCGGAAAACATGCAGCCGCAAATGACCTCGATCCAGCCGGTACGGGGATTTTGAAATTCTCTTCTGTGGGATGGTTCTACAAACATACTTTGATGCCGAACCGACCGATTGAAAGGTCGATTTTTATTTTATATTTACAAATCAAACATATTTTTCCCAACACTACGTTACTCAAAGCGCTTATTCGTTATGCCGGATAATCTGAATTCAATCGCACTCAACCAGTACGCTGCACGGTTCACAACAACAGTTCTGAACGAAGTGTACAGGTCGCAGGACGTCGTTACCGGTGCCGGATTATTAAAACTGACACCCGTACGGCAGGTCAACCTGGGAATCCTCAACCGCCTGTTCGAAGAATGGAAAAACAACGCCGAAGCCTTCCGCAGCCCTTATTTTGATTTTTCCAATGAAGAAGTAAAAAGTGCGCTGGAAGAATTCATGAACACGGCCTCGCAGCACATTGCCGTGAAACGCGCCGACCTCGAACCGTTGCTGTCCGATTCGGTAAAAGATTCACTGAAACTGCTCCTGACGCCTGCCACTTATTTTGAAGATAAAATCAGAGCTGTCGCTGATGCCGAGTTTACGCACGCGAAAGCCGAACAGCTCGTGAAATACACGCATATCCACCGCGGCATTGCCCAGGCATTGCTCGGTCGCCTGACCGACAGCGGGTCCGACTCGGTATATCAAACACAGGCGGTGAGCTGGTTGTACGAGTTCAAGGACAATGCCGATCTGATCGACGACGTTGAACAGCATTTAGTACAATTCGCGGAAGTATTCCCTATCAACGTCGGCGAGTTGAAAATTCAGGAGACTGGTAAAGCAGCAGCCGAGAAACAGCACAAGCATGAATCCTTTTTCGATTCGGCATTCAGCCAGTTGGAGCCAAGCACCGCCCGCCCGGTAGCGCCCCGCGCCGAACCGGCTTCCGCGGTAATCGGCGAGATTGTGGCGAAAGCCAATGCCCAGCCGACCCCTGAAAGGGACTCATTGAACAACCGCTTCAAGGTCGATTTGCCGAAACCTTCCGAGGATAAATCCTATGGCAGCGTGCCCGTACGCGTGGAAAGCATTGCCGGCAGCATTCCGCTGGGGCAGCGTTTTATGTTCGTCAACCAGCTTTTCGATCGTAACAGCGAGCATTTCGATAAAGCTATTTATGAGCTCGACCGCGTGAAAAGCTTCGAGGAAGCCGAAAATCTGATCTGGCATCGGTATGCTTCCAAATATGCATGGGATGTGAATGGAGAGGCAGTGACCGCGTTACTGGCGATTGTTAAGCGGAAATTTGCTTAAAAAACGCATTTGATATTGATCCCCATGCGCCGGAAGCCCCCTTTCGGCGCATTTTATTTACCCGACGATTTGCTGGAACATTATCCGTGCCTTTTGCAATTCACCGGTATCGATACAGAGTAATTCTCTTTGTTCCCTCGCGAAGTCCACCAGTCGTTCGGTAGGCATATTTCCCACCAGATCGTCCTGCGCCATCGGGCAGCCACCGTAGCCCAGCAATGCGCCATCGAAACGGCGGCAGCCGGCGTCGTAAGCAGCCTGTATTTTCGGCCGCCAGTCGTCGGGCCGTGTGTGAAAATGCGCACCGAATTCCAGTTCCGGATAATGGGGGATCAATGCCGTGAAAAGCCATCCTATGTCGCTCGGCTGCGCCACACCGACAGTATCGGCGAGCGAAAAGGTGCTCGTGCCTAGTTTCGAGAGTTTTTCCACCCATTCCATCACAATCTCCGGCGCCCAGGGGTCGCCATACGGATTGCCAAATCCCATTGAAATATAGATTACCAGCTCCTTCCTGTGTTTTTGGCATAAATCGGCGATGCGCTTTACCCGCTCGAAGGATTCCTCTACGGTTGCCTGCGTGTTCCGCATTTGAAACGTTTCCGAAATGGAGAACGGATAACCGAGCTGACCGATCTGCTCAAACGCACAGGCGTCGGTCGCGCCGCGCTCGTTGGCGACAATTGCAAGCAGGCTGGTGTTGCTGCCGGTCAATTCGAGCCGTTCGGTAATCCAGGCTGTATCCTGCATTTGCGGCATGGCCTTGGGTGACACAAAGCTGCCGAAGTCGATCGTCTCGAAACCGACCCGGATAAGCTGGTTGAGGTATTCCAGCTTGATCTCCGACGGGATGAAGGGGTGAAAGCCTTGCCAGGCGTCGCGGGGGCATTCGATGAGCTTCATATGTTTAATGATTGAATGATCGAATGATTGAATGAGTGAATGTCTGAACGGGTTTGACCTTCTCTGACAACTACTTGGCTACTTCCTGACCTTTTGACTAATGAACCGCTTTGCTAATGTGCCCGGAGCGGAACTAAAAAACAAAGACTGCGATCAGGTAGTTCTTTGGAGCTACGTGATTGCAGTCGGTGTTGCGTTATTATTTCTGTTGTTGCACCCCTGACGGGGTTTTGGCATTATCGTTGTGGGGAGTTGCTACCAATGTTACATCGCTACGCGATTTGAAATGCGGTTAGACTTATAACGTTCGTAGCAAAATTCGTTTATTCAACTACCCGCAAGTACCGTCAGGCTGTCACAGCGCTGTTACATTGCGATTTGAAATGCCGTCAGGCATATAACATTGGTAGCAAATTTGTATTTATGCGGTTTCGACAAATGCCGTTAGGCATGTGACAACGATCGCAAACGATTTTTGCCTTAATGCAAAGCCGCTATTTCAAAATCGGGGCAAGGTCGGCTTCGTTTTCAGCCAGCCAGGCGGTGATTTCTTCGACGATCTGGTGGATTCCTATTTTAGGCTCCCAACCCGTCAATGCGGTGACTTTGCTGTTGTCGGTTACATAAAGGCGAATGTCGGCAGTCCGGTTTTCGGGAACGACTTTAATCGGGATGGTCTTACCGGTTACCTCCTGGCAGATTCTGGTCAATTCCTGCAATGATGCGCTGCTTTGGAGGCCGCCGCCGGCATTCAGGATTTCGCCGTTTACCTTGTCGAGGTTGTGCAGTTGCCAGTCGATCAGGTTATAAAGATCGGCTACGTGCAGCATGTCGCGGATCTGCTTGCCGGTGCCGCCGTATCCGAAATAACCGAGTTGCTGTCCGAAATAATGCTTGGCGATCCAAAGCACCATTACGCCCTGATCTACCTTGCCCATTTGCCACGGGCCAGTGATCACGCCGCAACGGTTGATAACCGTCTTGAGGTTGTAAAACTCGTTGTATTCCTGGATGATCAGCTCCGAAGCCAGTTTCGTAGTTCCGTAAAGCGAACGCGCGCCGTTCAGCGGGAAATCCTCGGCGATGCCTTTGGATGAGACCCCCGGTACCGTCTGCTCGTCCGACAACGCGAAGCGGGTTGTTTCTTCCACGAAATTCAACTCCTCGATCGTTTTGATCGGGTACACGCGGCTCGTGGAAAGGAATATGAACCCGGCTTTATGTTTCAGTGCATAATTGAGGCAGTTCACGGTCCCCACCAGGTTGGTATTGATCAGATAGTCGGGCGTACCGTCCAGGCCGGCCAATACCGATGGTTCCGCAGAGGCTTCGATTACCGTATCGACGGCCGGAATCGAGTCAAAGTCTTCCTTATTACGGATATCGCCATGCACAAACTCCACACCTGCTTTTTTCAGACGGGGGATATTTAGCTCCGAACCGCGCCTTTTCAGGTTGTCCAGTGTGTAAACCTGGTAGTCGGGATAGTTTGTTTTCAGGGCTATGGCCAGCGAAGAGCCGACAAAACCGGCTCCACCAGTGATCAGGATTCTCATAAAAGGTAAGTGAAATGTGTGGTACGTATAAAAGGCCAAAGTTAGGGGATTCGCCGGAACCGGCGCTTATGCATTAGATAAATAGCATTTGATTCTTTTGTGATTTAATTTAATGATTCGAATAAAATATTTAAATTACATTTGAAGTATGTAACTTATGAGCACTTCTATAAGTACAAGCCCCGGTACTGCAACATTTCGATAGCCTTTACAAGTATTGCATAAAATCAACTGCGTAGATGCGTATTTTTACCACTGCATTATTTCTTTATGCCCTGTTTCCGGGGAAAAGCAATGCCCAGGGCTCATTGGCCGAAGCGTCTTCGGCCAGGGAAGTTGCGGCTTATCCGGTGTCGCTTTACAAAAACGCGACTTCCGTTTCCCAGAATTTGTATAATGGGCGGCAATATTATGTATACGACGCCCGCATGGAAGAACACCAGTTTTTTCATCAGCGCCGCTGGCTCAATGGTACGGTGCTTTACGACGGCCAGCAGTTCGACAGTATCCCGATGCTCTACGATATTTTCAGGGACGAGGTCGTGATCCGGCACTTCAATGGCGACCATGTGCTGTTACAGACGGTTAAGGTGGATTCTTTTATTATCGACAACCACCATTTCGCGAGACTCGAAGCGGGTAAGGACATTAACCCCCAGATGCGAACCGGTTTTTACGACATCATATACGGCGGCAAGTCGCGCACGCTCGTGCGCAGGACCAAGTCGCGGCAGGAAAAGATCGTTGAAAAGAAAGTAATCGCCTATTATCCCGAAAAGAATTTCTTCTATGTGTTCAAGGATGGCCGGTACCATCCTGTGCATACGAAGAAATCGGCGCTGGAACTGTTTCCGGACCGCAAGCGGGAGTTACGCAGGGTGCTGCGGGAAAACAAGATCAAGTTCCGTAAAAACCGTGAAATGGCCATTGCGAAGATGGTCGAAACCTACGACCAATTAGCCAGATGAAAATACTTTTACCTTTAACCCTATTTATTTGCGGCTTCTTTGTTACTCCGTTTGTGCACGGCCAGAGCGTGCCGGAGAAAAAGATCACGATGAAGCTGGATTCGGCACGATTCGACCAGTTTGTGAAGCAGGTGGAGGAGCAAACCGGCTACTATTTCTATTATGACGCTGCGAAGTTCGATAGCCTTACACTCGACCTCAATGTGAACAACCTCTCGCTGCGCGAAGTGCTCGACCAGGTTTTCCGCGGTTCCGAATTCGAATATGCCATCGACGGGCAAAAGCGTATCTTCATTACCCAAGGGCAGAAAATCATTACTCAGCTCGTTCCAGGGCTTTTTAACCCGGAACGCGCGGGCGAAACCGATTCCATCGCCTATGCCGGCCCCGATAGCGACGTCAAGGAAAAGCTGCTATCGACTGCCGAAAGCAAGGTGCATGAAATTGGAATACGGAAACACAGGATAACACCCGGCAATTCGACGATTACAGGCTACGTCAGAAACGCCGTCACTGGTGAGCCGGTGATCGGCGCGGCGGTATTCATTACCTCGCCGTCCATCGGGGTCACCACGGATGCGCTCGGGCAATACGCGCTCACGATCCCGCGCGGGAAGCATGTAGTGCGTATCAAAAGCACGGGCATGCGCGAAACACAGCGGCAGGTTGTACTTTATTCCGACGGCAAGCTGGATATCGAAATGCGCGAAAGCGTGATTGCCCTGAAAGAAGTATCCGTTAAGGCGGGTATGGACAAGAACGTGGTAGGTACGCAAATGGGGACGGTGAAGCTGACCATCAAAAACCTGAAACAGGTCCCAACCGTATTTGGCGAGACCGACCTCTTACGCACCATACTTACCCTGCCGGGAATCAAATCGGTGGGTGAAAACAGCACGGGGCTCAATGTGCGCGGCGGCTCGGTGGACCAAAACCTCATACAATATAACGATGCGGTGATTTACAATCCGTCACACCTTTTCGGTTTCTTTTCGGCATTCAACCCCGACGTGTTGAAGGATGTGGAACTCTACAAAAGCACGATTCCGTCCCGTTTCGGAGGGCGTTTGGCCTCGGTACTCGACATTAACAGCCGGGATGGTAATAAGAAGAAGTTCGTTGCTTCGGGCGGTATCGGGCTGGTAACGGGAAGGGTTACACTGGAAGGGCCGCTGGTGAAAGACAAAGCGTCGTTCCTGCTAGGCGGGCGTTCGACCTATTCAAACTGGGTGATCAGGGCTTTGGATAACGAGAATTACAACAGGAGCTCCGCATCGTTTTATGACGTCAACCTGCATTTGAACTATGAAATCAATGAAAAGAACAGCCTCTCGCTGACCGGTTACGTCAGCGACGACCGGTTCAGGTTGTATGGCGATACATTATATGCGTATCAGAACCGGCTGGGTTCCGTTAAATGGAAACATACTTTCAATTCGCGGTTGTACGGCGCATTCACCGCCTCGCATAGCAAGTACCAGTACGCGATGGAAGCGGAAGGTCTTCCGCTCAATTCGTTCGATCTGAAATTTGATATTAACCAATCCAACTTCAAGGCCGATTTCAGCTACGTTCTGCATCCGAAGCACACGCTGGAATTTGGTTTGAGTACCATCTACTATAAGCTTCACCCGGGCACATTTAAGCCCCGTGGCGGCGAGTCGCTCATCATGCCCGACGAGCTGGAACCCGAACAGGCTACGGAAAGTGCGCTATACCTGGAAGACAAATGGGAAGTGAGCCCGCGGTTGTCCATTTCGGGCGGATTGCGCTGGTCGTTCTTCCAGTATCTGGGACCGAAAACGGTGAATACCTATCTGCCTGGTTTCCCGATCGATCACATTTATCAGGAAGGAGTGCAGGAATATAAATCGGGTAAAAAGATCAAGTCTTACGGAGGGCCGGAATACCGGGCGTCGGTGCGGTACAGCCTGTTCGATAACCTTTCGATTAAAGCGAGCTACAACACTCTGCGGCAGTATATTCACCTGCTGACGAACACCATGACGGTTTCGCCGACCGACATCTGGAAGCTCAGCGACCCGTACATCAAACCGCAGATCGGCGACCAGCTTTCACTGGGATTGTACCGGAATTTCAGGGGGAATAAAATAGAGGTTTCGCTGGAAGGTTACTATAAAAACATCCGGAACTTCCTTGATTACAAAGGCGGCGACTCGCTGATCATGAACCATAATATCGAAGCCGCGGTGATCAATACCAAAGCGAAAGCGTACGGAGTGGAATTCATGATCAAGAAAATGACCGGAAAGCTGAACGGCTGGGTGGGTTACACGTATGCGCGGACGCTGCTGCGCGCCGTCGACCGTGATTCGCCCGACGCGCCTAACGACGGTAATTTCTATCCGAGCAACTATGATAAACCGCACGATTTTACACTGATCTCGAATTACCGGTTCTCGCACCGTTTCAGCGTGTCGTTCAACTTTACGTACAGCACCGGCCGGCCCTACACGCCGCCGATCGGTAAGTACGTGATCGATGGCTCGCAAAGGGTCTATTATGCCGATCGTAACCAGTTTCGTATCCCCGATTATTACCGGACGGACGTAGCGATGAACATCGAAGGTAATCACCGGATCAAAAAACTGGCGCACAGCTCGTGGACACTCGCGGTTTACAACCTTTTCGGAAGGAAGAACCCGACGTCGGTTTATTTCCAGACGGTCGGTGGCCGGGTGAACGGCTATCAGCTTTCCATTTTCGGCCAGCCGATCCCGACGGTAACCTACAATTTCAGATTCTAAAAAGAGGTGCGGGTAATGAGATACTGGTTATTAAAAATAGGCTTTTTTGCATTACTGCTGATCGTTGACAGCTGTGTCGAACCGTTTTCCCCACCGGAGACCAACTCGGACGAGAACTACCTGGTGATCGACGGTTTCCTGAATGTCGGTGGTACCGATTCGACGCGCATCGAACTCCGCAGGACCCAGAACGTCAACGCGAGCGCCGCGCCGGCCATCGAAACCGGCGCGCAATTGTGGGTGGAGGAAGAAAACGGCGAAACGTCGCCGCTGAGCGAATCGGGGTGGGGGCTTTACACATTGCCGCCCAGGCAGTTCAACCGGGGGGGGCAAGTACAGGTTGAGGATTAAAACAAAGGATGGGCAGGAATACCTGTCCGAGTACGTGGCGGTTACTATCACCCCTGCGATCGACAGCGTTACCTATAAAGTAGATCCCGTGCTGAATGCGGCCGTGTTTTATGTAAATACCCACGACACGCAGGGCAAAACACAGTTTTATCGCTGGAAATTCGAGGAAACCTGGGAATACGAAGCGGCTTACTATTCCGCATTGATGGTCAGGAACGATTCCGTGGTTACCAGGCGGGACAATATTAACAGATGTTGGGGGAAACTGAAATCGGGCAGTATATTGCTGGGCAGCACCATCAAGCTGAGCAGCGATGTGATTAAGGACCTGCCGATTAACCGTGTGCCTATTTCAACCAACAAGCTTTTTATCAAATACAGCATCCTGGTAAAACAATATGGCTTGTCGCGGCAGGCGTTCGAATACTGGACCGACCTTGCCAAAACAACCCAGGGTACCGGAAGCCTTTTCGATGTGCTTCCGTCGCAGGTGACAGGTAACATCCGTAATGTCGCCGACCAGCGGATATTGGCATTCGGTTATTTCAGCGCGGCGACGGAGGAAACCCGCAGATTCACCATCTCGCCGAGGCTGGGCATGTTTCCGCGCTGTATCGAGCCGGACACCATTCCGATCCGGTGCTCGTCACGCGACGCCGACGAATGCGCTTTGAACACGGCTAAATTGCTCCTGACTTACTGGGGGCCGCGTTCGGACTCTGTTCTGGTGGCGGCGCATTCCTGCGCCGACTGCCGTCTGCAAGGTGGTACCACCGAAAAACCCTCGTATTGGTAACGAATCTGTCGGTAATGATCGTGAAAAAGACAAACTTCATCAAAGAACTGAAAAGTGGCGGTTTCAGAAAAAGGCGCATGGGGCGATGGTGGTCGTTGGGGCTGGCCGTGGGATGGGCTGTTAACGGCTGTATCGAACCGTTCTCGCCGCCGGAAGTAAGCGATCCTGAAACTTACCTCGTAGTGGACGGATTTCTGAATGTAAACGGCGATACCAGTACCATTCTTTTAAGCCATACACAAGCCACCAACGACGACAAAGCGGTGGAAAAGGAAACAGGTGCGTCCATTGTCGTGGATGCGGAAAACGGAGAGAGCTACGCGTTCCAGGATATGGGAGACGGTTCCTACAAGCTGCCGCCGTCGTCATTCAACCAGGATACAAAATACAGGCTTCGGATTCGGAGGAGCGACGGGCGCCAGTACGAGTCGGCATACGTGGTAGTAAGCAAGACGCCGCCGATCGACAGCATCAGCCATCGGGTAGATCCGGTGCGGAATGCGATGCTAATTTATGTAAATACCCACGACGCAACGAATGCGACGCGTTTTTACAGGTGGAGTTTCGAAGAAACTTACGAATACCGGATGCCCTATTATTCCAGCCTGACCCGCGATTATAAAGCGGGGCAAATCGTTTCGCGGAAGGATAATATCAATGTCTGCTGGCGAACACTGGCATCCAGGGATATCAAACTCGGTTCGACGATCAAGCTTAGTCAGGACATCATCAGGGAGTTGCCGGTCAACATCGTGGACATTGCTTCCAACAAGCTGTATTTCGGTTATACCATTCTTGTAAAACAGTACGGGCTTACCCGCGAAGCATTTGAATACTGGACGGATCTCGCCAAAACCACCCAGGGGACCGGCAGCCTTTTCGATCCCCAGCCATCGCAGGTAACCGGCAACATCCGGAACGTATCCGATGCGAAAGAGCTGGTTTTTGGTTATTTCAGCGCAGCACAGGAGCAGAAACAGCGGGTTTTTATCCGCGAACGGCTAGGCGCGTATCCCCGCTGCCAGGCCCCCGATACACTTGATTTTAACGAAGCATTCAACGGGGCGGCGGTGTTGCTCTATTTTTATCAGGGCTTGCCGAAAAGCGGTTACCTGGGGACATCGGAGTCGTGTGCCGACTGCCGGTCGCAGGGAGGGACTACCACCAAGCCATCATTTTGGGACGAGTGATAATTTTTATTGTCTGAAAATATACAATGAAACTCAGGACATTAATTTGCGGTTTGCTGGCATTGGCATTATACGGGCCTTTGCGTGCGCAGGACGACGCCATGCTGGCGTCCATGCAACAGCGCTTCGGGCTTTACACAGAGCGGGCCGTGCAGGAAAAAATGTATGTGCATATCGACCGGCCATTCTACCTGGTGGGGGAGACGATCTGGTTCAAGGCATACAACCTTAACGGGGCCACGCACCGCTTTCTTGACCTGAGCAAAGTGGGTTATCTGGAAGTACTGGACACGGAGAATAACCCGGTCGTGCAGACCAAATTCGCGTTGGCCGATGGTCGTGGGAATGGCTCAGCACAAGTGCCTTCTACGCTCGTAAGCGGGAAATATAAATTGCGCTGCTACACCAGCTGGATGAAGAACTTCGCCGCCGAGAGTTACTTCGAAACATCCATCTCCATCCTGAACCCGTTCGTGCGATTCGATCCGGACAAGGCCTCGAAGGAGGAAACGCACTACGACGTACAGTTTTTTCCCGAGGGCGGGCACTGGGTGAATGGCATCGAGAGTAAGGTCGCATTCCGCGCGGTAGGCGTCGATGGCAAGGGAATCCGGTTTAAAGGGAGCATTTTGAATCAGCGGAATGAAACGGTCCTGGAATTTGAACCGGAATTGAACGGGATTGGCTATTTCACGATGAAACCTGCGGAAGGCGATACCTACAAGGCGGCCATTACCGACACCAAAGGTAAACGGTTCGAGTACGAATTACCGAAAGCGGAGCCGTTGGGTTACGTCATGGAGGTGAAGGATTCGACGTCGGCACTCGTGAAAATAACGGTTGCCGCACGCCTTCAGAGTGACGCTCCCGCGAATGTGTACATACTCACGCACACGCGCCAGGCCAATGCCCTGTTTGGAAAAAAGGCGTTGAGCAATGGAAAGGCGGTTTTTGTATTGGAAAAGGCTAAGCTGGGCGAAGGCATCTCCCAGATCACCATATTCAATGAAAAGCTGAAACCGGTTTGTGAAAGGCTGTATTTCAAAAGGCCCGAAAAGCAGCTGACCATCGAGGCGCAGCTCGGGAAAAGCTTCATTACCCGGGAAAAAGTGGCGGTGAACCTCCTGGCAGGGACAGGACAGGGGTTGCCGGCCTGGAGTAGCCTGTCGGTGGCGGTGTACCTCGATGATTCCATTCAATATCAGCCGCAACACGATATCCACAGCTATTTGTGGCTTACAGCCGATTTGAAAGGTGATATTGAAAATCCCGGGTACTATTTGCAGAACACCGGCAAGTACGCCGACCGCCAGCTCGATAACCTGATGCTGACCCACGGCTGGCGTCGTTTGAAATGGGACAAGGTGTTTGGAGGCCAGCTTGTTACCTTCGAACATTTGCCTGAATACGACGGACATTTTATCCATGCACGCCTGCTCAACAAATCCGACGGAATGCCTGCTAAAAACAAGGATGCGTTCCTGGCTTCGCTGGACGTTCCGGCGCGGTTGTACGTCGACAGAAGCGATGATAACGGCCGGGTGAAATTCGAAGTAAGACAATTTACAGGCCCGAAGGAAATCACGCTGCAAACGGACCTTGCCAATGACACAACCTGCCGTTTCGAGGTGGCAAGCCCGTTTTCAAGGCAATTCTCGACTACGCACACCGCATCTTTCTATTTTGACAAGAACCTGGAAAACCAGCTGCTGACGCGGTCCATCAACATGCAAACCGCCAATGCGTACCTGCCGAGAATTTACACCGAGAAAAAAGCGGTGCTTACCGACTCGTTACCGTTCTTCGGGATGCCTGACGAGAAGTATTTCCTCGACGATTTTACCCGCTTTCCTACTATGGAGGAGGTTTTAAGGGAATATGTGAAGGGTGTCCTCGTGCGCAGGAGGCAAAAAGAGTTTCATCTGCGAATGATCGACAAGCTGCTTCCGAACACTTACTACACCACCGACCCGCTGATGCTTCTGGATGGCATTCCAATCTTCGATGCCGATAAAATCATAGAAATGGATCCTTTGAAAGTTAAAAAAATAGAGCTGCTGAGCTCGCGCTATTTTCTGGGGCCGATGACTTTTACCGGTATTGTCAGCTTCTCGACTTACCGCGGCGACCTCGGTGGTTTTGAACTCGACCCGAAAGTGCTGGTGATGCCTTACGAGGGCGTTCAGGCACAGAGAGAGTTCTATGCCCCGAAATACGATAGCAACAATGCCAACAGCCGCATAGCCGACTTCCGGAACCTTCTGCATTGGGCGCCGAATGTGACGACCGGCAAAGACGGCAAAGCGACGGTCGAATTTTATACTTCCGACCAGACGGGCCGTTACAATGTGGTGATCCAGGGCATTACCCCCGATGGTACGGCAGGCAGCAAAACCGTTTCATTTGACGTCAAGAAACGCAGCCTTTAAATATAAAACTCCGAGGTGTGCTTGATTTCCTTTAATACGAAGGTACTGTTGAGCACGCCTATGTTGTCTATTTTAGACAGCTTGTATTTCACGAAATCGTGGTACTCGTCGAGGCTGGCGACATTGATTTTCAGCAAAAAATCGACCTGCCCGGCCATGTGATAGCATTCCTGCACTTCATGAAGGTTCTGTATCTCCTGTTCGAACTTTTCGATAAATGCCTCGTTATGGTAGCGCATCGATACCTGGCAGATGGTCGTCACCTGCCTGTTGATGAGCTTTTTATCCAAAATAGCTACATATTGTTTGATGTAGCCCAAACTTTCCAGTCTTCTTATCCGCTCGTACACCGGTGACACGGTTAGGTTAAGCATCGTCGCGATTTCCTTGGTCGTTTTCTTCGCGTCCTTTTGCAGGATACGAAGGATTTTGGTATCGATTTTGTCCAACTGTTCCATGGGGCAATAATATTTACTGGTACCGCTTTCGAATTGAACGTTAAAAAGTAAATTTTGCTTCAAAATTCAAATAGTGTGGTAATCTTTCCTGTAAAATAGGGTGTTTGTTGAAAATAATTTTCGCAAATGGGAAATTGCAAGTGATTTATGCTTTACCCAAAAGTGGTTTTTTATGAAAACGGACTGCGTTTTAGTAATAGGAGCAAACGGGCAGATCGGATCCGTTCTGGTGGAATATCTGAGGGAAATTTACGGACTGGGGAAAGTGGTGGCAACGGACATCCGCATGCCCGAATCCCCGGCCGGAATTTTTGAGCAGCTCGACGCGACCAACGCCGGTGAAATGGGAGCTATCGTGCGGAAATACGGCGTTACGCAAATCTATCATCTCGCCGCCATCCTCTCGGCAAAAGGCGAGCAGGACCCGCTCCGGACGTGGCACATCAACATGCAAACGTATTTCAACGTACTCGAAGTAGCGCGAGAGAACGGGGTAAGAAAGGTTTTTTACCCGAGTTCCATTGCCGTTTTCGGTGACCGTGTGGATACCTTGGCCGAGCAATGGTCATACCTTGATCCGTCGACGGTTTATGGCATCAGTAAGGCGGCGGGTGAGAATTGGTCGAATTACTATTTCAAACGGTACGGTGTCGATATCCGCTCGCTACGTTATCCCGGCATTGTCGGCTATCAGTCGATGCCGGGTGGCGGTACCACCGATTACGCGGTCGATATTTATCACAAGGCGGTGAAAGGCGAAGCATTCGAATGCTTTTTGAAACCCGAAACGACCTTGCCGATGATCTACATCAGTGACGCGATGGACGCCACAGTCCGACTGATGGAAGCGCCTGCCGAAAAAATCTCCGTGCGAACGTCTTACAACCTCGCTGGAATGAGTTTTTCGCCCGCAGAAATCGCCCAAAGCATTCAAAAAATTATCCCCGATTTCGACATAACTTACAAACCAGACTTCCGCCAGGCCATCGCCGATTCCTGGCCGAAGGAAATCGACGACACCCAGGCGAGAAAAGACTGGGGTTGGCGGCCAAGCTACTCGCTCGATAAGATGACGGAAGAGATGATCAGCGAGTTGCGGAAGAAGTATCAAGTCGTTAATAAATGAGTGAATGAGTGAATGACAGAATGGTCAAGTGTGGTCATTCATAGTCAAGAGTGGTCATTAAAATTGTTCAAATTCACTCATTCAAATTCACTCATTCACTCATTTAAAATTCACTCAATTCAAAATTCATCACAATGTACGGTACCATCCAAAAAGAGCTTCAATCCGAACTGGAAGCAATCCGCTCGGCGGGGTTATATAAGAAGGAGCGCGTGATTACGACCCCGCAAGCTGCGCATATCGCTACTACCGATGGTGTGGATGTGCTTAATTTTTGTGCTAACAACTACCTGGGGCTTTCGTCGCATCCGGCAGTGATCCAGGCGGGGATCGACGCCATTCATTCGCATGGCTTCGGGATGTCGTCGGTGCGGTTTATTTGTGGCACGCAGGATATTCACAAGGAACTTGAACGCAAAACAGCCGAATTTCTCGGAATGGAGGATTGCATTCTCTACGCGGCGGCATTCGATGCGAATGGAGGCGTTTTCGAGCCGTTGCTGAACGAGCAGGATGCCATTATTTCCGACGAACTGAATCACGCCTCGATTATCGATGGCGTGAGGCTTTGTAAAGCCAAACGCTTTCGCTATAAGCACAACGACATGGCCGATTTGCAAAAGCAACTCGAAGACGCCAAAGGCAGCCGCCGCATTCTGGTCGTGACGGACGGCGTGTTTTCCATGGACGGTACCATTGCCCAGCTCGACAAGATATGCGACCTGGCCGAGCAATATCGGGCAATGGTGATGATCGACGAATGCCATGCAACCGGCTTTATGGGAAAAACCGGACGGGGTACGCACGAGTACCGCAACGTAATGGGCCGTATCGACATTATCACAGGCACATACGGCAAGGCATTAGGTGGCGCGTCGGGTGGATTTACGGCTGCAAAAAAGGAGATCGTTGAGATCTTACGCCAGCGTTCTCGTCCGTATTTGTTTTCCAATACATTGGCGCCATCCATTGTAGGCGCTTCCATCAAAGTACTCGATCTGCTCACCTCGTCCACCGAATTACGCGATAAGCTGGAACGGAATACGCAATATTTCCGCGAGGCCATGACCGACGCCGGTTTCGATATTCTGCCCGGCGAGCACCCGATCGTGCCTATTATGCTTTACGAAGCAAAATTGGCGCAGGAATTTGCGGCCAAACTGCTCGATGAAGGCATTTACGTGATCGGCTTCTTCTATCCCGTGGTACCGCAAGGCAAAGCGCGTATCCGCGTCCAGATCTCGGCCGGGCATGAGCAGGGCGACCTCGAAAAGGCGGTGGCGGCATTTACGAAAGTAGGCCGCGAGCTGGGCGTGATTTAGTCGGGTGTGGTCAGGTATTGTCAAGTGTAGTCAAATGTAGTTCGAGAGAAATGCTGCTAAGCATGTAATATTGGTGGGAATGCGACGGCGCTGGTTGCGTCAAAAAATGCTGTCAGGCATGTAATAACAATGCTCTGTTGTCGCATGCCTGACGGCATTTCCATTCCCGCCCCACCTACCTTTCCGCGTCAAGCAATTCGACTTCCACGTGCAGCGATTGCAATGTCGCGTTGCCGTATTGGGTAACCATCGCTACATCGGCGGCGTCGCGGCCGTGGGCGATTTCGATGCGGTATCCCTCGGTTTTTTCCTGCACGGCGTCGAAGGTGTACCATTCGCCGCCAATGAAAACTTCGAACCAGGCGTGTAAATCCATTTCCTTCAACTGATCGAGGTAGCCGACCGTCATGCGCGTCGGGATGCAGAGGTTGCGGCATAATGCAATGGCCAGGTGCGTGAAATCGCGGCATACGCCTATGCGGCTGCGGGCGGTGTCGAGCGCGGTGGTGGCGGCATTGGAAACACCGTATTGATAACGCACGTTTTGATGGATCCACACCCGGATCGCCTCCACCTGCTCGTAACCCGGCGTGAGGTTGCCGGCGATTTCGAGGGCTAACATATTGATTTCGTGTAAATCCGACTGACAATAGCGGCTTGGCAGGATATAATGCATTACCTCATCAGGCAAATCCCCCACGGGCATATACGCAGGCGGCGGATCGGGAATGGGCTTCGTGGGATTTACCTGCGCGTGCACTTCGGTGGAAATGGTCACCTTCCCCACCGGCAAAATCGTGCGCTGACACGGATTGCCGTAAAGGTCCGTATACTCCGAAAACGGTATTGAAGGCTCGATGTTAAAACCTTCCTGAATGATCGACTGGCCTTCCTGACGGCGGGGGCGTAACATGGTCGTTACCGTGGTGGGGGCATACACGTCGTACGTGAATATGCTTCTTCCCTTCATTTTCATGTATAAGGCGGATTAATATCTGGTTCAATGTAATGATGCTTAGTTACTTAAAAATTACGTGCCATTTATTTTATTATGAACTCCCGTATAGACCAGAATTAAATCGTTTTAATCGGCGTTTGTACGTCAGGAATATTAATTTTAGGACGAGTAGTATTTAGTGAAATTTAAATAATACATCTATGGCAGTTACAAAATGGATCGTAGACCCGGCGCACTCAGAAGTGCAGTTCAAGATCAAACACCTGGTAATTTCGACGATTACCGGTTCCTTCAAGAATTTTGAAGGCGGGGCTACTTCGGATATGAATAACTTCGAAAATGCGGAAATACATTTCTCCCTCGACGTGAGCAGTATCGATACCAATGTGGAGATGCGCGACGCTCATCTGCGTTCGGCGGATTTCTTCGATGCCGAGCAGTATCCGCACATTACTTTTCAATCAAACTATTTTCACAAAGTAAAAGGCGATAAATATAAACTTTCGGGCCTCCTCACACTGAAAGGCATTACCAAGCCGATCGAGCTCGATGCCGAATACGGCGGTGCCGAAAAGGATGCCGATGGCAATTTGCGTGTCGGTTTCGAGGTGGAAGGGCGTTTAAGCCGTCAGGAATTCGGCCTGAATTATATGCAGCTGACCGATTCGGGCGGTTTGGTGATCGGCGAGGACGTGAAACTGATCGCCAACATCCAGCTTGTAAAGCAAGCGTGATCTACCAGTAAATCTTTTTTGACATAATGCCCGGCACGAACCTGAAACCTGGTTTGCCGGGTATTTTGATATCAATAGAAAACGGGGAATCCCGTCTTTTCATCGAACCTAAACTCGCAATCCATGAAATTGCTGCGGATTATTTTAAAAGTTATCGGGATTTTTCTTCTTCTGCTCGTGCTTGCCATTGCCACGATGATCACAACAATGGACGACACGCCATACCGGGAAATGGCCTATTACAGGGAATGGAAAACGCTCATCGCCGGAGTCCGGCCCGACACCGCCGGTGCTTCCGGAACGTTACAGGCGGGATGGGCGAAGGTTAATATCACACCGGCGTCGCCTACCCCTACGGCGGGCTACGGTAACCGCCGGGGAAAACTGTACACGGCTGTGCACGACTCCGTTTACGTGCGCGCGATGGTGATCGACAACGGGCATACCCAAGCGGCTATCGTCGCCGCCGATTTGCTGATCGTTCCGCCGACGGTGATCAAATCCCTGAAAGAGAAGTTGAAACCGGGCGATATTCCGTTCGGGCAGATCTATTTCGGCGCCACACATAGCCATAATAGCGTTGGCGGTTGGGGAACGGGTATTTCGTCGCTGTTTTTCTCGGGTAAATATGATCCCGCGATCGTGGAAAGCCTGGCCAACGCATTTCATCAGGCAATAACCGAAGCCCGAAAGAAGCTTGAACCCGTGCAACTGACTTACCTGGAATCGCTCGATTCACTCGATATCCGTAACCGGCTGGTAGGCGAGGAGGGGGGGTATCGATCCTGAAATACGCTCGGCGGCATTCGTTGCCAAAAGCGGGCAAAAGGCGATTCTGAGCTCGTTCGCCGCGCATTCAACTGTTTTAAATTCCAAAAACATTGTCCTCTCGCGCGATTATCCCGGGGCGCTCGTGGATTCGCTGGAAAAAGGCCGGTATAACTTCGCGATGTACATGGCCGGGGCCGTAGGCAGCATGGGGCCGATCGAAAAGGGAACGGATGATTTCGACGAGGTGAAAAACCAGGCATTTGGTGTTCAGAACGCATTATTATCCCCCGACACGAAAAAGGAGGATTCTAAAAATTCTATTGTGGAAACCGTGACGTTGCCGTTACCACTGCGCGAGCCGTCGCCGCGGCTTACGATGAACATTGTATTGCGCCCGTGGGCGTTCAAAAAGGCTTTTGGCGAATATCCGGTGTTTGTGAAAGCATTGCGTATGGGCAATATCCTGATGGTAGGCATGCCCTGCGATTTTTCTGGTGAACTGACAGCTCCGCTGGATGCCTATGCGAAGAAAAAAGGCCTGAACCTGATCGTGACGAGCTTTAACGGGGGGGTATATCGGTTACATTACCCACGATAAGTATTTCAACCGCGATCTGTACGAAACGAAAACCATGAACTGGTACGGTCCCTACAACGGCGCCTATTTGCAGGAGGTAATTAAAGACATTATTGACAAGTTATCCTGAACCGTAAACGACGATGAAAACATTTGTATCTCTCTTTTTTGCATTGCTAAGCATTTCTTCAATGGCACAAAAGCCGGTCCGTGTGGCCGTGGCAGGCCTGAGCCACGGTCATGTAGGCTGGATCTTCAACCGGAAAGACAAAACCGACATTCAACTGGTAGGTATTTGGGAAACAAATCCCGATTTGGTGAAGCAATTTACAGAACGCTACAAGCTCGATCCGAAGCTCTTCTATTCCGACCTGGGCAAAATGCTTGACGAGACCAAACCGGAAGCGGTGTCCGCATTCGGGGCGATTAACGAGCACGTCGCAGTGGTGAGGGCGTGTGCGCCGCGGAAGATCAATGTAATGGTGGAAAAGCCGCTGGCGACCACTTTTGCCGATGCGAAGGAAATCCGGCAACTGGCAACGGATAACAATATCCACGTTCTGACCAACTACGAAACTTCCTGGTACGCAAGCAATCAGTACGTGAACCAGCTCATCCAGGACGGCAAGTTGGGCGAAATCCGCAAAGTGATGGTCAACGACGGCCACCAGGGGCCGAAGGAGATCGGGGTAAGCAAGGAGTTTTTCGCTATCCTGACCGACCCTGTCAAAAACGGAGCAGGCGCATTGATCGATTTCGGGTGCTATGGGGCCAATCTGATGACCTGGCTCATGAAGGGCGAGCGGCCCGTTTCGGTAACCGCCGTAACGCACCGGAACAAGCCCGATATTTACAAGAATGTCGACGACGAAGCGTCCATTATTCTGCAATATCCCAAAGCGCAATGCATTATCCAGGGCTCGTGGAACTGGTCGTTCGCCCGCAAGGATATGGAGGTTTACGGTAATAAAGGCTACGCTGTGGCCGTAAACGCGACCACCGTACGCCAGCGCTTACAGGAAAACGCACCGGAGGAAACGCTCAGACTCGATCCGCGGCCCGCTCCCTATACCGATCCGTTTTCGGTGTTGGCCGATGTCGTCCGGGGCCGCCTGAAACTCGAACAGAACGACTTGTACGGGTTACCGGTAAATGTGACCGTCGTCGAAATACTGGAAACGGCGAGGGAAGCGGCTAAAACCGGTAAAACTATCTTTTTGAAATAACCAGACAATACATAATGGAGCCCAGGCCCGTCAGTTTTTCGCAGACAACCCTCACCGAGTTAATGATCCCTTCCTATGCCAACTTCGGCGGGAAAATACACGGGGGCATTTTGCTCTCATTAATCGACAAGGTCGCATACGCGTGCGCGTCGCGCCACGCAGGAACGTATTGCGTGACCGTTTCCGTGGACGGGGTGGATTTTCTCGAACCGGTCGAGGTAGGCGACCTGGTGTCGTTGCATGCGTCGGTGAATTATGTGGGGAGAACTTCGCTGGTAGTAGGCATTCGGGTGGTGGCCGAGAATGTACGTAACCGCTCGGTACGGCATACCAATACCTCTTATGTGACAATGGTCGCGAAGGACGATAACAATAAACCGACCGTCGTTCCGGAACTGGTTCTGGAAAACGAAGAAGATGCCCGCCGTTTTCTGGAAGCAATCAAGCGCCGCGAACTGAAAGAAAAGTACCGAGACGCGTTTGACAATGCCAAAACGCGCCTCGACGTGCCGGATAACCTGGATAAGCTGGCCGATCAGCGTTGTGTGATCGCTTATGATACGGATGTCTGAGTGAATTGTCAGGCTGAGTGTAGTCGAAGCCGCGGTACAGTATCGCGGCTTCGACTGCTCAGCCTGACAGCCTTTAAAATCCAAACAGCCCGCCACCGCTTTTGCGCGACGTTGTTTTCTTGCCAAACAACATTCCGAAAACGCCGCGTACCACTTCGCGGCCAATTTGCTTCGCGAGTGGCGAATTAAGCGCGTCGGAGATCATGCTCGATTGCTCTTTCTCCTTTTTCGCCTCGACTTTCGCCTGAACTTCCGCTTCCTTCGCCTCGGCTTCCGCACGGGCGTGGTCTTCCATGCGCTTGGTCAGGATTTCGTAGGCGCTTTCCGGGTCTACGGGGTCTTTGTATTTGGCATAAATATCCGATTGCTGCACGTGCTTATCGTAGTCTGCCTGTACCATCGGCCCCATGACGGATGCAGGCGGCATCAGGTGTGTAGCCGCGACTTCGGTTGGAATACCTTTCTCATTTAAAACCGTAATCAACGCCTGACCGATGCCGAGGGTCGTCAGCACCTGGTCGATGGAATAGAAATCCGATTTCGGATAAGTTTTAACGGTCTGTTTCAAAGCCTCGGCATCCTGCGGAGTGAATGCACGGAGCACGTGCTGTACGCGGTTACCGAGCTGGCCCAGCACCGATACCGGCACGTCCTGCGCCATTTGGGTGCAGAAGAAAATTCCCACGCCTTTGGAGCGGATCAGCCTCACCACTTGCTCGATCTGTTCGAGGAATGCTTTCGGGGCATCTTTGAAAAGTAAATGGGCCTCGTCGAGGAAGAATACCAGTTTGGGTTTGTCCAGATCGCCGGCTTCGGGCAGTTTTTGGTATAATTCCGCGAGCAAGCTCAGCATGAATGTCGAGAACAATGCGGGCTTATCCTGCACGTCGGACACATTCAGCAGGCTGATCACTCCCTGGCCGTCGACTTTATTGATCAGATCTGCGATGTCGAAGGATCTTTCCCCGAAAATGCTGCCGACACCCTGTTGCTCCAGTGCGACGATCTTGCGCAGGATCGTTCCGGCCGTGGACGCGGAAATGGTACCGTAATCGGCCTTGATTTCTGCCGCGCCCGGCCCTTCGGAGAGGTAGTTCAGGACTTTTTTCAAGTCATTCAGATCCACCATCGGCAGGTCCTTGTCATCGGCATATTTGAACAGGATAGCGAGTACGCCGGCCTGGGTTTCGTTCAGTTCGAAGATTTTGGAAAGCAATATCGGCCCGAATTCCAGTACGGTAGCACGCATTTGGGCGCCTTTGTTGCCGCTGAGGGAGTACAGTTCGACGGGAAATCCCTTCGGTTCGAAAACCGTACCGAGTACTTGTGCGCGTTCTTCCAGGGCTGCATTGGTTTTGCCCGGTTGCGCGATACCGGAAAGGTCGCCTTTGATATCGGACATGAAAACCGGCACACCCGCCGCCGAAAGCTGCTCCGCAAAGACCTGTAATGTACGCGTCTTGCCCGACCCGGTAGCTCCGGCCACCAGCCCGTGGCGGTTCATCATGCGCAAGGGAAGGTCTACGCGGGCCTCGCCGATGATCTCGCCGTCGAGAATAGCCGACCCCAAATGAATTACAGGTTTGTCAGTTTGATAAGATTTCTGAATTGCTGCAATAAATTGTTCTTTCTTTGACACAGGAAAATACGGGTTATGATTGGATGAATGGTTAAGTTACAAATTTTAAAGGTTTCGGGAACATTCCAAACTGGCAGGCGAATTTTGTAGGATAATAATTTGTGAAGAAATAATATTACTTTTTGTATATTATTGTATTTGCAAAATATTATTAGGTATTTTGGCTTAATCGCATTAGAATTATTCTGATTTGCATTTTTAGAGACATTACTTTCAATTATGTTGAGCCGAGTTGCGAATTCTATTTACTGGATGAATCGTTACATGGAACGGGTCGAAAACTATGCCCGTTTCGTGGGAGTCAATTTTAACCTGGCCCTGGACCTTCCGCCCGATGTGGACGAGCAATGGGAGCCGCTTCTGATCGCAACGGCCGACCACTTTTTGTTTTACAAATACTACGATAAGCCCACGAAAGAGGATGTCATCCATTTCATGACATTCGATAAGCGCAATCCGAACTCGATCATCAGTTGCCTGTACGAGGCGCGCGAGAATGCGCGGACCATCCGCGAGACGATCTCGAAGGAAATGTGGGAGAGTATCAACACGTTTTATCTGGGCATAAAAGAGACCTCGCCCGACGATTTCCGGAATATGGACCATATGCAGTCGTATTTTACGGATATCCGCAAGAATTGCCAGCTTTTCCACGGAGTCGTCGATTCCACCATCACCCGCAACGAGGGATGGCATTTCGGGAGGCTGGGCAGGCATATCGAGCGGGCCGACAAATGTTCGCGTTTCCTGGATGTGAAGTATTTTACGTTGTTGCAGGACTCGGGAACCTCGGGCTCCACCCTCGACCTGATGCTTTGGACCGCGGTGCTGAAATCGGTGAGCGCCTATAATATGTACCGTCAAACGCATCGTGCGCTGACGCCCATGAATATCGTGGCGTTTCTGATCCTCGATAAGCTCTTCCCGCGCTCGATCGCCTACTGTGTGCGGCAGGCGGAACTGTCGCTGTACGCCATCGCCGGCTCCATTCCCGAGCGCGGCTACACCAACCCGGCGGAGCGCGCATTGAGCAAAATTCGCAGCGAGCTGGAATTCACGGATGTGGAGGATGTTTTCAAAATGGGCCTGCACGAATACCTCGATAAATTCCAGATCAAGAACAATGATGTGGACAACAAGATCTTCGATATGTACTTCGGTCTGGAAACCGGGCAATCGCAAAGCCAGAGCCAGGGGCATTTCAAAAGCCAGTGGATGAACTGATCAAAACTTTCCTATCTTAGCGACTCTATCATCATTGAGCTGCTAACACATGACATACTGCCTGGGTATCAAAGTCGCATCGGGCCTGGTGGCTATTGCCGACACGCGCCTTACCTCCGGGACCGAGGTTTCGACCAACAAGAAGGTATCCGTTTATCAGTCTGAAAAGCACTCCATTTTTGTAATGACCTCCGGGCTGAGGTCGGTGCGCGACAAGGCTATTACCTATTTCAAGGAAGTCCTCGAAGAACGGGACACTTCATTCGACAAGCTTTACAAAGCGGTCAATGCATTGGGTCAGCAGGTCAGGCGGGTAGCCGACGAAGACCGGATGGCGCTGAACGGTGCCGGGCTCGTTTTCAACCTGTTCGCGATCGTAGGCGGGCAATTGGAAAACGATTCCGATCACAAACTTTTCCTTTTGTACCCGGAGGGCAACTGGGTGGAAGTAGGCGACGGCTCGCCGTTCATTATCATCGGAAATTCGGGTTACGGGAAGCCATTGCTTTACCGGAGTTTGAAGTTCGATTCGTCGATGCAGGATGCACTGAAGATTGGTTTTCTGTCCTTCGATTCCACCCGCGTGAGTTCCAACGATGTGGATTACCCGATTGACGTCGTTATGTATGAAAAAGATTCTTTCCAGCTTGTGGAGCATCGTTTCGAGAAGGACGACCTCGATTACGTGGGTAAACAGTGGAGTGCACTGCTGAGCAATTCTGTACAAAAATTGTCGCTGGAATGGATGGACCCGGTATTTAATAAAATGGGAGAGATTTCGAAGGCATGATCGCTGGAACTGGCCTGAAATACTAGACAGTCGCTGCTTTTCCGGCAAGCCGACGAAGCTGAGGGCGAGGGAAAGATATAAGTCCAGATACTCACTTGTAGTTTATTGTTTGTAGAAAAATCTAATTGGGGAGAGGGAATTTTAGTATTTTTGCAACCAAACATAAAGAGGAATTCTAGATCGTGACGTTAATTAAATCTATCTCAGGAATCAGGGGAATCGTGGGTGGAAAATCGGGTGAGGCGCTGACTCCGATTGATGTTGTTAAGTTTGCTGCTGCATACGGGACATGGGTGAGGCGTACCAATCCGCAGAATCAGAAAATAGTAATCGGCAGGGATGCAAGGCTTTCCGGTGAGATGGTAAGCCGCCTGGTGGCCGGTACTTTGCAAGGTGTGGGCCTGAACGTGCTCGACCTTGGCCTTTCCACCACTCCGACTGTCGAGATAGCTGTAAAAGCGGAAGGCGCGGCGGGGGGGATTATCCTGACGGCAAGCCACAACCCGATCCAGTGGAACGCCCTCAAACTACTCAACAGCGAAGGCGAATTCATTTCGGAAGCGGAAGGTGCCGAAGTGCTGCGCATTGCGGAAGAGGAGGATTTCATCTTCCCGGATGTAAAAAAGCTCGGCAGCTATGCCGCCGATGACACGTATCTCCGGAAACATATCGACCAAGTACTGTCGCTTCCGCTCGTCGATGTGGAGGCGGTAAGGAACGCCGGTTTCAAAATCGTGGTCGATGCGGTCAACTCGACCGGCGGCGTGGCGGTACCTATGTTGCTGGAAGCGCTGGGCGTCGATCCCAGGAATATCAAGAAACTGAACTGCGAGCCAACCGGCAACTTCGCGCACAACCCCGAGCCGTTGCCCGAGCATTTGCACGATATCAGTAAAGAGCTGAATAACGGCTCTTACCAGTTGGGTATCGTTGTGGACCCCGACGTTGACAGGCTTGCGCTGATGTGCGAGGACGGTACGCCGTTTGGAGAAGAGTATACGCTTGTGGCCGTTGCGGATTATGTTTTGAAAAATACACCGGGAAATACAGTTTCTAACCTTTCGTCGACGGCCGCATTGCGTGATGTTACTATTAAAGCCGGCGGTCAGTATTTTGCGTCGGCGGTAGGTGAAGTGAATGTGGTAAATGCGATGAAAGCCAACAAAGCGGTGATCGGCGGTGAAGGGAATGGCGGGGTGATTTATCCCGAAAGCCACTACGGCCGCGATGCGCTGGTAGGTATCGCATTGTTTCTGACGCATTTGGCGAAATCGGGCAAGAAAGCTTCGGTTTTAAGGAGGTCTTATCCGAATTATTATATTTCGAAAAACAAGATCGAGCTTACGCCGGAGATCAATGTCGATAATATCCTCGACCGCATCCAGACGCGTTACTCGAAGCAGCCCGTGAACACGATCGACGGCGTCCGCATCGAGTTCGATCGCGAATGGGTGCATTTGAGAAGGTCCAACACCGAGCCTATCATTCGGATCTACTCTGAATCGGAGACGCAAACCACCGCCACCAACCTTGCCAATAAAATCATTTCCGATATCAAGGAAATTATTTCGGAACCGAAGAAATAATAAAGCTGTTGCTTTGCTAATTTGGATCACTTGTTGTCTGAACTGACAATGAGTGATTTTTCTAATTTATATCCCAATGAAAGTCTATCTGGACAATGCAGCTACGACGCAACTGGACCCTGAAGTCCTTGAAGCCATGCTGCCGCTGATGACCGAGCAATTCGGCAATCCTTCCTCCATCCATTCTTACGGTCGCGCCGTACGTTCGTCCATCGAGCGGGCTAGAAAGAATATCGCGGGAATCCTGAATGCTGCGCCAGCCGAGATATTTTTCACATCCGGCGGTACCGAGGCAGATAACACCGCTATCCGTTCGAGCATCGAGACGTTCGGTCTGAAACACGCCATTACCTCACGCATTGAGCACCACGCGGTGTTACATACTTTGGAACATCTTAAAAAACTGGGTGCGATCGAGCTGAGTTTTGTGAACTTGAATGAGAAAGGTGAGGTCGACCTGGAACACCTGGAAGCATTGCTGGCTTCGAAACCGCGTTCGTTGGTCTCTTTGATGCACGGAAACAATGAAATCGGTAACCTGCTAGACCTGGAAACTGCCGGGGATATTTGCGAAAAATACGACGCTATTTTCCATTGCGATACCGTGCAGACGATGGGCCATTACCGCCACGATCTGCAAAAACTGAAAACGAATTTCATCGTCGGTGCGGCGCACAAGTTCAATGGACCGAAAGGTATCGGCTTCCTGTATGTTCGTCCAGGCATTAAGATCAACCCGTTTGTGCATGGGGGCGCGCAGGAGCGTAATATGCGCGGAGGAACGGAGAATATCTACGGCATTGTGGGTCTGGCGAAGGCATTGGAAATCGCCTACCGTGACATGGACGCGCATAGGACACACATTGAAGGCTTGAAAAGCCGGATGATCGGAAAGTTAAAGGAAGGCATCGAAGGTATTGCTTTCAACGGCAATTCGGCGGATTTGAATAAAAGTCTTTACACCGTCCTGAATGTAAGCCTGCCGCCGTCGGACATCAGCGATATGTTGTTATTCAATCTGGATATTGCCGGAATCGCCGTTTCAGGTGGTAGCGCGTGCTCAAGCGGTACTGACATCGGCTCGCATGTGTTGAATGAGCTTAAAATCGATGAAAACCGTGCTAACGTGCGTTTTTCGTTCGGGAAGTACAATACGGAAGCTGAAATCGATTATGCGGTGGAGACGCTGATCGGCCTTTACAAGAAAGAAAGCGTGAGCCTGTAACAATCACGCATTAACCTATAAAAAGCCAAAACCCGGCCCCTTGATCAGGAGGCCGGGTTTTTAATGATATTTTCCAGGCATTCGACCCAGATATTGCTGTCGTTGAGGCTTTCGACGAGCTGCCAATGCACACCGCCCGCATTTTCGAACATTTCTTTATATTCTTCACCTACTTCAATGGTCGTTTCGAGGCAGTCGGCCACGAACGCCGGTGAAAATGCCAGCACACTTTTAACACCCTTTTGGGTTAACTCCGGAATCACTTCATCGGTGTAGGGTTTAATCCACGGATTTTTGCCCAAGCGCGACTGGAAGCAGGTCGTATATTTACCTTCGGGAATACCCAAACCTTTCACGAGCAACCGTGTAGTTTCGAAGCATTGTGCTCTGTAGCAATGCTGGTTGCGGTGATCGAGCTTGTCGCAGCAGCTGCCGAACTGGCAAAAGCTGCCGGTAACATCGCCTTTCGTGATCTGCCGCTCCGGTAAGCCGTGGTAGCTGAACACGAAATGGTCGTAATCGTGCTGCGCCATGTATTTTTTACCTAAATTCACAAAACCCTGGATGAATTTCGGGTGTTCGAGGAAACGGTTTACAAAACGGATTTCGGGCAGTACTTCCCAGTCTTGCACGACGCGCATGACTTCCTTATACACCGAACCGGTAGACGCCGAAGCATATTGTGGGAAGAATGGCACGACGATGATTTCGGTCAGGCATTCTTTACGCAACGCGTTCAACGCTTTTTCAATGCTGGGGTTCTGGTAGCGCATCGCCAGCTCGACTATATAGCCGTCGCCGAGGACTTTCTGCAATTTATCTTTTACCGAATACCCATAAATTTTCAGCGGGGAGCCGTCGGGCCGCCAGAGCTGTTTGTACACCTTCGCGGACTTGGGCGCGCGGAATGGCGCAATGATGAGGTTGATCAGAAACCAGCGGTTCAGATACGGAATATCGATCACGCGCTCGTCCATCAGGAACTGGCGCAGGTATTTGCGCACATCGGGTACCGACGGACTGTCGGGTGTGCCCAGGTTCACGATCAGTACGCCGGTTTTACGGACGTCGTTCAACGTTGTCGAATCAGAGGGTTGAGCCAATGTGGTTGTACTCATTTCAATATCGGTTTCATAATGCGGGTGTATCAAATTGCTATGACAACGAAATATGATTCTACTCTTCTTGATACATCCTCTTTTTATATTCAGTCTTGCAAAAATAGCTACTGCAAACCTAACAAGACCTCTTTCAATGCCGCCTGTGCGGACCATTCGCGGTTGGCGGCCTGCTCGATCACCAGCGAACGCGGACCGTCGAGCACTTCGTCGGCTACCTTCATATTCCGCCGCACGGGCAGGCAGTGCATGAATTTGCCGTTGTCGGTCAAAGCCATTTTAGCCTCGGTAATCATCCACGACGGATCGGTGTTCAAAACCTTCCCGTATTCGCTGTACGACGACCAGTTTTTACCATACACAAAATCCGCGCCTTCGAGTGCCTTGTCCTGGTCGTAAATCACCTGACCCTTACCTACAAATTCGGGCGAAAGGTCGTAACCTTCCGGGTGCGTGATCACGAGTTCCACGTCCATGGGGTTCATCCACTCGCAGAACGAGTTCGCAACTGCCTGCGGTAGTGCCTTGAAATGCGGCAGCCAGGTCAGTACCACTTTCGGGCGCTGTTTCAGTTTAAATTCCTCGATCGTAATGCAGTCGGCCAGCGATTGCAACGGGTGCCGCGTGGCCGATTCGAGGTTTACGATCGGTACCTGCGCATATTTTTTGAATTGCTGGAAAACGATTTCGGAATAATCCTTATCGCGATCCTGCAAGCCGGCGAACGAGCGGATGCCGATAATATCGCAATAGCTGCCGATCACAGCCGCCGCTTCCTTCACATGTTCCGCCTTGTCGCCATTCATGATCACCCCTTCCTCCATCTCAAACCCCCAACCGTCCTGGCCGACATTCATCGTGATCACATTCAAGCCAAGGTTTTGCGCCGCTTTTTGCGTGCTGATCCTCGTCCTCAAACTTGAATTGAAAAACAACAGGCCTATGGTTTTGTTTTTCCCAAGCGTCTGGTCTGCGAACGGGTCTTTTTTCGCAGCGATGCCGCTGCTGATAAGCTGTGGGAGGTCGGTGACGTCTTTAATGGACAGAAAGTGTTTCATTCAGGTTAAAATTTCGGAGATAGGTGTTCCTATTCTCAACTGGGACAAGGATGGTATTAGTTCAAAAAAAGTCACTCAGCCGCGACAGATACTTCTTTTTTCAATGCTTCCAGGAACAGATCGGCCTCCGTTTTGCCCAATGCAAGCGACGGTAAAAGGCGGATCGTGTTCGCGCCCGCCACGCCTGTAAACATTTTGTGTTCAAACAAAAGCTTGTTTCGCAGGTCTTTCACCGGGAAATCATACTCGATGCCGATCATCAGCCCGCGGCCTCTCAGTTCTTTATAGCCGCCAATCGCTTGAATGCCTTCAAACAGGTATTCGCCAATCTCAGCCGCGTTCGCGATCAGGTTTTCCTCTTTCATAATGTCGAGTACCGCCACGCCTGCCGCACAAGCCAGATGGTTTCCGCCGAAAGTCGTTCCCAGCAAACCATAGCTTGCTTTGAACTTCGGAGAGATCAGTATCCCGCCGATCGGGAAGCCGTTACCCATTCCTTTGGCCATCGACATAATGTCCGGCTCGATGCCGCTGAACTGGTGCGAGAAGAACTTGCCCGTCCGTCCGTAGCCGCATTGCACGCTGTCGAGGATCAGGATCGCGCCGGTTTCGTCGCATTTGCGTCTTAATGTTTGTAAAAACTCGTCTGTACAAACATTAATGCCGCCTACACCCTGGATACCTTCCACAATTACGGCGCAAACTTCGTCGGTAATGCCTTTGGCCGCGGCGGTTACGTCATTAAACGGCAGGAAAGTAACATGCTCTTTGTAATTCACCGGTGCCACAATCGACGGATTGTCGGTAGCAGCTACTGCGCCGGCCGTCCGGCCATGGAACGACTTCGTGAAAGCGATTACCTTCGTTCTGCCGTTGTGAAACGACGCCAGTTTCAATGCGTTCTCGTTCGCTTCCGCGCCAGAATTACAGAGGAACAATTTATAATCAGGATAACCCGATAACTCACCCAACTTCACCGCCAATTCTTCCTGGATGGAGATTTTGACCGAGTTGGAGTAAAAGCTGATCGCATTCAGTTGCTTCGTGAGCTTATCCACATAATAGGGATGGCAATGGCCGACTGAGATCACCGCATGGCCGCCGTAAAGGTCGAGGTATTTGGTGCCATGCTGGTCCCATAGATAGCTGCCTTCGGCTTTTACGGGTTCTATATCGTAAATGGGGTAGACGTCAAAGAGGTGTGACATTTCTTTTGTGATTTATCAGGCCAGTTCCAAAGTTTCGATTCTTTGAAAATGATCCTTGTTTGGTGTTTTGATTGGTAATTGAAAAATGATTGCTGTGGCAGCAATGAATATGTCGCGGAATTCAATCATCATGTTTCGCCTTCGGAGGTTATGGTAAATTTCCGCCGCTTTCAGCGAAACTTCCTCGTCGAATGGTAAGATTGAAATTCCGTCAAGAAGGATTTCGACGTCCTTCTTCTTTTGGTCATTGGTTGCTCCCATCATTAATTCCTAAACTGTAACTGCCGAGACGAATAGCGAAACGTCGTTTGGTAATGACGCCAGGGCTGTTTTTGACTTTTCCGGTCTCCGTAAATACTCGATGAATATCCCGGTATCAATTACCAATCCTGTACTCTCCATTCGTTCAGATGTTTTGCGTTCTGTTCGAGTGCCTTGATGTCTTCCTCGCTCCAAGTGGAGGCTTCGGCGATCCGGGTTTTCCAGTCTGCCAGGTTTCCGCTCGATTGTTTCGCTTTCTGTTTGAGCAAGAGTAAATTAGCAAAAGCAAGCAACTGCTTTTGCTTTGTTTCGCTCAATTGGTAATATGTTTGAATCAAATCGTTCATCGCTATCATCTCGTTTACGCTCTAAACTCAAACGACTCAAATCTCAATTAAAACGCCGGCGCTTTCAACCGCAGCCCCGCATCTTCCGGCAAACCGAACAGCAGGTTCATATTCTGCACCGCTTGTCCTGACGCGCCTTTGGTGAGGTTATCGATAATGCTCGTGATCAGCAGCTGGCCGTCGTGCACTTCGAGGTGGACGAAGCATTTGTTGGTATTCACAATCTGCTTCAAATCGATCGGCGTGTCGCTTACGTGCGTAAACGGGTGCGAGGCATAATAGCTTTTGTAAAGCTCCTTAGCTTCTTCCAAAGTACCTTCGAAACGTGTGTATACATTCGCAATGATGCCCCGTGTGTAATCGCCGCGGTATGGGACAAAGTTTACCGGCTTGTCGAAACCAGCCTGCAACTTGCCGAATGTCATTTTGATTTCCGTCAAATGCTGGTGTGTGAATGCCTTGTAGATCGACATATTGTTGTTCCGCCAGGTGAAATGCGTGGTCGCGCTTAGCGCCTGCCCGGCGCCCGTGCTGCCCGTCACCGCGCTCACGTGGATGTCGTCTTTGATCAAACCTGCATTGGCAAGCGGTAACACCGCCAGCTCGATGCTTGTTGCGAAACAGCCCGGGTTAGCAATTTTAGTGGCACCTTTAATCTGCTCGCGCTGCAATTCCGGCAAGCCATAGACAAAGCCATTCGACTCATTCCGGAAATCGGTGCTGAGGTCAATCACTTTTACGGTTTCCGGCAATTGGTATTCGTCCAGAAACTTTTTCGACTCGCCGTGGCCGGAGCAAAGAAAAATCGCATTCAAACCTTGCTGATCGAGCAATGGCTGAATGTCGTCGCCTGAAAAGACCAGCTCGGTATCTCCCAGCAAATCCGTGTGCGTCGCATAAACGGGCTTGCCCGCCTGGCTTTTGCTGTGCGCGAACGCGATGGTTACATTCGGGTGGTTTATCAGGATTCTGATCAGCTCGCCCCCGGTATAGCCTGCTGCGCCTATTATTCCAATATTAATGTTACTCATTTGTAATCCAGTTTTCAATTTGTAAGCCACCAACCCGCTCAAACTCTTTGACATTGTTGGTAACCAGAATTAACCCGCGGCTCAATGCATGCGCCGAGATCAGCAGGTCGTTAGCTCCAATGACTTTACCTTTACTTTCCAGATCCGCACGGATGGAGGCGTATGCCACGGCTGCCCGTGTGTCAAAATCCAGGATCGTAAATGGTCTCAGAAAAGCTTCCAGTGCCGCCCTGTTCTGTTCTTTCAGCTGACTTTTCTCAACACCATACCATAATTCCGCAGCCACAATTGACGAGATCGCAATCTCTGTCCAATCGAGGGATTGTAGTTTATGTAAGACTTCAATGGGCCTTCTCTTGATAATGTAGGCCACTATATTGGTATCCAACAGATATTTCATTCGAATAAATTTTCAGATTTATCGAGTGGGGGCTGGATACGTTGAGTTAAAAAATCATCGGAAAAATCGGCAATGCCGTTCCACCATTCTTGCAGGTCGCTTTTTATTTCCGCCTGCTGTTTTCTTTTTTCCAAAATAGCTTCCAGATAGTCATAAAGCTCCTGAAGAACGTCGGCAGGCAGTCCCTGGACCTTCCTTTGGATTTGACTTTGAAGTTCTATTTTGGTCATATATCAACTATTGATTAACCGACTCACCCACTTTCTCATAAATCATCACCTGGTTCGAGGCCACTTTCGAGAAGCCGCGCACGTCATCGCCGGTCCAGGCGTTGTTCATCTCGCCGTAGCTGCCGAATTTCGACGACATCAGGTCATAAGGTGACTCGATACCTTCCACATGGAAGCGGTATGGAGCCAGATAAACGTGCACTTTCCCCGTCACGTGCGACTGCGTATCAGCCAGGAACGTTTCAATGTTACGCATGACCGGTTCCACAAACTGGCCTTTGTGCAGCAAACTGCCATACCAGTTCGAAAGCTGCTCTTTCCAGTACAATTGCTGCTCTGTCAAAACATGCTTTTCAAGCGTATGGTGCGCTTTGATGATGATCAACGGAGCGGCGGCTTCGAAACCTACGCGGCCTTTGATACCGATAATGGTGTCGCCCACGTGGATATCCCGGCCAATGCCGAACGGCTGCGCGATTTCGGCCAGTTTTTGAATGGCAGTCACAGAGTTATCGAACGCTTCGCCGGCAACGCCTTTCAGTTCACCATTCACGAATTCCAATGTAATGCGCTCCGGCTCTGTTTTGGTGATTTGCGTCGGCCACGCCGATTCCGGCAGATATTGGTCCGAAGTCAGTGTTTCTTTACCGCCTACCGAGGTTCCCCAGAGGCCTTTGTTGATGCTATACGCAGCCTTGGTCCAGTCGCGGGAAACGCCTTTCGCGGTCAGGTATTCGATTTCTGCTTCGCGCGAAAGTTTCAGGTCGCGGATTGGTGTGATGATCTCTGCATCCGGAACGATGATACGGAACGCCATATCGAAACGAACCTGGTCGTTACCGGCGCCGGTGCTCCCGTGCGCGATCGCGCTCGCACCGATTTCTTTGGCGTATTCAGCCACTGCAACGGCCTGGAAAATACGCTCGGCGCTTACGGAAAGCGGATAAGTATTGTTTTTCAGGATATTACCGAATATCAGGTATTTGATGCAGTCGTTGTAATATTCCTTGGTTTTCGAAATTGTGGCATGCTGCTTCACGCCCAAAGCATAGGCATTCGCCTCGATCGTTTTCAGC